>JAITRC010000008.1 GCA_031288615.1 Tannerellaceae bacterium
CGCATGTGGACCCCCAGGTAGGGAGTCAAGTTGGGGTGCCGCATGACTGCATACTTGGCGGTGTAGAGAATGGTGCGATTGGGTGTCCACACCCACCGGACATTTCTAAAATAGGGTTCTTCGACTATGAAAGAGATATCAGCGATGTCCTCCGGAAAAGGCTCGGGCACGCCGTTTCTCAAGAAACGCACTTCGAGGGTGAATTCCTTGCCCACTATGATGGGGGTGGGGGGTTCGGTTTTTCCCGAAAAACCTCCCGTAGGGGGAATGTCATAAGGAAGACCGTAGGGAGTATACGACACGGAATAGCTGTCATCCTCTGCGATACACAGGGCGGGACACAGCAGGGAAAGGCAAGTGAGGAAGAGGGCAAAACGTTTCATGGCTCCTACATTAAAAGAGACGCTCCGGACAAAGGTACGAAATGTAGAGAGGATAACGCAAAAGCGGCGTCGGCAATCTTCTCTGCACTGTCGTCTATTCCAAGTGCGGCGATATGTTCGGCGAGTCGTGAGAGTCGGTCGTTGTCACGGAAGCAGTCGATTGCAACCGTGATCAGTTCCGTGTCGGCCTTGTCATCGGGGACAAGTTCGGCGGCAGCGTAGCGGACAAGTGCGCGGGCGTTTTGGGTTTGGTGATCCTCCGCCACGTTGGGAGAAGGCACGAGGATAGCGGGCTTGCCGAGCAGGCAAAGCTCGGAGATAGTGGCGGCACCCGCGCGAGAGATTACCAAATCCGCCGCCGCGTAGGCCAAGTCCATGCGGTCAATGAAAGGCGCCACCCAAAGGCCATGCGCGGTTAGTTGGTGCTTCGGGGTATAGTTCTTTCCTGTCTGCCAGATCAGCTGTATACCCTGTTCTGAGAGGGCATGAATACCCTGTTCGATCGCGAGGTTGATTGTCCGTGCCCCGAGACTGCCCCCAATCACCAGGAGGGTTTTTTTCTGTGGGTTGAGGCCGAAGAAAGCCGCTGCAAGGGTACGCTGCTGCGGGTGTAAAAGGGCTTTGCGTACCGGGTTGCCGGTGAGGATGATCTTCTTTGCGGGGAAGAAGCGTTCCATGCCGGAGTAGGCAACACAGATAGTCCCGGCGCGTCGCGCCAGGAGTTTGTTGGTGACGCCGGCGTAAGAATTCTGCTCTTGGATGAGTGTGGGCACGCCAGCCCATGAAGCCATATAGAGTGTAGGTGCAGAGGCGTATCCGCCCACACCGATGACGACGTGAGGCCGGAAGCGTCGAATGGCTTTCCATGCCAGAAAGAGGCTTTTGCCCAAGAGGAAGAGTACGGTGAGGTTTTTGAGGAGGTGTGTGCGGTCGAAGCCTTTGATGGGAAGTCCGATGATAGGGTACCCGGCGTCGGGGACGCGTTGCATCTCCATGCGCCCCAGCGCCCCGACAAAAAGAATATCGGCTTCGGGGCAGCGCTGCTTCAGGGTGTCGGCAATGGCAATGGCGGGGAAGATGTGTCCTCCCGTCCCCCCTCCGCTAATCATAAACCGCAGAGTTGAGCGGCCATTTTCTCTCTTCATATATTAGTTAGTTAACAGATTTGTTTCGCTATGTTAATGGAAACAATTGCACAAATTCACAGATTTGTTTCATTATGTTAATTTACAAGACGGTCAAAATAGTCTCCCCTCGACAGTCGTCCATTCACTACAGCCACGCACTCCACCGTGGCGTAGACAGACTTGTCGCGGAGTTCGGGCTCGTATTCGTGCTCGTCGCCCCGAAGACGATAGATGGTTTGCTCGAAGATCAACTTAGGGCCTTCCCGTCGAGGAGTCAGTCCAGACACAAAACGGTCACCGGAACGGAGGGGTTGTCGATAACAAATATTCACACAAGAGACAAAAAGGTCGATGCCTTCGTCATGGAGTCGCGCGAAGCTTTCACCGAGAGAAAGGAGGTAGCGGTGTCGAGTGTGTTCCAGGTAATGGAGGTAATTGGCATTATTGACTACCCCCTGAAGATCACACTCGTAATCCCGCACTTGCATGGAAAGGCTGAAAAGGAAATCGTTTTTATGCATATTATGTCAACGGGTAAGTGTTTCAAGTTTGTAAAGCCGATCGGAGGGTCGGATCTTGCAAGAGGTGGGTAAAGAGAAACGTTCACCTTTACGGGTGGCGTCGACGGGCAGAAGGTCGACACGGATCTCGGGAACGGTTTGTGTGAAAGCACCGGTGGTGGGGCCGGTGACCAGCACCTGATCCCCTACATGGAGGCAGTCAGCCTCCATCTCGAACTCGGCGACCCCCAAATGACTGAAATATTTGATGGCACGCGCAAGATAGACCTTGCGTTGAGAAGCCGCAGATCCGTAGACTTGGCTCCATTCGCCAAGGGGCTGCCCCAGATAGTAGCCGTCCCAAAAACCACGATTGAAGACGGTGGATAGTCGTTGGTCCCATGCATCGAAAGGAGCTTGTTCGAAGAGCCCGTCGCGATAGGCATCAAGGGCTTGCCGGTAAGAAGCGGTGACGGTGGCCACGTACTCGGGGCCACGCGCCCTACCTTCTATTTTAAAGACAGTGACACCGGCCTCAACCATGCGGTCAAGAAAACGGATGGTCTTGAGGTCTTTGGGAGACATGATATAAGGCCCGTCCAGGAGCAGCTCGTTGCCGGTGTCCCGGTCGGTGACGGTATACCCTCGTCGGCATATCTGCAGACAATCGCCTCGATTGGCAGAGCGGTTTTGGGCATGCAGACTGAGGTAACATTTGCCGGAGACGGCCATGCAGAGGGCACCATGCACAAACATCTCGAGGCGAAGCAGGTTGCCCGAAGGGCCAGAAAGCGATTCGTCGATAATCTGCCTGTGAATCCGTCGGACTTGCTCCAGGTTAAGCTCCCGTGCAAGGACGGCGACGTCAGCGAAGCGGGCGTAAAAACGGAGCGCTTCAAAATTGGCGATATTGAGTTGGGTGGAGAGGTGAATCGGAAGCCCGACAGTCAAGGCATACTGCATGACGGCGACGTCGGCGGCAATAAGGGCGTCGATACCGGCTTGACAAGCCGCATCGACGATGCGTCGCATGAGAGGGGTGTCCTGATCGTAAAGGACGGTGTTGAGGGTGAGGTAACTCCGGACATGGTGCGCACGGCAGGTGTCAGCGATATGAGGCAGGTCGTCAATGGAGAAACGGGCATGCGCGGCGTGCGCACGCATGTTGAGGTGCTCGACGCCGAAATAGACCGAATCGGCACCGGCACGAATGGCAGCCATAAGGGATTCGGGCGAACCAGCAGGAGCCATGAGTTCAAGAATAGGGTCAGTCACGAGGTATCAGGGATTGGGTAGACGGGTTTGACGGCAAATGTAATGAAAAAAGATACTTTTACCGCACAGAAAAGGGAGATAAAGGAATGGTAACCAGAAAACTTATCCGTATCAAAGTGCTCCAAGTGGTTTATGCGTTCGGCAGAGATGGTCAAAGTAACCTTCTCACGGCTGAAAAAGAACTGGAGACCAGCCTGCGCAAGTCGTATGACTTGTACCATTTTCTGCTGCTTCTGCCGATAGCGCTCACCCGTCAATATGAACGGTTGGTGGCTATTCGCCGTCAGAAGTTCGTTCCCACGGAATCAGACCTTAACCCGAACCTCCGGCTGGTGTCAAATCGTCTTGCTGCACAATTAGAAGAGCACGAAGCCCTGAACCGTTACGCACGGGCAAACCATCTTTCATGGAACGAAGAGACAGCGTTTGTGCGTGGTCTTCTGGAGAAACTGCTTGAGTCGGAGATGTATGTCGAATACAGCCTCTGTTCACCCGATACCTACGAATCCGACCGCGATTTTTGGCGTGATTTCTTTCGTACGTTTGTGTGTAATAATGAGGAGTTCAATGGCTTCCTTGAAGAGAAAAGTATCTATTGGAACGACGACGTAGAGATCATAGAGAGCTTCGTCTTTAAGACGCTTAGACAATTCAAGCCGGATAGCGAGAAAGCTAATCCCCTCATCCCAATGTATAAGGACGACGATTGCCCCGACTTTGCACGACGTCTGCTCGACTTGACACTGCTTCATGGAGAGGAATACCGTACGCGTATCTATCGTCAGCTGATCAATTGGAATGCGGATCGAGTGGCAGGAATGGATATGGTGATCCTTCAGATGGCTATCGCGGAGCTGCTCCACTTTCCGTCAATACCCGTCAATGTCACACTCAATGAATATATCGAAGTGGCCAAGTATTACAGTACCCCCAAGAGTCCGGTGTTCATCAATGGGATCCTCGACGCCGTTATCCGGGAATTGCATGCTGAGAAACTTATCCCGTTCAAATAATGATAATTAGAAATAGAGAATGAAAGTACTTGTGTTGAATTGCGGAAGCTCGTCGGTGAAGTACAAACTGTACGACCTAGCGAAAGATCATATCCTGGCCCAAGGCGGCGTGGAGAAACTTGGATTACCAGGTTCGTTTCTGAAGCTTAGCTTGTCAGACGGCGAGAAGAAGGTGTTGGAGAAGGACCTTCCGGAACATACGGCGGCGATAGAATTCATCCTCCAGCTATTGATAGATGAAGAGCTGGGATGTATCAAGACGCTGAATGAGATAGAAGCCGTCGGTCATAGGGTGGTGCACGGTGGAGAATGGTTCGGTAAAAGCGTGGAGATCACGTCCGAAGTGACAGCGAAGCTGGTGGAGTGCATAGCCCTTGCGCCGTTACATAATCCCCCCAACCTGAAGGGAATAGAAGCTATGGCGAAACTGCTACCGGGCATCCGTCAGGTGGCGGTCTTTGATACAGCATTCCACCAAACGATGCCGCCATATGCCTATATGTACGGGTTACCGTACTCCTGCTACGAGAAGTACGGCATCCGTCGCTACGGTTTTCATGGGACAAGCCACCGCTATGTAGCCCATCGCGCCTGTGAATATCTATCGGTACCCTACGAGAGTCAGCGAATCATCACCGCGCATATCGGTAACGGTGGCTCTGTTACCGCTATCCGTGAGGGGAAGAGCGTAGATACTTCGATGGGATTGACACCGGTGGAAGGTCTTCTGATGGGGACGCGTTGCGGAGACGTGGACGCGGGAGCCCTCGCCTTCCTGATAGATAAGGAGGGATTGGATCCTAAAGGACTGTCTGACTTGGTGAACAGGCAGAGCGGTGTACTTGGTCTGTCGGGTGTATCTTCGGATATGCGGGATGTTGACGCCGCTATCAAAGAAGGTAATGAACGGGCGAAGCTGTCGCTCGAGGTCTATAACTACCGTATCCGCAAATATGTCGGTGCATATACGGCAGTACTTGGTGGGTGTGATATACTAGTTTTCACCGGTGGGGTGGGTGAAAACCAATGGACTACCCGTGAAGCGGTCTGCGAGCACATGGAGTATATGGGGATGAAGCTGGACGTCGAGAAAAACAAGACCGTACGCGGAGAGGAACAACTCATCAGTACACCGGATAGTAAAGTAGCTATCGTCGTCATCCCTACCGACGAAGAACGAGCTATCGCAGCCGATACACTGTCTATCGTCCGGAAGTAATCAAAGACTAAAAGTAGCCACACGATGAATGTGAAACCCTTTCGCGGTCTTCGTCCCCCCAAACAGTTGGTCGAAGCAGTAGCATCCCGCCCATACGATGTGCTGAACTCCGTTGAAGCACGCGCCGAAGCAGGCGAGAATGAGAAGTCACTCTACCATATCATCAAGCCGGAGATTGATTTCCCCGAAGGCACAGATGAACATGCACCTGCCGTCTATGCACGTGCCTCCGCTAACTTCGGACGGTTTCGTGAAGAAGGGTGGTTGGTGGCAGACGCCGAAGAACACTACTATATCTATGCGCAGACAATGCACGGTCATAGCCAATACGGGCTTGTGTTGTGTGCGTCAATAGACGATTATCTCCACGAGCGCATAAAGAAGCATGAACTTACCCGTAGCGACAAGGAGGAAGACCGCATGAAGCATGTGCGTGTCACCCGCGCGAACGTGGAACCAGTCTTCTTTGCGTATCCGGACAATGCCGAACTGGATGCCCTCGTTCATCGCTATAGCTGTGGGACACCAGAATATGCCTTCGTGTCGGCTGACGGTATCGGGCATACCTTTTGGGTCATTGCCAATGCTGATGACATTGCCCAAATCACGGAACTCTTCGCTACTATCCCAGCCCTGTATATCGCTGACGGACACCACCGCTCGGCAGCAGCAGCCCTTGCCGGCATTGAACGTCGGAAACAAGACGCCAGCCATCGCGGTACGGAAGAGTATAACTACTTCATGGCGGTCTGCTTCCCCGCCGGCCAGCTCACCATCATCGACTACAACCGGCTTGTCAAAGACCTTAACGGCCTCTCCGACGCACAATTTCTCGACCGTCTGTCCGTCTCCTTCCGAATAGACCCGAAGGGGAAGCCTCCGTACAAACCCCAGTCCCTGCATAACTTCGGGTTGTACCTTTCAGGACAATGGTACTCCCTTACCGCACTCGCGGGTACGTATGATGACGGTGATCCCATGGGGATCCTTGATGTGACGATCTCCTCACAGCTTATCCTTGATGATATACTCGGTATAAAAGACCTTCGGACGGATAAACGTATCGACTTTGTGGGGGGTATTCGCGGTCTTGGTGAGCTTCAGCGACGAGTAGATAGCGGAGAGATGCGGGTTGCCCTTGCCCTGTACCCCGTTACGATGTCCCAGCTAATGGCCATTGCCGATAGCGGTCACATCATGCCCCCCAAGACGACCTGGTTTGAGCCGAAACTTCGTTCAGGCTTAGTCATCCACCTACTGGACTGAGTGCTTATAGCAAGTGAAGAGGAGCGAAGGAGGGAGGATGGTGGAAATCCGGTGCGGCCGTGTCGACGGGATTCCAAGTGAGGTAGTGCGGGAAAGGAGTGGAGTCGGCGCATTTGTAGAAGTTACCCCATATCGTTGAAGGGAGGCGCTGGGTGTCGTCAAGCCCCATCAACACAAAAGGAATGGCGACAGTCAGCTGCCAAGCGAAAAGCCCCTCCTGCTCATCAATGGGGAGAGTGGGGTGAGTGGTCAAAGAAGAGTAACGGCGTATAGTAGCGTAGTCGGCAGGAGAAAAGGAGCGAAGCTTTTGGGTGCGGGAAAGCCGGAGAGAAGCGTCGCAAATACCCAGACAATTGAACTCGAAGTTACGGTACACCCCATCGCCCTCCTTCCTCATGAAGAACTCGACGCAACTGTCTGTGTACACCGGTTCGCCATCATTGAGGTGAGTGGCGCGAAGCGAAAGACCAGAGACATGGAAACGGAGGTAAAGAGAGGTGTCCGAACGGACAGCAAAAAAACCGGCATCAGGCTTGTGGGGGAAGGTAGGCCAATTTACCTGGTCAATGGCTTGGCGGGTGGCGGTAGCTTCAATGGCGGTGTCAGCTTGGGGAGGAGGAAGGTCGTCCAGGTCGGCAAGGTAGGGGATATGCAACTCCTTCATTACTTGACAAGGAACTTGAGGGTGGAGGTGTCGGCTCCCTTTTGGATGGAAAGAAGGTAGACACCGGAAGAGAGGGGATGGTGGAGGAGGTAGGTGGGAGCGAAAGGTCGGAAGAGGGCGAGGGTGTTGCCGGTGAGAGAAGATAGCCGGCACAAATAGCCGTCAAGGTTTAAGAGCCGGAGGTAGCCGTGATGGTAGTCGACGGCGGGGAAGGTGGTGAGGGGTGTAGAGATGGCAGTAGGCGGAGTGGCGGCGGTGGTGGTGACGGCGAGAGAGGCGGTAAGGGCGGAGCCATCAAGGGCGGCGGCAGTGATGACGAAGGTGGTATCGTGGAAGAGCGGGGTAAAGGTGACTGCGGCGGCGGTGACGGTGGGGTCATACTCGGCGACGTCGGCAGGGGAGACCGTCCACTGGAGGCGTCGGTCGGTGGCATCAATAGGAAGGATGGTCGCTTGGATGGTGACCGGCCTGCCGGGTGCAAATCCGAAACCTTCGTCGGGGGAGATGTTTTGGAGGGAAATGGAGGTGACAGGGAGCGGAAGGATGTGGAGGGTATAGGTGGAGGATTTCGGTTCACCGTCTATGGTGGAGACAGTGATGGTCAGGGTGGTATTGGGAGTGAGGGCGGTGAACGTGCGTGTAAGCGCCGTAGGAGAGGATGCCGTCCCATCCACCGCAGAAGCGGGGTCGATAGTCCACTTGACACTTTGGACAGCTACCTCCTTAGGATAGAGGATGGTAGAGAGGGTGATGGTGGCTCCCCGTGAGACTTCCGCCTTATTATTTTGATTTTCATCAATGAGCAGAATGTTTGTGACCTTGACAGGGTCTACCGGCGGCTTCGGTTCTACGGGAGGTGGGGTGGCATTCAGGGTGAAGTTAGCGGCTTTGCTACCGTTGAGGTCTGAGGGATGCACGGCGGAGATACGTACTTCCCCAGCACTGCGAATCTCCACCTTACGGACACCGGTTTTAGAGGGTGCCCCCACCGGGGCGGCATCCAAGAAGCGAGCGGCATGCAGGGGATTAATGTTCCAAATAAGGCCATTGGGTGCGGCGGAAGCCGGATACACATCTGCCCAAATCAAAAGGGTGTCGCCAGTATGGACATCGGCGGTGGTGCCCTGCTGCGGGATACCGTTGTTATCCATACGGACAAGCTTGAGGCTTTCGAAAGCGACGGGTTTAGAGGTGATGAGGGAAGAAGCGACGCGTCCGGAGCCATCGGCGGCAGTGGCGGTGACAAGTACTTGCTGATTCGGCTCGGCGATACCGAGCACTGCAGAGAGAGAAGTCTCGTCCGGATAGGCGATGATAGGAAGTTCCTGAAGGGTCTTCAAATTGCGGGCCTTCCAGACGATACTTTGGTTGGCACCTTCGGGAAGAATGGTTGCATACAGTCTCACTTCCGTTCCGTGAGAGATATGAGTAGCGTCCGCTCGCAGGGAGATAGAGGAGACGAGGGTGGTGTTATGGAGAGGGAAGGTGGCAGAGACGCTAGTGCGTGGGTCGGTGACACGGACAAAAGCCTCCTGTCCCTTGGTATCGTTAATACGTACGGTACGTAGGATAGCACTCGTCTCCGAGCCACCGACAAAGCTTGCGGCAGTGGGTGGTTCAATGCTCCATTGGAGGTTGGCGAGATTAGCCTCAGGGGGTTGCGGCACAGCCTGGAGCACGACGACAGGGTCGTCGGTAGACGAAGTCCGGAGAGAAGTACCGTTGACCCGTTGGAGGGTGACATTTTGAACGGAACTGAAGGTGATGGCATGGGATGCGGGGGAGAGGTTATCGACGGCAAGGTTGACGGTGACGTTACAGTTCGGTTTAAGGATCTTAACGGCACATTCAAGGGGTGAGGAGGCAGTGGTCTTGACAAAGCGGGCGACGCCGAGCGGCTCAAGTGTCCACCGGACGGTGGAGTAGATTCCTTCGGCGGGGAAGAGTTCGGCACTGAGGAAAATAGTGTCGCCCACCTCCTTGACAAGAGAAAGGATGGATTGAGAGGTTAAAGGATTGATGAGGGAGAAGGAGTCCAAAGGTACGGAAGGGACGAAGATGGTATGGTGTGCGATGCGCTCACCGTCGGCCGTCTGTACGGTAACCATACAAGAGGCGTTGGAGGTAATGGCGCGTACGGTACGTGTATAGGTGAAAGGGTCGGCGTCATTTTCACCGACAAACTCGGCGATACCCTTAGGGGAGATGCTCCATACAAGAGGATGGGGGTCGTTAAGGGCGGGGTCTACGAAGGCTCGGAGCGTAGCCGTTTTGCGATAAAAGACATGAGAGGAATCGGCAAGGGGCTTGTCAGGTCGTCCGATTCTGAGGGAGGTAAGCGGCTTCCGCTTGATGACCAGGCGGAATATACCGCAAGGGGTGTCAGGGACATCGGTAGCGGTGGCGGTGATGTAGATGGTTTCGTTGGACTTGTCGGCACGGAGGGTACGTGTATAGGCATTGGGGTATGAATCTGTGAATATGGCGGCGGTACTTTGTGCGCCGTCTGCGATGGAGAGGATCTCCCAGCGGAGGGCATGGTTGGGAGCAAAGTCTGCGGTGAGCGAAAGCTCATCCCCCATAAACACTTCGGCTTGTTGGTGTCCGTAGGCATCCTTGATGACGAGAGACTGTCCGGCGGGAAGCACAGGGGTGAGGGTATGTGAAGCCGCATATCGCATGCTGCCAGCGGTGTACGCGGTAGCGATAATAGCCTTAGAGAGTAGCGGGCGGATGCGGATAGAATCATGGAAAGGCGGGAAGGTTTGTATGATTTCGACAGACTGGGGAGGATAGAAGGTCCATTCAAATCCAGCGGGCAAGACATTTTCCGGTTGTATCTGCGTATGTAGTAAGAAGGTATCACCGAGTGTGTAGTTGGAAGCGGTAGCGATGTTATTGTGGGTGACGACGTAGTCTGTGATACTGGAGGTGATGGGTACGGAGACGATACAGGTATCCGCTACGGAAGGATCGTCGCGAAGAGAAAGGATGATACGGGCATCTACACCGGCACGCGTAGTGGTGAAGGTAGCAATCGGATCGGTATAGGTACTCATGTCGGGCAGGACTTGTTTGATAATATCGGGAGGCTCTATGCTCCAAGTGTAGGGAGACTTGGAACTTCCGTTTTCGGGAGCACCTTTCGGCCAGGAGAGAGAGGAGGCGGGCACTATAAGGTGGAAAGTATCTTTTACTGCGGAGATTTTGTAATGCTCATTGAGCTGGAAGGAAGTGGGGAGGTATGGTTTTATATGGACGGGGAAGGAAGTTAGCCATTCAAGACCTGTGTAAGGAGAGCCATCGGGTTTTACAGGTCGTGCAAAGACGTAGAAAGTAGTATCAATGGGCGTATTGATGCGGACACCGCAAATAGGTGCGGCGGCGGTGGTGGGATTGGTTATTCTGGCGACTTTGTCGTCAAGTCTATACGTATTGTAGTTTACGGGATGTGAGGCAAGTGTCCATTGGGCATACCGGTGTGTGGTGTAAGCCGGTAAGGCGTCAATACGGAAAGATAAGGTGTTGCCATAAATGGGCGTGGTGTCGTCAAGGGGGACGATTTTGGAATTTTGGGGGCTTTCACTCGGGTCATCGCCTTGCGTAGCGCAAGAGAAGGAAGCGGAGACATTCGGAGCATTGCGGGATTGGGCAGTCACGGTGATTTTTCCATCTTTGAGGAGTGCACGGACGAACCGTTGTGGGGCATAACTATTTCCACCAACGGATAGGAACTCGGCAGCGGGTATGCCCAGCGTTTGTTGTCCGTTTTCGGAGAGTGTCCAGATGATGTCCGTGTCGTCGGTATAGGGAGGATCGAAGGAGACGGAAAGAGAAATCACCTCGTTGTAATTGAGTACTTCAGTGGAAGCATCCACAGGAGAAACAGCGGTGGCCTTGAGGGAGATAGCCCGTGGTTTGACAGAAGGGATGCGTATGGACAGTATGTTGGAGAGATGATTCCCGTCCTTAGAGCGGAGCTGAAGGGAGACGACGGTGTCTGCAACAAGGGGTCGGAAGGTAAAGGAGGTTAAGGAGAGAGGATCGGATTGTTCAAACTTGGCGAGGGTGGGATCGTAAATCCGGTCAATGCGTTTGTTGGAAGCATTGGCAGGGTAGAAATTGACGATGAGGTCAAGCCAATCTTTGTCGGGAGTGAAGATAAAGTCGTTGCCGACCTTTTGCAGATTTTCGTGTGGAGCAAGCGCCAGCTCTACGCTTTGCAGGGGGAAGAATTCACGGCGGTAGAAGAATATGGCGTCAAGATGCGTTTCGGTGTAGAGTTTTTCGCTGTCGGGGTCTTTGGCGGTGATCCGGAGGATATCGGCGTTGGCACCAAAGGAGGGATTGCCTTCAAAGAAAGCGTCGAAGATAGGGAGGGAGAGCGGTATGTCGAGTGAAGTCCATCCTTTACGTCGATTGAAGTCAGCCATCGGCAAGACCCCATTTGTACCCAAGTAATCCTGTCCGATGGGGAGGCAAATCGTCCTTCCGTCGGATAGGGTGAAGGTGAGTTCAATAAGCGGATGGGTAGGTCTG
Source organism: Tannerellaceae bacterium (assembly GCA_031288615.1). The sequence goes on from JAITRC010000008.1 coordinate 11,987, forward strand.
TCCACGTCTGCGTCATTTTCAAGACGATACGCGATGTGGAAGAAGGCATTATGTCGATCGTTCGCCAGCGTGGAGAGTAGGACGGATTGAATATTGCCGGAACGAAATTTGACGCCACTGACTATGTCGGCAGGCGTCTGAAAGCGTAGCCAATCTTCGGTATCGCCTGTACTGTTGGTATCCGTAGCGGCGGGCGGGATGATAGGGAGGATTGTCGCCTCGTCCATGATGAGGGTTGTAGGTAGTCCTTCGGCGTTGGGACGTAAATCGGCGGTCACAAGCCCGTCGGCATGGAATCGGTCGGCGGTTTCTTGTCCGGCATAGAAGAGATAATAGGAGTTACCGGCAAGGGGGTTGTGAGTTTCGGCAGGCGAAACAATCACGGGAACGAGAAGTCGGTGGGGGTCTTGAGGAAGGGTGAGCTGTCCGGCACCATTGCTACGAGCAAACACGGTGTAGCGGTGAGTTCCACCGGCTTCCGGTTGATAGCCGTAAGGGCCGCTGATACGGAAGAGGGCAGGATTTGTGAGGAAGAGGGCGGGTGGGGCGAGGTCGGACGGAGTATAAGAGAGGGTGGCCGTCTGCATGTCTCCGGCGTTCATGAAAAAGAAAGGCGGAGAGAAGGAGATGGAAGTAATGAGGTCTTTCGCTGTAAGGAAGGAAATGCCGTCGACAGCGATAGGGTCGAAGTCATTGAGACCGGTGATGGAAAGGAAAGGTGTGCCGGAGGCAAGGGAGACGTTGTCGGTGAAGAAAAGGGGGAAGTTACGTTTGAGGGGGATAAAGAGGCTGTGCCACTGTCCGTCGGAGGGCAGGATGTAGTTAGGATCTGCAATGGGGGTACCGTATTCGTTGAGGGGTCGATGGTCGGCGACGATACAAGTATCGGTACCGGAGCCATCGCTGATACAGATTCGGTAGAAGTATCCGGGAGTGTTGGGGGTGCGCAACGCGACATGCAGAAGGTAATCGTCACCATAGGTGCGAAGCTGATGGATGTCCACATTGGGTTTGATGACGGAGAACTTGAAGCCATTGCGGGAAGCATATCCGGCTTCAGGTCGAAGGTCGCAAAGGGTACGTTTGGCGATGTCGGTAAAACGGAAGTTACCAGAAGCTCCATCCGTCAGTACAGGCATGTAATTGTAGGCCTTGTCGGGGGTGGAGGTAAAAGGAGGCGGTAAGACAGCGACTTTGCAGGTATCGGCGGAGATCAATGTACCGTTAGTGAAAACGGAGGTGATGAGGAGGGCAGGACTTCCGTTTGGAGTAGGCTTCAGGGCTTGCACCAAACCATCGTTATTGAAACTGACATATTCGGGTAAGGTTGAACGCCGAGTGACGGATACAATTTCTTCGGGAGAGATGGTATAAGAGAGATATAAGGCTTCGTGTTGCAAGAGGGTGGTATCGTGCACGGGGATAGAGAGGGAGGTGAAGGGGATGGCGCCGGAAAGGGTGGCGTTGTGGACAGTGGATTGGTAACGATATTCCACATACTGACGGTCGTCGTTAGCAAGGTCAGGGAGGGTACGGGAGGGAGGGGTATATTTCAGGGAACCGTCGGGATTGGTGAACACAAGTGCCGGCACAGTGCCGTTAGCCTTGTTTCGCAGGAGCCGTATACCGAGTGTGGCTTCCCGAGGCACTTCGTAAGCCCCGTGTGCATTGAAGTTGGCGGGGTGTTCGTCTCTGGTGCCGAGAATAAAGCCTGCTTGTTCCAGCTTTCCTTCCGGAAAACGGACGGAGTAGGTGTAGTCAGGCCAGACGCCAGATTCTTCGAGACTGCCCGGATAGATATTGTCGGAGGTAGTGTAGTTGTCCCGTATAAAGCCCCAGTGGACACCTTCTTCATCCTTCTCGAAATGGAAACGGGTGGGATCCTCAGAGACCACAAGTCCATTGTCGTTGTTATAGATGCGGTTATGGTGTCCAAGCGTAAGCCAGGAATAATCACCCATTTGGTAGATGGCGCCACCGGCGGCGGAATTGCCTGCAAGGTTTTCTCCATAGATGGCCTTATTGCCATAAAACTCGGAGTTGTTAATACGTAGCTCCAGTCGAGAATAGCCGTTTTCGCTGTCGGCTCCCAGCCAGACAGCCCCACCTTGTGAGACGGCTGAAATGTTGCGGGAGGTACCCGTCGCGTAGTTGTTAATAAAGCGACAATCGTCAATGAGGATGGAATGCTGTACGACAACGGAATCCGTCGGATTGTCAAGGTAAGCATAGATGGCACCTCCTTTGCCGGCAAAATCGGAGTGTGTCGAGGGGGAAGGTGTCGGGGTGATCCAAGTCCGGGCGCAGTTACCTGAGAACTTACAACGGATGAAGTTCGCGCTTGTATTGAGGGCAAAAACAGCACCACCGTATCCGTGCGCATTCAGGAGAGAGGTTGCTTGGCGTGACTGAGCTGTGTTATTGAGGAATGAAACGTCTTGGAAGGTAATGTTTTCGGCATTTGCCATATAGACGGCACCTCCGGCTTTGAAGGCGTCATCGGAGGTAAGGGGTTGTGCTAAGCCATTGCTAAGGACTAAGTCCTTGAAAAAGATGTCACTGACGCTGTCGAGAAAAAAGATACGATTTTGGGATTGTGCGGAGATACGGGAGCGCGCCATATCTTCCTGCTCACTGCCGAGTATAAAGAGAGGAGAACGTTCTAAAGGAGCGTCGGCGTTGCCGGTGAATCCACCTATGAGGGAGAGGTTGTCTTTTTTGAAGATGGTATAGTGCTCTCCAGAGGAAGGAAGGGAGTAGTTGCCGGTTTTGAGGTAAATGGTGTCACCGGTACTACACCAGTAGAGGGCGTCTTGGAGAGAGATGGCGGTCGCCCAAGTATCGCCGAAGCCGTAGGCGCCCGTATTCGGGATGACAAACCATGATCGGGCATGGCCGATTCCGGAGAGCATTGCCAAGCACCCAATTAGTGTGGCGAAAAACAGCCGAGAAAACCCGTGATTTTTTCTCACGTTCGTTCATTTGTTTTCGTTAACTCATTTCTGAATATTCGTTAAAACAATGGGAGAGGGATGCCTACCACATCGCGTGGCGAAGTTAAGGAATTTATTTGAAAGAAAGGGCAGGTGAGAAGAGTTGAAAAATAAAGGTGTCGACAAAAGAGGTGTCGGGGCGAATAGCCCACTCGACAAGTCGTCCGGCATCACGGTATCCGCATCGTCGGAAAAGAGCGAGGCTGGCGGGATTGTCAACGGGGATGTGTACGTAAAGCTGGTGGAGATGAAGGAAATGGAAGGCATAGGCGGCCAAGAGATTGAGGGCGGTGGTGGCTTTTCCTTGTTTTCGAAAATCGGGGTCAATGAGTATGCCGACGGCAGCCCGCCGGTTATGTATATCGAGGTCAAAGAGGTCAACGAGTCCGATGGTGTGCCGAAGGCTGAGTTCTTCAATAGCCAGACGTAATTGTCCGACTTCATAGATATCGCGGTGGGAGAATTCGTTGACGTACTCTGTGAGAGCGTGTCGCGAAAAAGGAGAGGTGGTGCCGCCGAAACACCACAAAGTGGTGTCATTCTCCCAACGGTAGAGGAGAGGGAGGTCTTCCGGCTCCAAAGCCCGAAGCTCTATACAGTCGTCCTTGAGAAACATCACACTGCTATGGAGGAGAGTTTAGTCCCTACTCCGGCGGACACTACGAACCGGAGTGGATTTTTCAGTCTTTGCGGGCGAACTAACTTTCTCCTTTTTCTCTTTCTTGTCGCTTGGACGGGCGGATGGTTCTTCTTTTGCGGTACGGGTGGTTACTTTGCGGGCTTTTCCAGAGGGAGTCACTTTGATGGTGTCGGGTTGAACCCAGAGGGACTTACCGAAAGAGACTAACTGCTTTTCGATGGAGTCCCGCGCAAAGGCAAGCGAATCTTCCTGAGGAAAGGATTCTTGCAAAGTCTTGTTCATGAGGTTTTCGGTCTTGATGATCTCACCCTCGAACATGCGTCGGCGAAAATAGTCGTCGAGGGAATATAGCTTGGCGTTGTTGAGGTTGGAGGTCATGATGAGGGCATTGGTGATGTAAGGGCGAAGGTTTTCATAAGGTAACCAGAAGAGAGGGGTGGTACGAGAATCGGAGAAATCGCCGGCAGTGGTAAGGATGGGGCAAAGGGCTAAGGTCTTTATGTCAAAAAGGGAATTGTTGCGGTCGAAGTACCAGGCTTCTTTGATGTAGTACCGGAGGACGTCAGCGGAAGGGATGTCGTTTTCATTGACGACAAAAGAAGGGTTATCGCCAGGTCTTTTGCCGGGGACTTCTTCGTAAAAGATGTAGGCACGGTCAAGGACGTCTTCTTTGAAATTAATACGATGGGCATCATCGAAGGCTTCGTAGCCGTCTTCGTACTTGTAGGCTTCAATGCGTCCGTCACTGAGGGATTCGAAGATGATGGTGAAAAGGTTTTTAGTGCCGTTGAGGGGTCGGACGGGATAGTAAAGAGGTGCATTGGCTTCTTTGGTAAGATCAATCTCACGGTAAATGGTGCGTATCCAACCGGCATTTCCAATCTCTTGGGTCATACGTTCGTTGAGCTCCTTAGCGCGGACACTCAAGATAGGCCTTCCGTTGGAAGTCTGTGTCGGGGGAGTAGTGGGTCGTCCGACTTGTGGTGCACGCCTAGAGCTTGGGGAGGTGTTTTGTGCACCCACGAAAATAAGAGGCACCGAGAGCAAAGTTCCAATTGTCAGAAGAAGGTAGAAGCGGTTCATGGCTGATTCTTTTAGCTTTTGATAACTTGAATGTTAACGTATGATAACCTGGATGGGAGATATTTGCCGTTCGACGCCGTCGGGTCCTTTGACGGCGACACGGGTGATGTAGAGCTGTTTGCCGCGAGTGACATTGCGGAGGAGGTTCTTTTGCCTTTCGGAGAACTTTGTACCTTCAGCAACTTCAGGGATAGCATTTCCGAAAGAATCGAAGGAGGTGACTTCAAAGCGGAGGACGGTGAAAGGGACGTTAAGAAGGTCGTCATCAATGGCGGCGAGTATACCATCGGCGGTTAAGAGGTCTCTCTTAGAGATGGGTGTACCGCCCCGATACTTACGGACATTACCATTGGTGTCCTTGTACTCAAGGTAAGGCATGGGGTCGGGTAGCGCCCGTACACGGAAAGCGGTTTTGGCCATTTCAACGGAACGTCCGTCGGTCATCTTGGCGTTGACACTGACAACGGCTTCGGTACCTACAGTCACGGGGCGAGCGACCCAAAGATCGCCACTGCGGGTCAATTGCCCGTTACTCATTGTGGCAGAGACGTTTCCGCCAGGTATGCCGGGTACGGCGATGCGGATGGGATTGTCTATGCCGGCGTAGAGGACATTCATAAGGGTGGGTGCAACGGTTGCACTGGGTTCGGTGACAAAATACTCACTGACAAACTCGTGGCGGGCTGTGGTGCCGTCGTTATTGGGCATTTCAAGGTAACCCCGTATGGGGAAGGTGCCGGAGGCAGAGGTGTTGACGGTGAATAAGCCTTGTGCGGAAGCAGGTAGCTCCGTGCCGTTCACAAAAATGGTGGGGCGTTTGGTGGAGTCTACGGCAGAGAGGACGATGTTTGCGCGGTATTGGCTACCACGCATGACAATCTGGCTTTCAGGAATGACGCGCGCGTGCACCTGGTTCACCCGATAGTCACTGACGTCCACGCTGTTGAGGAAGCTATTGAGGACTTCCCCTTCGGCATAGCGAACGTCACTTTGCAACTTGGTGAGGAGGGTGACGGCGGCAGCGACGGGCATATTTTCAAAGAGGGCAGTCTCCCAAGAGGCGCCTTCTATACGGCTTCGTTTGGGAGGTTGAGTACTCAAGTTAGCCTCAATGATATGGTTTTTAGCGGAGTCCTGCACCAGGCCGGTGACCATCGTGCGGTACTCATCAATAGCTTCACGTAGATTCCGTCCTTCGCCGTCCATAGGGGAGAGCATGATGCGAGAAGCGGCTTCGAGGTTATCTTTATGGACAATGTCATTGACGTCACCATGCTTGCCGTCGGCATAGGTGACGATGCGCTCTTTCAAGGATTGGAGATAATTGTAAAGGGAGTCGGTGGCAATACGGACTTGCCCGCTTTTGGTGTACCACTCCCGCACCTTGTCGGGGTTGATACGGTAGTAACTATCAATCTGCCCAGAGACGAGGTCATTGTTCTTTAAGCTGTTGGCGATGGTGTTCTTCAAACCCACCTCCACCTGCTCAAAACCATCAAGCACTTCGGAGGAGACATTGAGCGCCATCATGGCAATGAAGACGAGATACATGAGGTTAATCATCTTCTGCCTGGGCGAATTGGGATTGTTACCTGCAGCCATAGGGGTAAGGGGTTACCTTAGTAGTTAAAGGTGTTGGTGGGCGGAGCGGGAGCGACGTTGGTGGTCAGTGCTTGCAGGAGTCGGGTATAGACTTTATTCAATTCGGTGAGCTGCCGTGTCATCTTTTCCGTTTCGTTGTGGAAGACGGAACTGTCGACGACAGAACCGTCGTACATTTCACGGATGCGGATGAGGCCACTGTTGATGTGTTCAATGGTCTCAATTTGAGAACTGATGCTTTTGAGCTGGATCTCGTAGATGGTGTTCAGCCCGGAGATGTTCCTGTTGAGGGATTCCATCTGCTGTACATAACTACGGGCGTGCTGAGAGACACCGTCGGAATTGTCGGTGATATGCTTATAGGAGTTGAATAAGCCATCGGAAAGCTCGGTGAGGGAACAGATTGCCTGTCCGAATCGTTCCATGTTACCGGAGATGGACGAGAGCTGTTCGACGTATTTTTCGGTGACTTCGGTGAGTTCTCCCATTTTGGAAATCTGTCCTGCGGCGTCATTCAATTTCTTGATACTGTTGGAGAGGGTCTGTGCATCTTCTTCGGTGACTTCGAGTGCGGCGAGGCCGCTCAAATCTATTGTTTCACCATTCCCGACAATAGTACCTCCACCGACAATGCCTCCGCCGGTACCGGCGAAACCACCTCCACTACCAGCGACACTTCCATTTCCGGCACTGCCGCTATCTCCGACAATAGCATCACTACTACCGATGAAACCGCCACCGGTACCAGCAAAACCACCACCTGCAAAGCCGCCATTGCCTCCAGAGAAACCGCCACCGGTACCGGCGACACTTCCACCTCCGATGACGACGGTGCTACCGGTCATGTTATTTCCTTCACTACTACCGGTGGCGCCGCTTCCATTTCCTCCGATGACAATCGTGCCGCTGAAACTACCGGAGGCAGAATCTTCGGTGCCGCCGATAATCACAGTGCCGCCACCGCTGTTTTCACCTCCGGAAAAGCCTCCGCCTATATTACCTCCGGTGAAACCACCTACAATGCCACCGCCTACAAAGCCTCCGCCCGTAAAGCCTCCACCTGCAAAGCTACCACCAACGCTTGGGGGATTGACTTCATTACCTTCTACTGTGCTGTCGCTGTTGGTGAAGGGGCTACCGGAAAAGCCACCGCCTGCAAAGCCACCGCCTGCAAAACCACCACCTGCGAAGCCTCCGTTGCCTCCGGAAAAGCCGCCACCGTTACCGCCAATGTTACCGGTGAAATGCACCTGATCAAGTGGATTGTCCGATTTCAAACCAGGGAAGACATTTTCCCAATGGTACTCCGAAGAAGGTCGCTCAAAGCCGTAGATGATGAAGACAATGAACTCGGTGATCATCCCGATACTCAACATGGCATTGCCCATAGGGAGGTGGAGGATCTTGAATAACGCACCGATGATGACGACAGAAGCCCCCCAACTGTAACCAAAGTTGAGGACGCGCCTCCCACGTTCGCTGGCGAGGTACATCTCCAGCCTATTCTTATAGCGTGCATACTTTCCCATCGCAGTGAATGCTTTTGTTATTTACGCTTCTTGCCGAAGCTCATTTGGGTACGAGCACAACGAAAACCGATGTAGGAGCGGGTTTCGTTCTGGTATTCGAAAGTGCGCAGGTCGGAACGGATAAACTGCCCAACGTCTTTCCATGACCCCCCACGAACTACTTTCTTTTTCATTACATAAGGATCTTCACGAGCCGCCTCATAACGCAACTCGGGATTTAAATCACTCATGTGCCGAGGACCTGATTCGGCATAACTGGTGGACGTCCACTCGGCCACGTTACCAGCCATGTCATAGAGGCCAAACTCATTGGGGGAGAAAGAACCGACACGCGAGGTAATGATATGCCCATCACGGGTGTAGTCACCGTCACCGGGTTTAAAGTTTCCAAGAAAACATCCTTTGTTGCTAAGGAGGATGTCATTGGCCCAAGGGTATTTATTTTCATTCTTGCCGGCACGGGCGGCGTATTCCCACTCGCCTTCGGTGGGGAGGCGGAAAGGCTCAATAGTTTGCCCGGGTGCAAGGGTGAGGGTTTGTTTAAAGAGGTTGGTGCGCCATATACAGAAAGCGACGGCCTGCTCGTGCGAAATGCCGACGACAGGAAAATCATCGTAGCCGGGGTGTGAGAAATACATGCGGACGTACGGCTCATTGTAGGAGTTGTTGAAATCATGCACCCAACAGTTTTCGTCGGGGTAAATATTCACAATGCGGGTATGGAGGAAATCCCATTCACTACTAAGGGGGCGGGTGATGGTTTCATTAATGACTACACCGTCTTCATTGAAGTAGGAAGTGTCCTTAGAGATCAAGACGACGTCGGTAGCTGCTGTTTGGATGTCTGTATTCCTGACGCGCTTGGCCAGGTCAAGCTGATTTTTCCGCATGGCGGCGGCGGTGTAGTCATACCATTCGTAGCGATAGTACATTTGCCGGACGTCAATCTTGCGCTCCCCAGTGGCGGGGTTGGTATGGTAGACGCTTTCGATGGCGCGTTGCTCATCTTCGGTAGCCCTCCGCCAAGGGATGGGTCGCGCCCAATTGAGGTAAGGGGTTATAGGCTCCCCGAATCGATCTTCCGTAATTTTGAAAAGGTCATTACCGCCGTACTCGGGATCGGCCAGCCGTTCACGGATGATGGAATCCCGCACCCAGTGGACGAACTGCCTATATTTGGCATTAGTGATTTCGGTTTGATCCATCCAGAATGCGTCGAAGGATACGCCTTTACGATCTGCGACAATGCCCCAGATGGAGTCACTTTCGGAGGGTCCTATTTCGAAAGCACCCCGTTTAATCAATACCATGCCATAAGGAGCCGGTTCAGCCGTAGCAATCGAACGGACACCAGTCACCTCTCCACCTGCACTGCGCAAGGCACGCCCGCAAGAAGTTATCGCCAACGTGACGGCGACGCAAACCCACACCAACCTTTTCATGCTTCTAACCCTACAATCATCACAAAATTCTTACACTTTTATGCTTGCCCCTGCCGTTTCGAGACTTGTCCAACTTGATGAGGTACCGGACAACTATTTCGTGGCTACCGAACGAACCTTGCCGAATGGCGGCGGAGAGAGGGAAATCGTAGGCATACCCAGCCCACAATCGTCCGAGAGTCCCCCCGAACATCATTATTACCGATTCATTCATTCGCCACGAAACACCACCCTCGAACATTTTATTATATACCGCCCGTACAGCTACCTCCGCCGTCCACGACTGCCAATCTGTCTTTATAAAGGTAGAAGGCCGCCATTCGAACAACGGGTCGGCTGTCGGTATATTGTACCCGCCGACAAAGTTAAAACCTCTTGTCAAACGAGTGCCAGAAGATTCACCCATTTTTATTTCGGGGGCAGTTAAGTGAGTCATAGCCATACCGACGAAGAGTTCTTTACGGATGTAGAAGAGGCCGGCATTCATATCTAAGCCTGTTCCATTGACTTCGCTCTTGGGGATGTCACCATCCTGCTGCTGAAAAAACTCATTGTCAGGGATGTGGACTTTTGTGCCGTCGAAGGAGATGTTGACAAAACCAGCTTGGAGGCCGATACTCAAAAGTCCTCCCCAGAGCTTACGTTTGTAGGCGGCTTGTCCTCCGGCCAACATGGTTCGGTAGAAACCTATCGTTTCCGAGAATACAGTCACACCCACACCATATTCACGCTTCCCGAAGCGTAAGGGACGGTCAGCCATACCAAAAATGGACACCGGTGCCCCTTCAATACCCAGCCATTGAATGCGTGCGGAGGCAGTGAGGTTCAAATCTTCGGTTGTGCCTATTGCCCCAGGGTTATAATACCCCAATACGGCAAAGTGCTGACTAAACTGCGCATCGGTCTGGGTGCGCACAACCGTACACACCACTAACACCCCCGCCAATGCCAGCGCCCACCTTCTCATGTACATTTTCCGGATATGAACGGCATGTATAGAACGTGAGAGAGGGATATAAATTGCAAGGCAAGGGATTAGTACCGATACATATCAGATTTGTAAGGGCCTTCGACAGAGACGCTAATATAGTCGGCTTGTTCGGGGGTGAGCCGAGTTAGTTTTGCGCCGATGCGTTCGAGGTGGAGGCGGGCTACTTCTTCGTCAAGGTGTTTAGGGAGGCAATAGACACCTACTTTATAGTCTGTTTGCCAGAGGTCTATCTGCGCCAGTACCTGATTGGTGAAGGAATTACTCATCACGAAAGAGGGGTGTCCGGTGGCGCAGCCGAGATTGACAAGCCGTCCTTCGGCGAGCAGGAAAATGGAGTGTCCATCGGGGAAAGTATACTTGTCTACCTGAGGCTTGATATTGAGGTGGCGGATGCCGGAAACCTTGACGAGTTTATCGACTTGTATCTCGTTGTCAAAATGCCCGATGTTGCAAACGATAGCCTGGTCTTTCATCCGTTCAAGATGGGCAATGGTGATGATGTCCCTATTACCGGTGGCGGTAACGAAGATGTTGCCTTCTTTCACGGCTTCTTCCATAGTAGTGACTTCAAATCCTTCCATGGCGGCTTGCAGGGCACAGATGGGGTCAATCTCGGTGATGAGGACACGTGCCCCGTAAGATCGCATGGAATGGGCACATCCTTTGCCCACACCACCATACCCGGCCACAACGACGACTTTACCGGCTATCATGACGTCAGTGGCTCGTTTGATGCCATCGGCAAGCGATTCGCGACAGCCGTAAAGATTATCAAACTTGGACTTGGTCACGGAATCGTTCACATTGATGGCCGGCACGAGAAGCTCACCGTTTTCCATCATGCGGTAGAGGCGGTGTACACCGGTGGTGGTCTCCTCAGAGATACCCTTCATGCCGGCAAGGGTACGATGCCATCGTTTGTTATCTTCCGTAAAAACTCGTGTGAGGGTGTCAAGGATCACTTTCTCTTCGTGATTTTCATGCCCTGAGGGATGGAGGGAATCAGGAGCTTCCTCCGCACGAAACCCTTTATGGAGGAGAAGGGAGGCATCCCCCCCGTCGTCTACAATGAGGTTGGGGCCTTTACCGTCGGGAAACCGTAAGGCCATGTCTGTACACCACCAATACTCTTCCAACGTTTCCCCCTTCCACGCAAAAACGGGGATCCCGGAAGCGGCAATGGCAGCAGCCGCATGGTCTTGTGTAGAGAAGATATTACAGCTCGCCCAACGAACTTCGGCACCCAATGCCTTTAAAGTTTCGATGAGCACGGCAGTCTGTATCGTCATGTGGAGAGAGCCTGTAATCCTTGCACCATTCAATGGCTGTTGGGAAGCGTACTTCCGGCGTACAGCCATTAAGCCGGGCATTTCGTGTTCGGCTATTTCTATCTCCTTCCGCCCGAAGTCGGCTAATTCCATATTGGCTACTTTATAAGGTAGCCTGTCTACATCTTTTCCCCTTACACGTCTGTTCATCTTGTTGAGGCAAAAGCCGAAGTTCGATGTATCCACTGTCCCCGCGTGAAGTCAGGGAAATCTACGACAGCGCCCCCTCTGACAATGGACATTTCCGAAAGTGCAGAAACAGCACTCCATGCGGCGGCATCGTAACAGTCCATAGGGGTAGGTTTGTTGTGGCGAATAGCCTCAATGAGGTCATACATCATAATATAGTCCATGCCACCATGTCCCGCTTTGCGCGCATCAGTTTCGAGGTTAGTCCAGAGAGGATGGTCGTAACGTTCGAACCATTCCTTAGTGTCGTCCCAGCGGTGAGGGTGTTGGGATTGCCCTTCAATATAGACGTGATGTCCGTCATCCATCCAAAGCCCTTCGGTACCCTGGATACGGAAACCAAGTGAGTAGGGACGAGGTGAGTTGGTGTCATGGATGACGACGACGGTTTGGCCATTAGCACACTTGATAAGTGTGGTCACGATGTCGCCGAGATTGAACCGAAGGTTGGCATAAGGGTGGTTGGGTCCGCCTTTATCGACGATGAACTTGTGGAGTCCGCGTGTCTGGGAAGCCATAGAGGTAAGGGAGAGGAAGCGATTACCGCGGTTGATGTCAAGGCAGTGAGCTACGGGGCCAACACCATGTGTAGGGTAGATGTCGCCATTCCGTTTGACGGAGTGTTGGGTACGCCACTGCGCTTCCGCATAAGCAGAGTCACCGAACCGCAATTCACCGCCTTCTTGATAATGATACTGTGTACCGTCATTGAACTTGATGTCGCGGAGATCGTGCTGATAACCGCACTGCCCATGCAGAAGTTCCCCAAAAAGACCTTGTCGCACCATATTAAGGATGGCCATACAGTCTCGCCGATAACAAACATTTTCCATGATATTCAGTCGGCTGCCTGTGGATTCTGAGGTGTTGACAAGATCCCAGCACTCCTCAAGCGTATTGGCAGCAGAGACTTCAACGCCGACATAAGGGACACCGGCCTTCATGGCAGCGACGGCCATAGGGGCATGCCACTCCCAAGGGCTGGCGATGATGATACAATCGAAGTCTTCCTGGTTAAGCATCTGCTCAAAGGCGCGTTCACTGCCTGTATAGACCTTGGGCTGAGGCCGGTTGAACTTATTGATATGTGCGAGGGTTTGTTTGAGAGGGTTTTCCTGCACATCGCAAATGGCTACGATACTATTTCCCGGAATGGCAAGTACATTATTAATGTGTTCGTGGCACCGCGATCCTGTTCCAATAAAGCCGAAGCGGAGGACTCTGTCAAACTTTTTTTCTTTTGGTTGGGGGGCGGCGGCGTTCTCCATAGCAGAAGTCGTGGAGGCGAATGCAAGTCCAGCTACGCCGATACCGGCGGCAGAAGCTGTACGAAGGAAAGAGCGACGAGAGGGTTCCATGTGGTTGCTAATTTTTTACAAGACTGATGAATTCTTCGCGAGTTTTAGCTTCACGGAAAAGCCCTGTGAAGTCGGAAGTCGTTGTGGTGGAGTTTTGCTTTTCAACTCCGCGCATACGCATACAGATATGGCATGCTTCGACAATAACCATTACTCCGAGTGGGTCAAGGGTCTGCTGAATGGTTTCTTTGATTTGGGTGGTGAGGCGCTCCTGTATTTGGAGGCGGCGGGCGAAAATATCCACCACACGGGCAATTTTACTTAAGCCGGTGATGTGCTTCTTGGGGATGTAGGCGATATGTACCTTACCGAAAAAAGGGAGAAGGTGATGCTCACAGAGGGAAAAAAAATCAATTTCCTTGACAATAACCATCTGTTTATACCCCTCGTCTTTGAACATAGCCGATTGGAGTACGGCGACAGGGTCTTCGGAATACCCCTTAGTGAGAAATTGCATAGCCGTAGCAATGCGCGTGGGTGTCTTCACAAGCCCTTCACGGGTAGGGTTTTCCCCGAGCAACTCAATAATGTGCCGGTAGGCGGCGGATAATTCTTGGGAATTATCAGGGTGCTCCATCGTTTTTTCGTTCATAAGTTTTAATCAAGAGAGATACGAATGTCTTCACGTACGATATACATTTCTTTGGCGTATGCAGGGAAAGTGAGAGAAAGCCGGTGGAGCGCGAAGCGGGCTTCCTCAATGGCGCGGAAATCCCCGACTCGTAACCTCCAAAAAGGGACGGGATAAGTTACATAAGTGGACAGCTCAGGAAAAACTTCTTTGATTTCATTTGCTTTTTCGAAAGCCTCCGCACGAGAATATCCACGATTATTCCCTGCGAAAACCTGTATGCGGTACCCCATTGTAGTCAAGGTATTGGCGGTGTTGTCTCCTGTAAAGCAACGGGTACCCACGAGGTTACGTATTTCTTCCGATTGACGTATAATGACAGTACCGCAACCCATCTCGAACCGAGCTAACTCATCGAAGATACTGATTATCCCCATATCCTCATTGTCCTGTGCCGACAAGGTTGACCAGTGAACAACGAGGCCAGACACGCCCAGAAGGCCGATACACATCACTTTTATACTACACACGCTAATCTTAGGCGAATGTGACTTCATTTCTACATTTCCTGACTTTCTGCGGGGCAAATGTACGGCTTTCTTTACGTGGTCAGTCGAGTTTAAGGACGGCAAGGAAAGCTTTCTGGGGAACTTCGACGGTACCAATCTGTTTCATACGTTTCTTACCCTCTTTTTGCTTTTCGAGGAGTTTCCGTTTACGGGAGATATCACCGCCATAACATTTAGCGGTAACGTCTTTCCGAACAGCTTTGACGGTTTCGCGAGCAATGATGCGCGAACCGATAGCAGCTTGTATGGCGATGTCAAATTGTTGTCTAGGAATAAGTTCTTTGAGCTTTTCGCACATACGTCGTCCAAAAGAAGTGCTGTTATCAAGGTGGGTAAGGGTGGAAAGTGCATCAACAGGTTCACCGTTGAGAAGGATGTCCAGCTTGACGAGCCGTCCGGGTCGGTAGTCATGCAGGTGGTAGTCGAAAGAAGCGTATCCCTTGGAAATACTTTTGAGTTTATCATAAAAATCAATGACGATTTCGCCTAAAGGAAGGTCATAATGTATCTCCACCCGATCTCCGGAGATATAGTCCTGCTTAAGTAGAATGCCTCGTTTGCCGAGGCAAAGCGTCATGATGGGGCCAATGTAATTAGTGGTCGTGATGACAGAGGCACGGATATACGGTTCATCAATATGATCAATGTAGGTAGGATCGGGAAGACCGCCGGGATTATGTACTTCGGTACAATTTCCTTTTTTATCATATACATGGTAGGAGACATTCGGTACGGTAGTGATGACATCCATATCGAACTCCCGATCAAGACGTTCCTGTACGATTTCCATGTGGAGAAGTCCGAGAAACCCACAACGAAAGCCAAATCCGAGTGCGACGGAACTTTCGGGCTGAAAAGTGAGGGAAGCATCATTGAGTTGGAGCTTTTCAAGGGAATTACGAAGGTTCTCAAAGTCTTCGCTGTCAATAGGGTAAACCCCGGCAAAGACCATAGGTTTGACTTCTTCGAAGCCCGCTATAGCTTCCGTAGCACCATGATGGACGTGGGTAATGGTATCTCCCACACGCACTTCACGAGATGTTTTGATACCGGAAATAATATAACCGACGTCTCCCGTACAAACCTCATTACGAGGAGACATGTCAAGTTTAAGGATACCGATCTCGTCGGCATTGTACTCACGCTCAGTAGCAATAAACTTAACCCGATCTCCGGTACGCAAGGTTCCGTTGACTACTTTATAATAAGCGATAATGCCCCGAAAGGGGTTAAAGATAGAATCGAAAATAAGGCATTGGAGGGGAGCATCGGGATTACCCTTAGGGTGAGGGATGCGTTCAACGATGGCGGCGAGGATTTCATGTACACCTTCTCCGGTTTTTCCGCTGGCACGAAGTATCTGTTCGGGTTTGACGCCAAGTAATTCGACGATTTGATCTTCTACTTCATCGGGGCGTGCACCGGGTAAATCAATTTTGTTGATAACAGGAATTATCTCAAGGTCATTGTCAATAGCCATGTAGAGATTAGAGATGGTCTGAGCTTGTATACCTTGTGCGGCGTCTACAATAAGGAGCGCCCCTTCACAGGCGGCAATGGAACGTGAAACTTCGTAGGAAAAATCAACATGACCCGGTGTATCAATGAGATTGAGAATGTAATTTCGTTCATCGTTGCGATAGTTCATCTGTATGGCATGGCTCTTGATGGTGATACCTCTCTCCCGCTCAAGATCCATGTCATCAAGAACCTGCGCTTGCATATCTTTGGCATCAATGGTTTGGGTGTACTCAAGAAGCCTATCCGCAAGCGTACTTTTACCATGGTCAATGTGGGCGATAATGCAAAAGTTACGTATGTTTTCCATGTTCACAGGACTTTGAGCCAGCAAACATAAGGAAAGTTCTCTTTGTATAACCATGATTGAGCAACAGCGTGAGAGGTAAGAAAAATATATACTTTCGCAGCGTCTTCCGTAGTAAGAGAGAATTATATGAGGTATTATTTGGCTCCCTTCGCAAGTCTGTACGGAATGGGAGCATGGTTAAAGAATCGATTGTACGACTGGGAATGGCTGGGAACAGAGCAATTTCAAGTCCCTGTGATCTGTGTGGGTAACTTGTCGATAGGAGGTACCGGCAAGACACCACATGTAGAGTATTTGATACGTCTGTTGCAGGGGCGATACAAGATAGGTGTGCTCAGTCGTGGATATAAACGGAAAACGTCGGGTTTTGTCCGTGCAACCGCCAAGAGTACGGCGCTAGAAATTGGTGACGAGCCGGCACAAATAATTCACAAGTTTCCGGACGTCGTGCTGGCCGTAGATGGTGATAGAAAGCGAGGTATTAAGCATTTGTTGGCTTTGCCTATAGGAGATCGTCCGGAAGTAATCTTGCTGGATGATGGGTTCCAGCATCGTACAATAACGCCATCGCTGGCCATTGTGTTAACAGAATATGAGCGGATATTTCACCGCGATCGGATTTTTCCGGTAGGCAGGCTTCGGGAGGACCCCGAAGAAATGCGTCGTGCAGATACAATAATTGTAACAAAGTGTAAGGAAGGACTGACGCCGATAGAAGCGCGTGTTATGCGAACGGAGATGTGTCTCTTTCCACATCAAGAATTGTTCTTGACAGGGATACAATATGGAGACTTTTGTCCGGTATTTCCCGATGAGTGCGTAGCGAGTGAGCTTGCTCCTGACGAAGGTGTCCTATTACTGACAGGTATTGCACATCCTCGTCCATTGCAAAAGGAGATGTTAAAACGGTCACAACGAGTGTTTCCTGTTGAATATCGCGATCACCATGTATGGAGGCCGCAGGATTTCCACCGTATCAAGGCGACATTTGAGAATATGCAAGGGAAAAAACGTATTGTGGTGACGGAGAAGGATGCGGTTCGCTTAGTGTCAAGTTCCTTCCTTCCGAAAGAGTGGCGGCAATACCTTTATTATGTGCCGATCAATGTCGTTTTTCATGCCGATGGAGGTGCAGCATTTGATAAGATGATCATCAGGCATGTTGAAGAACAAAGGCAGAGTGGCCGATATGAATAGTCATACGGAGATAGCTTCGTTGGGGGAGTTCGGATTGATACGGCATTTGACGGAAGGGTGGGAAAGCCGGAATGAGAGTACGCAGATGGGGGTAGGTGACGATGCGGCCGTCCTTGATTATGGAGGTAAACAGATATTGGTGACAACGGATTTGTTGCTGGAAGGAATACATTTTGATTTAACGTACGTACCGTTGAAACATTTGGGGTATAAGTCGGCAGTGGTGAACTTCTCCGACGTCTATGCCATGAATGGTCGTCCTAAACAGATCACAGTCTCTCTGGGATTGTCTCAGCGATTCTCGGTGGAAGACATGGAAGAACTGTATAAAGGAATAGGCCATGCTTGTGAGGTTTACGGAGTGGACTTAGTGGGTGGAGATACGTCGGCGTCGCAAACAGGATTGATTATTTCCATCACTTGTATCGGCGAAGCCGAGAAAGGGTGTATTGTCTACCGCAATGGAGCCAAAGAGACAGACTTGATTTGCGTGTCGGGAGACCTCGGGGCGGCTTATATGGGACTGCAACTTTTGGAACGAGAAAAAACCGTCTTTCAAGGTGAGAAAGACTTTACGCCGGATTTTGCCGGTAAAGAATACCTTCTTGAGCGCCAGCTAAAGCCTGAAGCCCGTAAAGATGTGATTGAAATGCTTGGCAAAGCGCATATTCTTCCTACGGCGATGATTGACGTTTCCGACGGGCTATCCTCCGAACTGTTACATATCTCCCATGCAAGCGGGACAGGTTGTCGTATCTATGAGGAACGAATCCCTGTTGACTACCAGACTGCACTCATGGCGGAACAGTTTAATATGAACCTCATTACCGCTGCTTTAAATGGAGGAGAAGATTATGAGTTGCTCTTTACCGTACCACTACAATACCACGACGTGATTAACCTCATGGAAGGCATCAGTATCATCGGACATGTTACCGAAGCAGCAGCCGGTAATTGCCTCGTCGGGCGAAATGGGGGCGAAGTATCCCTTAAAGCTCAAGGATGGCAGAATTTCTGATGGTCTTTAAAGAAAATAGTATTACGTTTGCGCAATAGGGGCATTTTCGTTTCCCCAAAAAAGAATCAAGAACATGACACAAGAAAACATCAATGTCGATAAGTTGAAGGCGTTGCAGGCTGCTGCGGATAAGATTGAAAAGACCTTTGGCAAGGGTTCCATCATGAAGATGGGCGGCGGGGAGACTATTGAGGCACTCGAAGTAATCCCCAGCGGTTCTATTGGTCTTGATGCGGCTTTGGGAGTAGGTGGTTATCCCCGGGGGCGAGTGATTGAAATTTATGGGCCGGAATCGTCGGGAAAAACGACGCTGGCTCTCCACGCCATAGCCGAAGTCCAAAAGATGGGCGGTATTGCCGCTTTTGTTGATGCGGAGCATGCGCTTGACCTCCCCTATGCCGAAAAACTGGGTGTAGATATCCATAATCTCTGGGTTTCCCAACCCGATCATGGGGAACAGGCTTTGGAAATCGTCGAACAGCTGGCACGTTCATCGGCAATAGATGTCATCGTAATAGACTCGGTGGCGGCATTGACACCCAAATCCGAAATTGAAGGGGAGATGGGTGACAGTAAAATGGGAGTGCAAGCACGTTTGATGTCACAAGCTTTACGTAAGATGACGGCGGTTTTTGATAAAACGAAAACTACTTGTATATTCATCAACCAGCTCCGCGAGAAATTGGGTGTGATGTTTGGCAATCCCGAGACAACGACGGGAGGAAACGCATTGAAGTTTTATGCCTCCATACGATTAGATATTCGTCGTATCTCGCAATTGAAAGACGGGGAGGAAGTGAAAGGGAATCAGGTACGTGTCAAGGTAGTTAAGAATAAGGTATCACCTCCATTTCGAAAAGCAGAGTTCGATATCATGTTCGGCGAAGGGATCTCTAAGTCAGGTGAAATCGTTGACCTTGGTTCCGAGTTGGGGATTATCAAGAAAAGTGGTTCCTGGTATAGTTACAAGGATACCAAGATCGGACAAGGTCGGGATGCCGCCAAACTGTTTCTGGCCGAACATCCGGAGCTTTCAGATGAGTTGTCCACACTTATCCTCTCCACCTTGAAAAAGTGACGTCCAAAGAGAAGTATCGGAAAACTTGTCGGGAGGAGCAGTCGATTCCTTTATTTTCACAAGATTGGTGGCTGGATGTAACTTGTGGGGAAGGAAATTGGGATGTATTGTTGGTAGAGACAGCAGGGAAGATACGTGCGGCGATGCCGATTTACGTACCCTGTAAAGGAATTATTACAATGCCGCCGTACACCCAAACCATGGGGCCTTGGTTTGCTCCTCCGGAGGAGCCCGATTTCGCAGAGTGCCGAATCATTTGTCAGAAGTTTGCGGAAACAGTAAAAGGGTACAGTTATTTCTCACAGAGTTTCTGTTACACCGTCACGGATTGGCTACCCTTCTACTGGAATGGATGCTCCCAGACAACGAGGTATACTTATCTGCTCAAGGATTTGCACGATACCCACCGACTTTGGGCAAATATCTGCAAGACTAAACAGAGGTACATCAGGCAGGCTATGAAGAAGCACCACCTCACTGTCCGGACGGGCGTCCCTACGGCAGAGTTTCTTCGGCTTAATGCCCTTGTTTTTGAACGGCAGGAGATAGCGCCCTATCATCACAATGTGTTAAGGAAACTTATTGATACGGCTACCGATCGCGGGCAGGCGGCTGTCTGGGGTGCTTACGACGAGGCCGATCGGTTGCACGCAGCTCTTTTTGTGGTCCGCCAAGGGGCGACGGCTTACTATATTGCCGGCGGTAGTGAGCCGGTATTCCGGCATACCCATGCCACATGCCTCCTTTTTTGGAAGGTACTGTGTGAGGTGGCGGACTGTGATGTCTTTGATTTTGAAGGCTCAATGATACAAGGCGTGGAGAGGTTTTTTCGCGAGTTCGGTGCGGTGCAGACCCCTTACTTTACCGTTTACAAGGGGCAGCTGACGCTCTTGCGGCGTGCACGCATCAAGTTGAGTCGTCTGCTTGAGCAAAGGAGAGCCAAATGAAGGCAGAAGCCATAAACTATATCCTTGAGTGGTTGGCCGGTGCCGGTGCCGGTAGGTTTGTGGGGTATACGGCAGAGCGGCAGCGTTTCGGAGAGTATAATGTGGTCATTATCCCTTCGGGGCACTTCGGGAATGGGTTACCGGCCGAGCCTTTGACCCAGATTGACGGTGTCCCGCTACTGTTCGGGCGGGATGAAGTGACTCGCGTAGGCGACACTATCGTGGTATACGCCGATATCGTCGCCTCCACTTTCTTCCTGATTAGCCGCTACGAGGAAGTATTGCAGCGGGACAAACGTGATGAGCATGGCCGGTTTCCCGGCAAGGCCTCTCTGCCCTACCGCCAAGGGTTCATTCATCGACCGGTGGCCGACGAATACGCCGCGCTTCTACAAGGCTGGCTTCGCCACACCGGTGTTCCCCTCCCGCCTGCTCCCGCCTACCCCCACCTTAATACCCTTTACCTCACCCATGACGTCGATGCCCCTTTCCTTTACCGTTCCTGGAAAGGCTTTGCCCGCTCTCTGCTCCATCACCGTGGCCTTACCGCCTCCCTTCAATCCAAGTTCGGTGCGCCAACCCACGACCCCTGGTATACCTTCCCCCAGCTCTTCACCCTTGATAATGAACTCGCCCATACCTTCGGTACACCCCCTTGCCAAGTGATCTATTTCTTTAAGGCCTCCGGCCACACCCCCCTCGATAAGCCCCACTACTCCCTCTCTTCCCCCGACATCCGTTCCCTCCTTCACGCTATCCGCCTCCAACCCCACACCGCCATCGGCCTCCACGCCTCCTACCACGCCGGCCTTCACCCCTCCGCCATCGCACACGAAAAGATTGCCCTCGAACAGGCTATCAATGCCCCCGTTACCCTCAACCGACACCATTTTCTCGCGCTCCGTGAACCCGAACACACCGATTTCCTCGAATCCGCCGGTATCACCGACGACTTTACCCTCGGCTACGCCGACACCGCCGGCTATCGCCTAGGCACCTCCCGTCCCGTCCGTTATATCCACCCCACCTCCTTCCGCCTTTCCAACCTTACCCTACATCCCCTCACCGCCATGGATACCTCCCTCCTCCATCCCCGCTATATGTCCCTCACACCCTCTCAAGCTGTCGCCCATACTCTCCAGATCATCCACAACGCCGCCCGACTCCACGGCGATGCCTCCCTCCTCTGGCATAACTCCTCCGACATTACCCCCTACGCCCTCCTCACCAAACTCCTCCACCCCTCTTCGTGACTCCCCCTAACTCTTAACCATTTCGTAACACCCCTTTAACACCTCCGTTACCCTCATCGACTACTTTCGCCTCCGGTTCCACAGGTGTGGTGCCACAACTAAAATCAAAGTAGTCATGAATAACAAGGTAATACTCTCTCTCTCTAAGCTCCTCTTGGTCGCTTCGCTCTACCTCCCCTTGGCTGTATCCCCCGCCTCCGCCCAGCGCATCAAAGGTTCCGATACCATGCTCCCCCTCTCTCAAGCCCTCGCCGAAGCCTTCATGGCCGCCAACCCTTCTACTTCCGTCACCGTCACTGGTGGCGGCTCCGGAGTCGGCATCTCCGCCCTCCTCGAAAATACCACTGACCTGGCCCAGCTCTCCCGCAAAATTAAGTTCGACGAGAAGCAAAAACTCTCCTCTGCCGGTAAAAAAGTCACCGAAACTATCGTAGCCTTCGACGCCCTGGCCGTTATCACTCACCCCTCCAACTCAGCCGCCAACCTCACCCGCGAACAGCTCGAAGCTATCTTCACCGGCAAAATAACCAACTGGAAAGAGGTCGGTGGTCCCGACTTAAAGATCATCCCCTACTCCCGTGAAACCTCCTCCGGTACCTACGAGTTCTTCAAAGAATCCGTACTTAAAAACAAAAACTACGTCAACGGCATCCTCTCCCTCCCCGCCACCGGTGCTATCATCCAGTCCGTCTCCCAAACCAAAGGTGCCATCGGCTACGTCGGCCTCGCCTACCTCAATGCCTCCGTTAAACCCGTCTCCGTCTCCTATGACGCCGGTGCTACCTTCGTTGCACCCTCCGTCGAATCCGCTAAAAACCAATCCTATCCCATTGTTAGACCCCTCTACTTCTATCACACCGAAAATGCCGCGCTTCGCGTCACCCCCTTTATCAACTTCGCCCTCTCTCCTCAAGGACAGGCCATCGTCGCACAAACCGGCTTCATTACCGTTAAATAAATGGCCTCCCGTCAACTTCGTAACTTTGGTGAACGCCTGGTAGAGGGTCTCCTTACCCTCTCCGGCTCCTTCACCTCCCTCACCATCCTCCTCATCGTCGTCTTCCTCTTCAAAGAAGGCGCCGGTCTCTTCTCCTCCCCTTCCGTCGAATCCGGTTACACCCTCGTCGTCCACCCCTCCAACCCCATATCCTCCCTCGACCCCACCACCATCAAAAAAATCTTTGACGAGGAAATCACTTCGTGGCACCAAATCCCCGCCTACGGCCTCACTAACCCCGCCTCCCCCATCCACACCTTCCGCTTCGACGAAATCTTCTCCCTCTACTCCGACACCGAACTCGGCGGCGATGACTACCCCCTCCTTTCCGATAAACTATCCTCCGTCGTCTATAATGACCCCTCCATCATCGCCTTCCTTCCCCAACGCTTCCTTATCAAAGATTTTCGTACCAAACACCTACCCACCCCCTCCATCTCCCTCTCCCACTTCTTTCTCGGCTCTCAATGGCTCCCCACCGCCACTCCCTCACCCCTCTTCGGCTTACTCCCCCTCATCGCCGGTACACTCTGGGTCTCCTTCTTCGCCATCCTCATCGCTCTGCCCTTCGGTGTCGGCGTAGCCGTCTACCTCTCCGAACTTGCCGGTGACAAAACCCGCAAAACCCTCAAACCCGCCATCGAACTCCTCGCCGGCATACCTTCCGTGGTCTACGGCTTCTTTGGCCTCGTAGCTCTCGTACCTCTCATCCAGCATACCTTCAACCTCCCCGTAGGTGAAACCGCCCTCGCCGGTGCTCTTGTCTTGGCTATCATGGCTCTCCCAACCATCATCACCATCGCCGAAGACTCTCTTCGCACCGTCCCCAACATCATGCGCGAATCTTCCCTCGCCCTAGGTGCTTCCCGCTGGCAAACTATCTACCGCGTAGTCGTGCCTTGTGCTGCCTCCGGCATCACCGCCGCCGTCGTCCTGGGCATCGGTCGCGCCGTAGGCGAAACCATGGCCGTGCTTATGGTCACCGGCAACGCCGCCATTATCCCCACCTCCCTCACAGACTCCGTCCGCACCATCCCAGCCACCATCGCCGCCGAGCTCGGTGAAGCCCCCACCGCCGGTGCCCACTACCAAGCCCTTTTCATGCTCGGCTGCATCCTCTTCCTACTGACCATGCTCATTTCCCTGGCCGCCGAACTCATCACCAAACGCCAACTCACCCACAAAGGTATCTAAATGATAACGTCTGTGAATATATGATTATCCATAATATTTTGACTATGAACAAGCGTAGGAGTGAGCAAATAGCCTTTACGGTGATACGGGGGTTAGGGGTGATAGTGGTGGGTATTTTGATGTGGATACTTGGGTTCATCGTATATAACGGGATAGGGGTGATAAGTTGGGAGTTTCTAACCGAAGCACCGACGGAGGGTATGACGGCAGGAGGGATATTTCCGGCGATAGTGGGGACGATGTGTTTGGTGTGCGGAAGCATAGTATTTGCATTTCCGTTGGGGTTGATGTCGGGAATATACATCAATGAGTACGCCGGTAACGGCTTTATCGTGCGGTTGGTGCGGATGATGACGAACAATTTGGGAAGTATACCGTCGATAGTATTCGGGTTATTCGGGATGTCGTTATTTGTAAATACGTTAGGGTTTGGGGACAGCATATTGGCCGGAAGTTTGACATTAGGGTTATTGGTGTTACCGTTGATAATCCGAACGACGGAGGAGTCGTTAAAGGCTATACCGAACGGGTATCGGACGGGGAGTTTGGCATTGGGTGCGTCGAAGGTGCAGACGATAGTACGGATAATTTTACCGATGGCGTTTCCGAACATCATTACGGGGTTGATATTGTCGGTGGGTCGGGTGAGTGGGGAGACGGCACCGATATTGTTTACGGTGGCGGCGTACTTTTTACCGAAGTTACCGACGGGGATATTTGACCAGGTGATGGCATTGCCATACCATCTTTACGTAATAGCGACATCGGGGGTGGACATTGAGGCAAGTAGGCCGGTAGCGTATGGGACGGCGTTGGTATTGGTGGGGATGGTATTGGTGATTAATGTAGTGGCGACGGTGATGCGGAGGTATTTTGCGGATAAGGTGCGAACGAAGTGAATAAGAAACCAAATAAAGTAAGTTATGATAGAAGCGAGTCACGTAAATTTCTACTATGGGGATTTTCATGCGTTGAAAGACATCAGCATGAATATAGAGGCGAAGACAGTGACGGCGTTCATAGGGCCGTCGGGGTGTGGGAAGTCGACATTTTTGAGGTTATTCAATCGAATGAATGATTTGGTGGAGGGATCGAGATTGGATGGTATGTGTATGGTAGGAGGGGAGAACATATACAGTAAGGGAGTAGGGGTGGATGAGCTACGGCGGAAGGTGGGGATGGTCTTTCAGAAGCCGAATCCGTTTCCAAAGACGATATTTGAGAATGTAGCGTATGGAATGCGGGTGAATGATATGGGAGGGGCGAAGTATATCAAGGAGCGTGTGGAGGAAGTGTTAGTAGCAGCGGCGTTATGGGAGGAGGTAAAGGACAAGCTTGGGGAGTCTGCGTTTGCATTGTCGGGGGGTCAGCAGCAGCGGTTGTGTATAGCGCGGGCGTTGGCGATAAGGCCGGAGGTATTGTTAATGGATGAGCCGGCGAGTGCGTTGGATCCGATAAGCACGAGCAAGATAGAGGAGTTGATATACGAGTTGAAGCAGGACTACACGATTGTGATAGTGACTCACAACATGCAGCAGGCGGCGAGGGTGAGTGATAAGGTGGGATTTTTCATGTTGGGGGAGTTAGTGGAGTATAGTGGGACGAAGCAGATGTTCACTGCGCCGGAGCGGGAGCAGACGCAGAACTACATTACGGGGAGGTTTGGATGAATGTGGGTGGAGATGTGGGGTAAGTGAAGCGAAGCGTATAAAAATTAAATAAAGAAGGTATGAAGCACAATGAGAAGGAGTTGAACGGCCTAAAGGAAGAGGTCGGATTGATGTGGGAGTTAGTGATATCGCAGTTAGAGAAGGCGAAGGCGGCGTTATTGGGAAGTGACGTGGCGTTAGCCAGAGAGATTGTGAGTAGGGAGAAGCGAGTGGACGCGTTTGAGATCAAGATTGACAGCGATTGTGAGAACTACATAGCGTTGTATAATCCTGTGGCGATTGATTTGCGGCTAGTGCTAAGCTTGATCAAGTTGAGTATTACGTTGGAGCGGATTGGGGATTTCTGTGAGGGGATAGCGCGTCACGTGGCAGATGAGGAGTGCAACGAGATGGGGAGTAAGTTGGCGGAGACCTTACAGATAGGGCACATGTTTGATGTGTTGCTGGGGATGCTTAAAGGGAGTTACGAGGCATTTGAAGGGGAGACGACGGAGGGATGCGGGGAAATACTGAGGATGGACGATGAGGTGGACAAGGTGTACCGAAGTTCGTTGGACATTATCGGGGAGTACATCAGGAAACAACCGGACTTAACGAATTGCGGGCTGAGGCTAGTGTTATTGGTGCGGAAGCTGGAGCGGATAGGGGATCACTGCAGTAATATAGTAGAGGAGATCGTATTTTATGTAGACGCGAAGGTGCTTAAGCATGGGGGAGGGGTGCACCAAGGAGGAAAGTAGTGGGTTGGTGGTTGAGGTCGGGGGGAGTGTGACGAAGCCAGGCGGAGATGGGGAGGGTACAGATGAGCTGGTGTGGGGAGGTAAGGTTAGCGGCGAGGCAAAGGAGGGTATGGGGGAGGCAGGTGTGTAGGATAGCGGTGAAGAGGGCGTTATTACGGTAAGGCGTTTCAATAAAGATTTGGGTTTGCCGAAGGCTATGGACGCAATTATCGAGACGTTTAAGGGCGTGCTGTCGATCTTGGGGATTGACGGGGAGATAGCCGTGAAAGGCAAAGGATTGGCCGTTGAGGCCGGAGGCGATAAGAGCCAAAAGGATGGAAGAGGGGCCGACGAGAGGGAGAACGGTGAAGCCACGCTGGTGTGCAAGGGCGACGACTTGTGCACCAGGGTCGGCGATGGCGGGACAACCGGCATCGGAGAGGAGGGCGACGGGAAGGTCGAGGTCAAGTGGAGCCAGGAAAGAAGGGATATCGGCGATGGGAGTGTGCTGATTAAGCACGAAGAAAGTAAGGTCGTCAATAGGAAAGTCGGGATGCACGAGTCGGAGAAAGCGTCGGGCGGAGCGAATGTTTTCGACGATGAAATGGCGGATAGGCAGGAGGATAGCTGCGTTATGAGAGGGTAGGACATGGTGAAGGGGGGAATCACCAAGGGGTACGGGGACGAGATAAAGGGGCATAGTAATCAGGTGAAGGAACGGGAGAGTTGTAAAATAGTGGCCTTGGGCTCGGCGTTGCTATAGAGGAGGGCGTGGAGGGCGTGGAGGATAGGCATGTGGACGAGATGTTTCTGATTGATCTCGTACATGCACTTGGTGCCGAAATAGCCTTCGGCAATCATCTGCATTTCGGCCTGAGCACCTTTGACGGTGTAGCCACGCCCGATCATGGTGCCGAAGGTATGGTTGCGAGAGAAAGCGGAGTAGGCGGTAACCAAGAGATCACCGAGGTAAGCGGAGTCGGTGATATCGCGGGGTACAGGATGGATGGTATCAATAAAGCGGCGCATCTCCTTGATGGCGTTGGTAAGGAAAACGGCTTGGAAATTGTCGCCATACTTGAGGCCGTGGCAAATACCGGACATGACGGAGTAGACGTTCTTGAGGACGGAGGCGTACTCAATGCCGATGACGTCGGAGGAGAAGGTATTTTGCAAGTAGCGGTTGGTGAAAACGGAGGCAAGTGCTTCGGATTGGGAGGTGTCGGCGCAGGCAATGGTGAGGCAGGAGAGTCGTTCGAGAGCAATCTCTTCGGCATGGCAGGGGCCACTGATGATGGCGATGTGGTCGCGGGGTACCGCAAAGCGTTCGGCGAGGTATTCGGAGACAGGGATATTAGCGATGGGGACAATACCTTTGATAGCGGAGAGGAGGTACTTGGAAGTCAGGGAGACGCGGATGCGGTTGAGGTGCTTGTTGAGGTAGGGTGAAGGGATGGCAAGGAGGATGGTATCGGAGTTACGGAGCACCTTATTAATATCGGAGTAGAAGGTAATCCTATTGAGATCAAAACTGACGCCGGTCATATAGGCGGGATTATGCCCTAACTCACGGAACTCAGTGATAAGTTCAGGGCGACGCATGTACCAGTTAAGGTGATCTTGAGTAGAGAGCACGATCTTAGCTAAGGCGGTAGCCCAACTACCGCCACCCATTACGGCTATTTTCCCGGGAAACGTATTCATGTTATGGGCGCATCTGTGGGAAAAGAAGGACTTCCTGAATGCTTTCCTGTCCGGTGAGGAGCATGACGAGGCGATCCATACCGATACCCATACCGGCGGTAGGCGGCATTCCATATTCGAGTGCACGGAGAAAGTCTTGATCAATGAACATGGCTTCATCGTCTCCCTTTTGGGAAAGACGAAGTTGTTCTTCAAAACGGGCACGCTGGTCAAGGGGGTCGTTAAGCTCAGAATAAGCGTTGGCAAGTTCCTTACCGTTGACCATGAGTTCGAAACGTTCGGTGAGGGCAGGGTTGTTACGATGTTTCTTGGTAAGGGGAGACATCTCAACAGGGTAATCCGTTACAAATGTAGGCTGAATGAAATGCGGCTCGCAACAATTCCCGAAGATGGCATCAATCAGTTTACCCTTACCCACCATAGTCGGAGTTTCCTCTATACCAAGCCGACGGCAAGCATCACGGAGGGCGTCTTCATCAAGGCCGGTGATATCTAACCCTGCATATTCACGAATGGCATCAGTCATGGTGATGCGCCGATAAGGCGGAGAGAAGTCTATCTCATGTTTGCCAACGGCTACACGCATGGATCCGAGTACATCCGTACACACCTTTGCAAGCATCTCCTCCGTGAAACGCATCATCCATTCGTAGTCCTTATAGGCCACGTAGATTTCCATTACCGTGAACTCAGGGTTGTGGAAACGGTCCATCCCTTCGTTGCGAAAGTTACGGCTGAATTCGTACACGCCTTCAAATCCTCCCACGATAAGGCGTTTGAGGTACAGTTCGTTGGCAATACGCAGGTAAAGATCAATGTCAAGGGCGTTATGGTGTGTCACGAAGGGACGAGCGGCAGCGCCACCAGGTATACTTTGAAGGGCAGGCGTATCCATTTCGAGGTATCCCGCGGCATTAAAAAAGGCACGCATGGCATTGAAAACGGCCGTTCGCTTGAGGAAAATACTACGGACGTGTTCGTTGACGATAAGATCCACGTAACGTTGGCGGTAACGTTGTTCAGGATCATTAAACCCATCATGGACGACACCTTCCTTTATTTTGACCACCGGCAAAGGACGCAAGGCTTTGGAAAGCACGGTAAGTTCTTGGGCATGTACGGATATCTCGCCCATCTGTGTACGGAAGACATACCCGCAGATGCCTATGAAATCGCCGATGTCAAGCAATTTTTTGAAGACGAGGTTATAAAGGTCTTTATTGTCGCCGGGGCAAAGATCATCACGGGAAACATATATCTGGATACGGCCTTTCACATCCTGTAACTCCATGAAGGACGCCTTTCCCATAATACGCCGGCTCATGATGCGTCCCGCAATACTCACCTGCCGACGCTCGTCGCTCTCATTACGGAAAACATCCTTAATATCCTTCGAATAAGCATTGACACTATATGCAGGAGCTGGATAAGGTTCAATACCCATCGCCCGTAGCTGCTCCATGCTACCACGCCGAAAAAGTTCTTGGTCATTCAGCTCTACAGAGTTCATTCCAAGCGTTTTTTTGAATCGGGGGCAAAAGTAGGAAAGTTTCCTTACTTTTGTCCACCTGCAAAGTGGGGGTGGTTCTCGCCCCTCGTAAGGTAGAGACAATAAAAGATAGACTTACTGCATGAATATTTCGCATACGCAAAACGAGGCGGCAACCGCTTGTCTCATCAAAGTGAAGATTGAGAGTCCTGACTATGCTCCCCAAATGGAGAAAAAGTTGCGTGAACAACGTGCCAAACTACAGTTGCCCGGTTTCCGTAAAGGGATGGTGCCGCTGGAAGTTGCCCGAAAAATGTATGGTTCTGCCATACGACTGGATGTTGTTCATGAGAAACTTGGTTCGGAATTGTATAAATACATGCAAGACCAGGGGATAAAGGCCTTAGGAGACCCTGTGCCTAATGAAAAGGAAGTAGGCGAAACACATGATAATGAGGTGTTTGAGTTTGTTTTCGACGTTGCTCTTACTCCAACTCTCTCCGTGACGCCGGATAAGACATTTACCATACCTTATCACCGTAAGAACGTTAGTTCCGAATTGTTGGATAAGCAGATAGAATTACTCCATAACTTGTTTGCTCCGCAAGAGAAAACCTCTGTTCCTGCTGAAGGCGATCCGGCAGAAGAGAAATCTTTGGTCGAAATGAATCAAGATTTTTTTGACAGGGTGTTCGGTAAAGATATGGTCTCCGACGAAGAGGGGTTTCGTGCCAAAGTGCACGAGACGATTGCCGAAGCATTCAGTATGGAGCCGGATTATCGTTTTCTATCTGACGTTCGGCGACAGATATTGAATAAGCACGGCGACATTCCGCTAGCCGATGACGTAATTAAGCGTTGGCTGGTTGCAGTGAAGGAAAAAACGCCTGAAACGGTTGAAAAAGATTACCCTACTATCAGGGAAGATATAGTTTCCCAAATCATTGATTCCGCCCTTTATAATCAAGCTGCGATTGAAGTTAAGCCTGAGGATGTGATTCGGCAAGCTGAACAAGCAAGCCGCCTTTCTTTTGCACAAACAACAGGTTGTTTCGTGCCTCCCCTCTTCTTTATCCAGCAATATGCTCAGGGGGTATTGAACCGTAAAGAGAATGTTCAACGGATCACAGAGCTTGCTACCGAGCATCTTCTTATACAATGGTTGAAAGAACAAGTTACACTTGATTTTCAGGATGAACCGACAACATAATGATCTTCGCTGTATCTGGAAGTAAACATAAAATAACATAGTTATGAAGAAGACGATAGTTATGGCAACCGCTCTTACTTTGATGATAGTGGCTTTTGGTGCGTGCAAACCTAAGCAAAGTGCCTATCGAGCGGCTTATGAGCAAGCTAAATCAAAAGCAACTTCTGCTGAGGTTACTCCCGTCGAGGCTTCACCTGTCCGTACCGAACGTATTCGGCCGGCCGCCGGCGAAGATGCAACAAGGCTAAAACGTTATGGTGTGGTTATCGGTAGTTTCCGAAATCGTACTAATGCTTACTCCCTTAAAGAGCGAATGATGAAAGATGGTTATAAGGTTGTGTTGGGAGAAAATGAGCAGGGGATGTTACGTGTGATAGTGGCCGCGTATGACGATCGCCTTGAGGCTACTCGTGCCCGCGACACCTTCAAAGCTAAGTATGCGCCGGATTTCCAGGATGCTTGGTTGCTCGAAAAAATTTATTGATTGCCATGCTTGAACGGATTGAGGCTCTCCGTCGTGAAGTTGAGGAGATGCAAGCTACCGATGTAGCCTCCCTCGAAGTATTGCGTGTCAAATATTTAGGTAAAAAAGGGGAGCTTGCCGCCCTCATGAATGATTTTCGTGACGTCCCCGCCGACCGGAAACGAGAAGTAGGACAGCACCTGAATGTCCTCAAAAGTTTTATTCAAGACCGCTTTCAGGCCCTTCATCAAACCCTTGACAGTCTCCTTGAGAGCAATGTCAGCCTTGACCTTACGCGAACTTCCTATCCTGTCCCGTTCGGTGCTCGCCACCCTATTTCTATCGTCCGGCAGGAGCTTTGTCACATTTTCTCCCGCCTTGGTTTTTCTATCGCTGAAGGTCCCGAGATTGAGGACGATTGGCACGTCTTTACCTCTCTTAATTTTGCCCCTGATCATCCGGCACGTGATATGCAGGATACTTTTTTCGTTCGGCATGCCCGTCCCGATATCCTTCTCCGCACTCATACTTCGTCTGTGCAGACTCGCGTCATGGAGCGTCAACAACCTCCTATCCGTATCATTTGTCCCGGACGTGTTTACCGTAACGAGGCGATTTCTTACCGAGCGCATTGTTTTTTTCATCAGGTGGAAGGGCTTTATGTAGATCGTAATGTTTCTTTTTCCGACCTCAAACAGACACTCCTTTTCACTGCCAAAGAACTTTTCGGCACCGATACCCGTATACGTCTACGTCCTTCCTATTTCCCTTTTACAGAGCCTTCCGCCGAGATGGACATTTCTTGTAATCTTTGCGGAGGTAAGGGCTGTTCTTTTTGTAAACATACAGGCTGGGTAGAGATTCTTGGATGTGGAATGGTAGACCCTAATGTATTGCAAAATTGCGGGATTGATCCGGATGTCTACACAGGCTACGCTTTTGGGCTTGGGATTGAACGCATTACCAATCTCAAATACCAAGTCAAAGACCTCCGCCTCTTCTCCGAGAATGATATTCGTTTCCTCTGTCAGTTTCGTGTTGCCAATTGAGATACTGCTATGCTTCGGATTCTTTCCCTCTTGGTCGGTGGCGCTCTTGGTACATTGTTACGTTATGGTGTAACGATAGGGTTGGCGCGTGTCGCCCCTACATTCCCTTTTGGTGTATTGACGGTCAATACACTGGGTTCTTTCCTGATTGGATTGTGCGGAGCTTTGTGCGAAGTGCATCCCTTTGCTCCCGCTTTACGGGCATTCCTCTTTATTGGCCTTTTCGGAGGGTTTACCACTTTCTCTTCTTTTTCTCTTGATACAATGGAACTTTTTCGGGAGGGTGCCGGTAAGACAGCTATTTTAAACATTCTTCTAAACAATGTCTGTGCACTTTCCGCTGTTTTTTGGGGCTTCCATTTTGCTCGCCGTATTTTGGGGGAATGTTAAGAAAATGGTGATGAATAACAATAATTATTAACGTTGTATCAAGATGGGAAATGACATGAATAGGCAGCACAGGATAGAATTGATACAAAAATGCTGGAAAGCGCGGAAGTTTATCGGTAAAGTATGCGGTGTCGCTGGCATAGTAGCTATAATAGTGGCATTCAGTATACCGACAGAGTATTCAACGGTAGTAAAAATAACGCCTGAATGGGAGGGGGATGCTATTTCACCGGAACTTTATCAGGATGTAGTACAGAGTGTTCCTTTTCTGGTCGAACTCTTTTCGGCGGAGGTGACCAATGAAGGGAAAATACAGGGGATTCCTTTCTATAAATACCTGACAAAGTATCACCAGAAACCTTGGTGGACAGACCTAATGGGTCTTCCATGTAAAAGCATTAGTTGGTGTAAAGGTGTCTTTTTCAGAGGAATACCTGTGGACGAAATGCAACAGGGATTTATCTCCTTGACGGAAGAACAACAGGAAGTGGTTGAGTTGTTGCGGGAGAGATTGAATGTCTCTGTGGATAAAAAAACGCGCATTATAACGGTAACCGTCCGTTTACAGGAGCCTATTATCTCTACACAGATCGCCCAATTGTTTACGGAGAACCTTCAAGATTATATCATTAATTATCGTACCCAAAAAGCTAAACAGGATTATGACTTCGCCTTACATGCTTTCACTGATGCTAAACTAAAGTACTACAGGACGCAGGAGACTTATGTTGCTTTTGAAGAAGGTAGCAAAAACATCTCCTCCGTAAGTTATCGGATGGAACAGGCACGGCTGCAAAACGATATGTCTCTTACTTTCGGTATCTACAACACCCTTGCTCAGAAACTGGAACAAGATAAGTGGAGGATACAAGAACAAACGCCTGTCTATACAGTAATTGAACCGGCTTCTATTCCTTTTAAGGCTTCTTCGCCAAAAAAATTACTTATCTTCACATGTTTTATATTCCTTGCCTTCTTCGGAGCGATAGGTTATTTAATGGTAAAGGATTCTCTTCTTTTGTTACGGGAGATAAAGCGGAAAACGGTTTAAGAAAAAGGGAATTGGAATGTCTGCAAGTAAAGGTGTTGTCGTCTGCCAAGATATCGCAAAGACGCTGGAAGAGTATCTGGACTCACTAGCATACGATAAGCTTTTTGTACTAGTCGATGAACATACACAAGTAACTTGCCTGCCTCTCGTCAAGGATATTCCAGCTATGCGTGAAGCAGCAGTGTTTACGGTTCCTGCCGGCGATATGCATAAAGATGTGGAGCAACTTTCTCAAATATGGTCATTTTTATCCACCCAAGGCGCTTCACGCAATTCCATCCTGTTGAATCTTGGTGGTGGTATGGTCACTGATATGGGTGGTTTCGCCGGTGCTACATTCAAACGAGGTATACGAACAATTAATGTCCCTACTACCCTCATGGCATCCGTCGATGCTGCCGTCGGGGGAAAAACAGCCATTAATTTTAACGGCTTGAAAAACGAAATAGGGTCTTTCTATCCCCCTCTCTGTGTCCTGATAGATTGTAGTTTCCTTCAAACCCTCGACAAGGATAACTTCCTCTCCGGATATGCCGAAATGATGAAGCATGCCCTCATTGATACCCTATCGCATTGCGACGCCATCTTCTCCCTCGACCTTGGCGAAGTGCCCGTAAATGACACCTTAAACCGCCTTGTAGAGGCTTCTATTGCCGTCAAAGAACGTATTGTGGCCGTTGACCCGAAAGAGGAGGGCATCCGCAAAGCCCTTAATTTTGGTCATACCGTGGGCCATGCGCTCGAAAGCCTTTCCTTTGTGAAAGGAATACCCTTGCTGCATGGCCATGCGGTAGCCGCCGGACTTATCAGCGAACTCTATCTTTCCCACCACTGTTGTGGTTTCCCTATGTCCGATCTCAGCCGTGTCGTCCGGTACATAAAAGAGTACTATCCTCCTTTTCCCTTCACCTGCGATAACTACCCTGCCCTCTACGACTTTATGACCCACGATAAGAAAAATGAACGAAGTATCATCAACTTCACTCTCCTTGCCTCCATCGGGGACGTCCGTATCAACCAATCCATTGACAAAGAAACTATCCTCTCCTCCCTCGACTTCTACCGCGACAGCGTAGGGACATAATTCTTACGTTTCTCCTATTAAATTGGAGCTATAAAAGTCGGTGTGTAAAGAGATGATATCAAAATCGTACCTTTATGGAATTGTAATTAGAGAGTGAAGTTGGCTGGTAGAGTGTACCTAATTGTACCTTGCGGAATTAAACTATGAAGATACCGAGTGTGTTGCTACTTAAATTTTTTGATCGCTGGGAATTTTGGGGAGGGAGGTTGAGCAGTCAGAAGGAATACTTACCTTTGTGCGTTTGGGAAACTAAAATGAAGAAAATACACCTGTGTATTTGTATTTATTTAACGCGTAAAAAGAATGTAGGATATGAAATGAGTTGACTTTTGAACCGGATTTCCTTAGAGAGTGAATAAGGCAAGTAGAGTTTAGAGAAGAGAGGTTTATAAAATAAGAAAATAGATTTTATGAATAAGAGATTAGCAGATGTTCGGACAAATAAGGGAGAGAGAATAGACGTCTCCATTCTTCGAAGGCCTGCATTGCTTGACAGTAAGGTTGGGTTGGAGATACAACCTCTTGCTCCTTTATCTATGGTTAACGAATTGCCAGGTTCGTACTATAAGACGTTGAATGTTCCAGACAAAAAGATGGTATGTGGTCTCTTAGAGAATATCTTGGGTTGGCATATTGACTTGTCTGACAGGAAGAAAATCTTTAAGGAACTACACAAGAAGAGAGTTGGGAAGATGAAGAAAGAACAGGAAGAGGTTGGTGACAGAGGATCTACGTATCTCCCTTTGTTGATGGATTTCTTCGACATGCAAGAGATCTGTCCACTGGTGACAAAAGTGGTGTTTTATGATGATCTGTGGAAAAGAGCCTATCAACGAAAGGATGCGGTAACTCATCCTAAAGGAACTATCAATATTAGCTATGAATTGCTAAAAGATAAGGGACAACTGAAAAGAAGTGATAAGAATGTTCAACAGGTTGACGATAAAGCTCTTGAGGAATTTTTTATGGCAAACAAAGGGGGATTTCCGTTGTATTATTCAACCCCTACAATGCGAGAGTATGTCTTTATTAATGGTACATATCAAATAAGAGTCGTTATGGATACGGAATTGTTGCGAATGCTTCAAAGTAGACTTGCGACTGATAACATTGGATATCTGGGTAATAGTGAAGGTTGGGTGGATGTCAAAATTATAGAAGTATGACCGAAGCGATACATCCTTATATCAGGTATGCTCAAGCTTTGATTATGCTTGAGAATGACCTGTCAGATTGTGAGAATATTGAAGATTCTCACATAGCCGACGAAATAGAGAAAGGACTTAATGTATTCAGAGTTCAACCGAAAGAGAGCTTTGAAGGGAAAGAGTCTATAAAATACGATTTCGTACGTAAAGAGAAAGGTGATACAAAAAAAGGAGTTTTCCTTTCTTCAAGCACATTATCTACGGACAAGGAAGCGAGATACATTTGGAAAGCCGCCAATGAATTAATAGTGGAATTAAGAAAATATCCCCGGAAGAAGAACAAGAAGGTTGACTTGACAACGTCT
>JAITRC010000006.1 GCA_031288615.1 Tannerellaceae bacterium
TCCGTGTTGGGCAGTTCAAATACCCCTTCACCCTCGAAAACCCCTACAGCCCCACCACCCTCGAAACCATCGAAAACTCCACCGTCATCTCCAAACTCAGCGGCTATTCCGATGAGTCCGGTATCGGCGCTAACGGTCGCGAAATCGGCCTTGCCCTCTTCGGCGGTTTCGTCAAGAAGTCAGGCTATAACCTCATCGATTACTACGTAGGCGTCGTTAACGGCAACGGCATCAACAACAAAGACATCAACGCCCACAAAGACTTCACCGGTATCCTCACCTTCAACCCCATCAAACCCCTCGCCATCGCCATCTCCCATTACAACGGCAAGTATGGGGAAGCGATTAAGGTGGATGACAAAGAGATAGCCAGCGGCCTCAGCCGCACACGTACAGGCTTCGGCGCCAAGTACGACGACAAAAAGCTCCTCGTCCGCGGTGAGTACCTCTTCGGCTCCACCGGTATCGAATTTGACGAAAACGACAAGGAAGTTACCAAAGACGGCAACGGTTACTACCTCACCGCCGCCTACTACGTAGCGCCCAAATGGCAGCCCGTCGTCAAGTATGACTACTACCAGTCAGACGATAAGAAGGACGCCTCCAAGCAAACCAACTACATCGCCGGCGTCAACTACTACCCCATTAAGAACGTCCGCCTACAACTCAACTACACCCACCGTTCTCAGAAGGATAAGGATGCCAACCGCGTTGCCGCCCAGCTCCTTATCTCCTTCTAATAGCTAAGGCTTTTCTTGTTTGCTCATTGTTCCTATATTTTTGTGAGAGGGTATTTCCTTGATGGAGATACCCTCTTCCTTTTTCACCCTCCCCTCCCTCAATAAAAGATTTGGTACCTTTGCCCCATGAAAAAACTTTGGGATAAGGGCACGCAGACAGACACCGACGTCTCCGCTTTTACCATCGGTAAGGACAGGGACATGGACTTGTACCTCGCTCCTTACGATGTCTTAGGCTCTATGGCGCATGTCGTCATGCTACATAGCATCGGCTTACTCACCGCTCCGGAGCTCGACGCACTCCTCACCGGGTTACGGAACATCCACGCGGACGCTATTCAGGGACGTTTCCTGATTGAAGAGGACGTCGAAGACATCCATTCCCAGGTGGAGCTCGCTCTCACTCGACAACTCGGTGAGATTGGCAAAAAGATCCATAGCGGGCGGTCGCGCAATGACCAGGTCTTGCTCGACCTCAAACTCTTTACCCGCACCGAGATTCGATGGGTCACTGAACTCACTGCCTCCCTCGCACACACCCTCCTCCAACAGAGCGAGCTATACAAAAGCGTCCTCCTACCTGGGTACACCCACCTCCAGATTGCCATGCCCTCATCCTTCGGCCTTTGGTTTGGCGCTTATGCCGAAAGCCTCGCCGACGACCTCCTACTGCTCCAGGCCGCCTTTAAGATCACTAACCGAAACCCCTTAGGATCTGCCGCCGGATACGGCTCCTCCTTCCCCCTCAATAGGCAGATGACTACCGACCTCCTCGGCTTCGATTCCATGAATTTCAACGTCGTCTACGCACAGATGGGGCGAGGCAAGATGGAACGCACCGTCGCCGCCGCACTCGCCGGCATCGCCGCCACCTTATCCCGACTCGCCTACGACGCCTGTCTCTTCAACAGCCAGAACTTCGGCTTCATCAAATTGCCCGATCGGTTCACCACCGGCTCCAGCATCATGCCCCACAAGAAAAACCCCGACGTCTTTGAGCTCACCCGTGCCCGTTGCAATAAGATACAAGCGCTTCCTGCACAAATCACCCTCATCTCCAACAACCTCCCTTCGGGGTACTTCCGTGACATGCAGATCATCAAAGAGGTTTTTCTCCCCGCCTTCGGTGAACTCAAAGACTGCCTCCATATCGTCTCCTCTATGATGCGCGAGCTAACCGTCAACCAACATATCCTTGAGGATCAACGCTATGCGCCCCTCTTCAGCGTCGAGGAAGTCAACCGGCGAGTCATGGAGGGCGTCCCCTTCAGGGATGCCTATTTACAGGTGGCGCACCTCTTTACACATGAACAAGCCTCCGGCTTCACCCCTCCCGACCAAAAAGATTTGACCCAACGATACACCCATGAGGGCAGTATCGGCAATCTCTGCAACGACCGCATTGCCAATTGGTTAGACGATGTGCTCGCCGGATTCCCTTTCGACCGTGTCAGGGCTGCCGAACAGCAATTACTTGCACCATGACCCGCCATGCCGCCTGCTTCGCCTTGGCTGGCCTGCTTGCCTGTGTCCCACAGGAGGAAATTCGCATCCCTTACGCTCCCGTCAACCTCACCCTCCAGCTCAGTTATTTGGACAGCGATCTCAAAGACCTCTACACCAGCAAAGTATTCACTCACGGAAGCACGCTTCTCTACACCGACAGGCTCGGCTTCGGTGGCCTACTGGTCTTTCATAATAGCGCCGGATATCAAGCCTACGACCTTGCTTGTCCCGTCGAGGCTTCTTCCAAAACAGTCGTCGCCTTGGAAACAGGAGGCTTGTTTGCCGCCTGTCCTGCCTGCGGAACCCGATACAGCCTGATAGACAATGCCATTCCCGTCGCAGGATCAGGTACTTTCCGCCTACAAGCCTACCGCGTCTTTCAAAATTCCAACAACGAACTGATTATCAGTAACTAACCCATGTTACACGCCCTCTCCATCCGGAACTACGTCCTCATTGAACACCTCGACATCACCTTCGGGAAAGGACTCTCCGTGATCACCGGCGAAACCGGGGCCGGCAAGTCTATCATGCTCGGTGCACTCGGGCTGGTTTTGGGACAACGTGCCGACGGGAAAAGTATCCGGGTAGGCGCAGAAAAGTGCCTCATCGAAGCCGCTTTCGACGTAACCTCCTACGGACTGGAGACTTTCTTTGAAACCAATGACCTGGAATATGATGCCACACACTGCATCCTCCGAAGGGAACTCTTTGCTTCAGGTAAATCTCGTGCCTTCATCAACGATTCACCCGTACCCTTGACACTCCTTAAGGATTTGGGCGCTCGACTGATTGACATCCATTCCCAGCATGCCAATCTCCTCCTGGGTAACAGCAGTTTCCAACTCAAGGTCGTCGACCTCTTGGCCGATAACACCCATGCCCTCGCCGCTTATCACGAGGTCTATCAGCGCTACCGGCAACAACTCAAGGAGCTCCAAACCCTCGAGGCAACGGTCGCCCAATCCCAACACGACCAAGACTTCTTGCGCTTCCAATTGGATCAGCTCATCCACGCTAACCTGACCATCGATGAACAGGAGGCGCTCGAACACGAACAGGAACTACTCTCCCATACCGAAGAAATCAAGGCCGGACTTTACAAGATCACCCACCTCTTGCAGACAGATGAGCATGGCGCGCTACGACTCCTCAAGGATGCACTAACCGCCGCCTCCGCCCTCCAACCCTGCTATCCACAAGCTCAAGAGATTGCCGAACGACTACGCAACGCCTACGTCGACCTCTCCGACCTCTCCGTAGATACCGCCGCCCAACAGGAAAAAGTCGCCTTCGAGCCCCAACGGCTCAACGACATCAACGAACGACTCGATACTCTCTACCAACTCTTTCATAAGCACCACGTCTCCGCTGTGCCTGACTTGATCGCCCTCCGTGAGGACTATCAACAACGCTTGAACCAAATTGATTCTTTCGATGAACTCCTCCAACAGTCCCGCCTCACGCTCGAATCACTCCATAACGAACTACTCCACCTTGCCGGTATCTTGCATCACCGACGCGCTCAAACGGCCCAAAAGATTGCTCCCGATCTGGTCTCCCGTGTCGCCGCCTTAGGTATGCCCAACGCACACTTTGAAGTATCCGTCGCCTCCAAATCCGAAGCTGCGCCGGACGGCATCGACGAGGTCTCTTTCCTTTTTGCAGCCCATCGCAATGTGCCCCTACAAGCGGTGGCGCACATTGCTTCCGGCGGCGAACTTTCCCGTCTCATGCTCTGTATCAAGGCTATGATCGCGGGTTCCACCGCCTTGCCAACCATTATCTTTGATGAAGCCGACACCGGTGTCTCCGGTGACATTGCCGACAAAACAGGCGAAATCATGCAACTCATGAGCCGTAACATGCAGGTTATCACCATCACACACCTCCCACAAATTGCCGCCAAAGGACTCTCCCATTACCTCGTTTACAAAGAAGATACACCTCAACATACTCTCACCGCCATCCGGCCACTTGACCAACAAGAACGTATCCGTGAAATTGCCCGTATGCTCAGCGGGGCTTCCTTAACCGACGCTTCTCTCGCCAATGCACGTGACCTCCTTACTCTTCCTCAGAATCCACAGGTATCTGGCGCTTGAACGCCTCCTTAAACGATATCAGCGATTCCGTCCGTGAAAGACCCAGCGGCTGCAATTTGTTGTGTATGATATTCAACAAATGCCGGTTATTTCGTGCATAGATCTTGATAAACAAATCGTATGGCCCCGTCGTGTAATGACATTCCACCACCTCCGGTATCTTTGACAACGCTTCCGCTACTGCCGGAAACTCCCCCGGCGATTGTAGATACAACCCCATATACGCACACGTCTCATAGCCCACCTTCGTATTGTCTACCGTGAACTCTGCTCCTGTAATGACCCCCATATTCGTCATCTTCTGTATCCGCTGGTGTATCGCCGCTCCGGACACATTACATTCCCGAGCCACTTCCAGAAATGGCATCCGGGCATTTCCAATTATCAACTTCAGTATCTTCCTGTCAAGTTCATCTATCTGATGTGGGGACATGTGAGGTCAAGGTTTTGCTGTTTTCGTGCTCTCGCAAAGATAACATACCTCAAGGACTAACAGGTAGCTCTTTTACTACTTTTTTTTCTATTACTTCCATCACATAACATAGTGATATTCATCCCATTAAACAAACATACACACCTAATCAATTGTCTCTATTACTACTTTTCGCTCCTATTACTACTTACTACCTTCTGCGACATTAGAGAGTTTCCAAACAGGGTATCTGACTGATTTTGATATATTTTCAATCTTCTTATCCGCGTATGCCAGTTTGGATAGAATGTTGGACACTTTCTTTTGTTTTTTCTCAATCGGATCATCTTCGATGAACAAAGGAATAATCAGATTGTTTATATCTTCCCTTGTTGCAGTTCCGTTGATTTTCAAAAAATCCAGTATCAACTTCTTATAATCATTAAATGTAGCGTTTTGATAACTTTCTGTTATAAATAGGTTTGAAGCCACATCAATCACCAGTTTCAACTCCAGCAAATGCGCTGTTTCCCTTTCGCTTACCGGTATTTTTTTCTGTACTTTGTCCAATACGATTACTTCCTCTAAACTTAATTCGGGATGCTTGAATAAAATACGTGAATAATTTTCATTGATGAGTTCACCGTGTATCGTTACTTCCGTATGATCTTTATCCGATATATCGTATGTCGGCATCGGGAAAAACCTCTCTCGCTGAATGTTAAACATCTTCCTGATGCCGCTTCCGATAGTGTCAATCATGTTCAGATTGACCATTGCTTCTACTAAAAACAGATTGCGGTAATAGGGTTGAGGACGGTCAGAATGTATCACCTCCTCCACCGAATCGGGTATAAAACCGCCTGCATTCTCAAAGAGAAGCCGGTTATTGTATTCCAGTACGATAATTCGACACTGACTGCTGTAATCCGAGTGGGCGATGGCATTATGCAACGTTTCTCTCATTACCCAGTCGTCATAACGGGTTACTTCCTTTGGAAACAGCGTCGTATCATCCACCATATAGCTGTACCGCAAGTTCCGGAGACAGGCAAGCACTTTATCAACCGTCAAAATAAACGGCGTATGAAAATGCGCATAGCCTCCGGGCGCGTCCTTCAATATCCACGATATTTGTGCAACCGCCGGAGAAATCAGTGGGCTTGCTTCATCTTTTCCCAGCAGCAGAATTGCCGTATTGGTAATTTGACCGTTCAGCGTTACTTTGGCCTTGTTCAGGAATACCACGTCATCCCAGCTATCCACATCGCTTGTCAACGAAGGGTGTTTCAGTTTGTACTGTTCCCGTGCTTTCCGTATCGCTTCTTTATCCAAGTCGGCAAAAGTAGCTTCGGGGACAATATTGCGCGACCAGTCTCTACCGATAACCTGATTCCGTATCCGTTCTATTTTTTCAATGTTCAGGGCTACCAGGCTTTCGTTGATACGTCCATGATAGTATCCTTCAAAAGCCATTGGTATACCCTGCGGCGCGGCGGGTATTTGAAACATGATCACCCTGCCTTCGGGTTTATGCAACTCGTATATCTCAATGAACGACATATTTTGCGTCGTTTTGTCACCGATTTCCTTTTTCAAGCTGTCCAAATCTTTCCTTTGACGGCGGTAGTTACTGCCCACTATTTTATGCTTGTTATCCACCCCGAAGATAAGCCAAGCACAGGATTTGCCTTTCAGATTGGCTTCGTTGCTCAACGCTGAAAAGTACTTGCCTATTTTTCCAAAGTCATAACCCTCTTTGGCTTCCTTGAACTCCACAATCTCTGTTTCTGCCGGAAGCGAAAGGGCATCAGATAAAATCTTGTTCAATTCCTGTGAGGTCAAGGTTTTGCTGTTTTCGTGCTCTCGCAAAGATAACATACCTTTGG
Source organism: Tannerellaceae bacterium (assembly GCA_031288615.1). Next base: position 6,653 of record JAITRC010000006.1, read on the forward strand.
GACTTCAAAATTTAGAACACCTATGATAATCTCACCCTTAACAGCCATTTCTCCCATCGATGGACGCTACAGGATGCAAACACAAGACTTAGCCTCCTACTTCTCGGAGTTTGCCCTTATCAAATACCGCGTCCGCGTCGAGGTCGACTATTTCCTTGCGCTCATTGACTTCCTGCCCGAACTCGAATCCTTACGAACAGAGGATGTACGCAAACCTTTGCAGGAACTCTATGAAAATTTCACCGAAGCTGACGCCTCCGCCATCAAAACCATCGAACATAAAACCAATCATGACGTCAAGGCTGTCGAGTACTTTATCAAAGAACGAACCGCTGACCTCCTCTCGGAACGATACCGTGAATTTATTCACTTTGGCCTCACCTCACAAGACATCAACAATACCGCTGCACCGCTGGCCTTGAAACACGCCTTCCAAAACCTTTACCTCCCCCTCCTACAGGAACTTTCTGACCTCCTCAACCAACAAGCTCAAGACTGGATCCACATCCCTATGCTCGCCAAAACGCATGGACAGCCCGCTTCTCCTACACGGCTCGGTAAAGAAGTCCGTGTCTTCACCTATCGCCTTGAACAACAACGCTCCCTCTTGCTCGCCATCCCTTTCTCCGCCAAGTTCGGCGGCGCCACGGGTAACTTTAATGCCCACCACGCTGCCTATCCCAACCTCGACTGGATCGCTTTTGCCGACCGCTTCCTCGACTCCTTTCACCTGACCCGAGAAACCTACACCACACAAATTTCCAATTACGACAACCTCGCTGCTCTCTTTGACGCCTTCAAACGCATCAATACCATTCTCATCGACCTCTCCCGTGACTATTGGCAATACATCTCCATGGGGTATTTCAAACAGCGTATCAAGGCCGACGAAGTGGGCTCTTCCGCCATGCCACATAAGGTCAATCCCATTGACTTTGAAAACGCCGAAGGTAATCTCGGACTCGCCAATGCCTTCTTTGAACACCTTGCCGCTAAGCTCCCTATCTCCCGGTTGCAACGTGACCTCACTGATTCCACCGTCCTCCGGAATATAGGTGTCCCACTTGCCCACACCCTCATTGCCTTTCACAGCCTCTCCAAAGGCCTCCGCAAACTCATCCTCAACAAACCCGCCATTGACAAAGATTTAGCGGACAATCCCGCTGTCATTGCCGAAGCCATCCAAACCATCCTCCGACGTGAAGGTTTCCCTCAACCCTATGAAGCCCTCAAAGCCCTCACCCGTACCCATGAAACCCTCACCCTCGAAGCTCTTCACCATTTCATCACTCACCTTCCCGTAAGCTTCCAACTCAAATCCGAACTCCTCTCCCTCTCCCCCTCCTCCTACACCGGCCTCTAATCCACAATCATTAACTTTTCGATTAACTTTTATTATCATGTTAGGGGGGGGGGTAATCAGAAACACTGTACCTTTGTCCGCGTCAAAAGAAACTTGTACGTAGTTTGTAAATTATATTATGTCAGCTATGCAGAAAAGAGTAATGCAGACAGTGATCGGATTGATTACACTGAGTAGTTGCACAGCTCATCAACAAATAATCAGGGTTGAGCCGCCTATACAGGCAGTCCATCAAACACAAAAAGAACAGGGATTGAAACGTAAAGTGGCAATCGCCCGTTTCTCCAATGAGACCCAGTACGCAAAGGGGCTTTTTTACGACAAAGCAAACGACCCTATTGGGAAACAAGCCGTCGATATTCTTTCCACTAAACTTGCCCAGTCGGATAAGTTCATTTTACTGGAGCGGCAAGACATGGATAAGATCATGGAAGAACTACAACTTGCAGGAAATGAGGGATACCAAAAGGTCGGCGCCGATTACCTGATCATTGGTTCGGTGACAGAGTTCGGCAGAAAAAATGTGGGCGATGTGAATGCCTTTTCACGTACTAAAACACAAACCGTCCAGGCAAGCGTAAGTATCCGTCTGGTGGATGTTTCTACCGGACAAATCATTTATTCGGAAGAAGCCAAAGGAGAAGCAGAAACCACCAATAAAACCGTGATGGGATTCGGTGAGCGCACAGATTATGACGCTACCTTGAGTGACAAAGCCATCTCGGCCGCCCTCTCCAAATTGGTAGAGAATATCATTAACAACTGTACCGACAGACCTTGGAAGTCTTATTTCCTCTCCTTCACGGACGATGGAGTTATAATTTCCGGTGGAAAAAGTCAAGGATTGAACGTTGGTCACGTTTTTCATGTCGTAGAAAAAGGAAAATTGGTCAAGAATCCACAAACCGGAATGACTATTGAGCTTCCCGGTAAACCGGTTGGCAAAATCAAAATTGATTTTACTGGAGGAGACCATCCTCAAAATGAATTTTCAATGGTGTCCTTTATTGAGGGCGGTATTGACAAGCAAACCTTAAACAATTATTATATACAAGAGGCGAAATAATGAAACAACGATTGGCTATAGCCGTACTTGGTTTCGTTCTTTTATCCGCATGTACGGGAGTGAAAACGCTTTCGACCGGATTGGAGAATGAGGCATTCCTTGAATTTATCGGAAATCCAAAAGCTTATGGGGGTGGCGTATCTGTAACGGTTGATGATGCGCCAACTTTCCTGGCCGATGTCAATAAAGACCATACTAACCGCCCGAAAGGGAAAGTGTATGGTATTTCAACAGGCGCTCATACAATAACAGTCACATATAACAATCACGTGCTTTACAGCAAACAGGTATTTGTAGCATCGCAGGAAAGTAAAAAAATCTTATTGCCATGAAAATAAACCAACTATTGGTTGGGATAGCCATCTCCTTATCCCTGACCTCTTGTGCTCCGAAAATGTTGTATTCTTGGGGTAATTATGACGATACAAGTTATTCTTATCTCAAAAATAGCGACGAGAATTCTGTGGATCGTTTAACGAAAACTTATCGGCATATCATAGAAAATCCTAACGGCACCCGACAGGTTGTCCCTCCGGGAGTTTACGCTGATTACGGATTTATCCTCTTGCAGGCAAATAAAACGGAAGAAGGTAAGGCAATGCTTAAGAAGGAAATTGCCCTTTATCCGGAATCGAAAGTATTTATTGATCGTGTGCTCAATCTGTTCGAAAAATGAGAAAGATACTGGCATTGTGTTTAGTTGCAGCGTTTGTGCTGTCGGGTTGTTCGACTTCAAAAATACTCCCCAAAAGCGAAGCCTACAAAGGCTTTTACAAGGAAAAGCCTGTCGCAGTCTTGATTATGCCCCCCATAAATAAGACAACGAGTGTGGATGCAAAAGAGTGTCTTTATGCCACACTCAATGTCCCTGTCAGCAATGCAGGATATTATGTAATCCCGCCTTTTTTGTCCATGGAAATCCTCAAACAAGAAAGCGCTTATGATGCCGAACTGTTTTTCGATGCTCCACTTACCAAGTTCGGCGAGGTTTTCGGGGCGGATTTGCTCTTATTTACCGTTATCCACCAATGGGAGAAGGCTTCGGTGCTGGGAACGATTTCTGTAGAGATTGAATACCTATTCAAATCCGTAATGACCGGCGAAACCATATATCAACGGAAAGGCGCTATTACAGTCGATGCCAATAATCATGGGCAATCTTCCGGTTTGGGAACGCTCATTGCAATGACTGTAGCAGCCATTCAAACGGCGGTCACAGACCATTCCGTAGTTGGTGCTGCTTGTAACTACGTGACGCTTCAGGATTTGCCTGCCGGCAAATATAGCCCGCTCCATGAACAGGATGCCCACCAACTCGCGGGAGAAAAAGGCTTTAACGTCATCGTGAAAGGTAGCGCAAAGGCTATACGTGAACAATCTGCCAAATGGTATTCAAAATATACAAAGACATCCTCCTCCTACACCGGCCTCTAACCCCCTCCGTTACTACTTCTTGACTACTTCTCTGAAAATAAATGCACCCTTACGATGCATTTCTCCAAGCGTCGTGAATTTTTAAATTCTCTACCCCCTACCTTTGCCCCCGCGTTCACGAATTGATCACTTGTGACCGCAAACCTTCGCCCTCCGGCATCCGGCCGCCCTCCTCCCCCGCGGTTCACCTCCCGAGAGCTCTCGGACTTCCGACAGCTTTCTTGGCCTCAAGGTTTTCTTGCCTGACTCCGGGCGCTTCGCTATGTCTATGTCTATTTCGATTTCGCTATCACTTGCTATATCGATAACCCTCGCGCTATCTCTAACGATTTCTCTATCGCGTCTCTATTTCGATTCCGCTATCCCTCGCGCTAACTCTAACGATTTCTCTATCGCGTCTCTATTTCGATTCCGCTATCCCTCGCGCTAGCTCTAACGATTTCGCTATCGTGTCACTATTTCGCTATCGCTCGCTATTTCGCTACCTTCTTATTTTCTCTATTTCTTCCGCCCGGGCCAGGCAGAAACCCCTTTTTGCGCATGCTACCGCTATGCCCATCCCTTTTTTACCCCCCCCCCGACCTTTTTTTCCCTCCTATTCTCACCCCCTTTTTGAAATAATTTCCCTCCTACCTGCATTTTCCCCCAATTTTATTTGGTCGTTCCATTTTTACTCCTTTCCTTTGCGCCATGAAGTCAAACACTGAACTCATTGCCGGCGCTGCCTTGGACTACTCCAAGGCCGCTTTTACCGTCCTTTTCCTCGGAGGACTCGCCGCTTATTTCCTCAAGCCTGACTCCATCCCTACCCCTAAAATCTACACCGCCATCGCCGTCGGACTTGGTGCCTCCCTCGGTTTCCTCGGACTCGCTTGCTACCTCAACCACAGACACAACAAACGCAATAACAAACTTAAATAACACCGCTATGGAACTGGAACCTATCGACCATGTGATCATCATCCTCTCCATCTTCACTGCCTCCATCTGGGCCTTCTACGGATGGCTCCATACCAAAGCCGGTGACCGATGGCTCGATAAACTCGATGACGGATACTACGACAACATCAACAATAAGTCTCTTTAATCAATAATCATTCACGTTTAAAACAACTGTCTTATGAAACAACTGATGAGTATTTCTAAGCCCTTCGGGCAAAATGCTGGGACGGCTAAACGCCGCCCCAGCAATCTCTCCGCCTCCTGCGCTAACGTCGTCCGCCGCGGCTTCGCCGCACTGGCCTTCGCCGTCGCCGCCGCCCTCGCCCCCACCCCCGCCCTCGCCACCAACTACGCCCTCCTCCCCGCCATCCTCCCCGACGCCCCCGCCGTCGGTGCCACCATCACCTTCCCCAACGTCAACACCTCCATCACCACCCTCCCCGCCGGCCTCACCAACTCCCTCCCCTCCGGCACCTTCAACTTCACCCCCGCCTCCTCCTGGGCCTTCACCGCTAAAGTCACCGCCACCGCCGCCAAAACCAACCCCGGCTCCGTCACCCTCACCGGCCTTGAACTCTACGTCTCTGGACAAAAGGCAGACCCCAAAGTAGCTGCTTACAAAAGCTACTACCTCAATATCCTCGCTACCCCCACCATCCCCGAGTTCATCTGGGTCTATGACTCCAAAGCTGGCGCCGTCCTTCCCTATCGCGTCACCCTCATCGCCAAAGACTTCCTCAAAGACTTTGACGTCACCGAATCCGGCGCCCGCCCCTTCAAAGGCGCCATCAAAGCCCTCTATTTTGGCGGCTCCATCCCCACCTTCGAAGAAGGCTTCATTACCTACGACCTCCTCGGTACCTCCTTACCCGGCGAATCCTCCGAGAACTTCACCCTCCATATCGAACCTCCTTACGTCACCGTCGGCACTGACAATACCCTCACCGCCGGTGGTGCCTACTACTTCGGCGAAGCCTCCGACGGCAACCAAGCTGTCATCGGTGGTCTCCAGGTAGCCAACCAGCTGAACTTCTTCTCTGACACCAAAGACAAACGTGACAGAGTACTCACCAAGACCGAGTTCGCCTCCCTCTTCAATATCATCAAGGACTTCGCCAAACCGACTATCACCGGCTCCGGCGAAAACACTGTCACCACCAAGACCTCGCAAGTATCCCTCCAGTTCGGTCGCTCTGCCACCGCCCCCGCCACCATCCCCTCCACCGACGTCCTCACCCTTGGCGATGGCCTCTTTGACATCGAGAACATCGACCTCTACATCAAGCAAATCTACATCAATACCTCCATCAAGGCCGACCTCGCTGCCATCAAGTACAACGCCCTCTTCGCCTCGCCACTCCGCTGGGCTCAACTCTTCGACATCAACCCCAAAAACGTCGACCTCCACGTACCTGGCCTCTTCGCCGGTGCCAAAGGCTCTGTCTTGAAAGAGGGCAACAAAGCCCCTTACGACTTCCTCGTACAGTACATCGAGTTCCCAAACAACGCACTCACCTACATCCCTGACAACTACTTCAAGGACGCTACCGTCGGCATCGCTGACTACAAGTCCAACGGCGGTCAGGGATCTGCCGAAGCCCTCAAGAAAGTTACCTATATAGGTACTTCCGCTTTCGAAGGCGCTCGCTTCTTCCTCGCTACCCCCTTCCACGCCGAAACCCTCGACTCCATCGCACCCCGTGCCTTCTACAACGCCTCCCAAGTAAACCCCCTCGCCCCTGCTACCCTCCAAGGCATCAACATCCCCCAGCTCGCTTCAGTGACCACCATCGGCGACTCCGCCTTTGCTAACATCTCCTCCCTCGAAGGCTTCTCCTCCCTCACTAACGTCACCGCCCTCGGCGCAGGCGTCTTCGCCGGCTCCGCCATCACCGTCACCCCCACCTCCCTCGCCCAACAGTCCGACCAGTCCGCCGGTACCGCTCTTTCTGGCGTCTACGCCTTCACCCTCCCCTTCACCAAGCCCTTCGCCGCCCCTGCTAACGTCTTCAAAGGCGCTAAGTTCGGCGGCGTTGACGGTGCCGTTGCTACCTTCATCCTCGGCTCCCAAGCCACCCCCTCCGCCGCCCCCAAGCCCCATGCTGACCTTCACCCCGATGCCTTCGCCGGTGCTACCCTCTACGTCCCCCTTGACCTCCTCCAACTATACACCGACGCTCTCCCCTCTGCCACCGTCCTCCCCTATGACCTCCCCAAGATCCCTGACACCAACGACAAGGTCTACGCCAAGGTAATCACCAAAAACGGCGCCACCATCCCCAACTGGACAGTGACCTTCGCCGACATCAAAAAGGCTAACCACCGCCTCGTCTTCACCGATGACGCTAAGGCCACCGAGTACTTCACCATCACCGGCCCCGCCACGCCAGGCTTCACCACCGCCGATACCGCCCGCCTCCTCGACGAGCTCACCGACCTCGGTATCGACCTCCTTGATCTGCCCCTCGTAGCCGGCTTCTACACCATCAAGCTCTTCTACACCGATGCCGCTGACGCGACACCTGCCCACACCTTTGTCCTCACCGTCTCTCCCACCGACCTCACCGACGACTACAAGGCCGACTCCATCACCATCGCCTACTCCGGTGACGCCGCCGCTACGCTCAAGGTACTCGCTACCTTTGACTCCACCGCCCTCAAAATCTTCAACGCCGCCGGCACCTACTTCGACCTCTCCTCCGTCAAGCTCAACCCCCTCGTCCTACCCGCCACCCTCACCATCCCCGCCCTCACTGCTGACGAGGACTTCTCCACCATCGACCCCTCCGGCATCAAGGTCTCCTTCGCCGGCAACTCTGTAGGCGAGTTCGACATCCCCCTCAAGATCACCCAAACCAAGCTCACCCCAGCCGTCCTCCTCGACGTTCCCAACCTCAACTTCAACCTCAAAGCCAAGTCTTACGACCTCGCCAAAGAGGGCGCGCTTGCCACCATCGCCGGTGTTGACACCTTTGACTACACCGTCAAGATCTACGCCCCCGACTACAAGTTCTCCGGTGAAGAAGGTGCCGCCGCTGGCGCTGTCGCTAAACCTCTTGCGTATGTAACCGTCAAGTACAAAGACGGCAAAGTACCCACCGGCCTCGGTACACACCCCATCTGGCTCATCGGACATGGCTACCTCACCGACTCCGTCGCCACCTCCTTCGAAGTGCAAGCCGGCTGGTCTGATATCGCCACCATCTCCACCAACCCCAACGACTACAAGCTCGGACAAACCGCTACCTTCAACGGCTCCGTCCTCTACGAAGACTTCACCGGCCTCGTCAAAACCGACCTGCCCGCCGATGACTACTTCCTCGCCGCTACCCCCAAAGTAGGTGACAACACCGACCTCACCCACCTCGACAACGCCGACCTCAAGTTGAGCGACTTCACCGATGGCCCCATCTACGACGCCGGTTCTTACTCCTTCTACCTCATCCCTGCCGGCAAGTACCTCGCCCCCACCGGTACCTACAAACTCACCGACGCCGTCTACGTCGGCTTCATCACCGTCACTCCCCTCGAAGCCACCGCCCTCACCGACGCCGCCGTACTCTCCGTAGCCCCCGCTCCCGACTCCGAGGAAGAACCTGCCGACGATGCTGTTGAAGCGCCTGTCAAGTACCTTGTCTCCTTCGGTAAGGTCTTCCTCGGTACTCCCGACTCCGTCGTCACCACCGTCAAGGACATCCTTGTCTACTTCAACGAAACCGACGCCAAGTCCATCTCCGGCCTCACCGGCGACGCCAAGAACATCCTCACCCTCCAACTCCCTCAAGGTGAACCCTCCGCCCTCAACCTTGAACCCCTCCCCAAGGATGCCAACGTATGGAGCTTCGAAGCCGAAACCGGTTCACTCGACCTCTTCACCACCTTCAAGCCTGCCGGCACACCTGCCCTCGACTGGAAGAGCCGCATCTCCTTCATCCTCTCCGCCCTCGATGCCAAACACTTCACCATCACCGACGGCATCCTCTCCTCTATCGACGGTAACGAATGGGCCGGTTCCATCACCATCCTCTACACCTTCCTCGATCCCAAGAAGGCCGGCAAATCTGAGCTCCGTGAAAAGATCTCCGTCACCGCCTTCACCGACACCCCTCCTCCCACCTCCGTCGAAGCCATCCTTGCCGGTGATGCGCCTGCTACCTTCTACACCCTCTCCGGCGTCGCCCTCAAAGGCATACCCACCACCCCCGGCCTCTACCTCCTCCGCTCCGGCTCCAAGGTAACCAAGCTCCTCATCAAAAAATGACCCGCTCCTTAGTAAACCCCCTCCCCTTAGAAAGCCCCCGCTCCTGCGGGGGCTTTCTTCCCCTTTATTATCAAATAGCCCCCTGCGGGTAGCACACAAACTTAATCTTCCTGACCATGTACAACCCTGACCGCGTTTTCCTCGCTTTCCTACTACCCGGTATCCTCTTTTCAGTCCTCACCTGGGGTACCTACTTCTTCCTTCGATACAAGTACCGCGACTTCTTCAGAAGGGAACGAGAACTCAGAAAGCAACAACAAAGATGAACACACACATCGCCAAGCTCTTCGCTCAGTGGACTTACGCCGCCTCCCTTCTCACCCTCTCCATCCTTTGCCTTGCCCCTGCCGCCGCCTTCCTCTCCAATACGCTTGACTCCCCTCAATTCCTCCTTATCGAATCCGTCGGCCTCTCCATCGCCATCGGACTCCTTCTTATTGCTGCCTGCTTCACCCACTTCGCCAACCCCAAAGACTTCGCCAACCCCTCCCCTTCTGAATAATTCCTTACCTTTGCCTCGTACTCAAACTTAACCTTCCACTATCATGAAACCACAGCTCTTCTCCTTCTCCTCGTTTAAGCGCTCCCTTCTCTGCGGCTTCGCCGCACTGGCCTGCGCCGCCTTCTCCGCCTCTGCGCAGAACTTCGCCCTCCTCCCGCACCGCGTCGCCGCCAACCCCGCCCAAGGGCAAACCATCTTCTTCCCCTCCACCGACCCCTCCACCTCCATCCCTTCCGGCCTCCGTAACTCCCTCCCCAATACCTTCACCCTATCCCCTCCTACCTTCGCCTTCGAAGCTACTGTCCTCACCCCTGCTTCCAAAGCCTCCCCCGGTACCGTCCGACTCACCTCCCTTAAACTCTACAAAAACGGCGCTCCCATCCGCGTCGAACCCGACGACAACGCCCCCGCCTACAGAGAACTCATCAACAACTTCGCCTTCACCTTCCCCGAGTTCATCTGGGTCTACAACACCGCCGCACGTGAGATCCTTCCCTACCGCGTCACCCACATCGCGCCCACCTTCCTCTCCTTCTTTAACTACCAACAAAGCAACGGCATCAGACTCCACCGAAACACCGCGCACAGCCTCACCTTCTCCGGACACGTCCCCACCTTCGAAAGAACCTCCAATGGAAACTTCTGGGACGAAGAGCTCCTTGACAAAGCTTCCGCCGACGACGTCTCCCTCACCTTCGCTCCCACCTTCGTCTCCACCTCCCCCGACGGACTACTCAACGCCGGCTCCCCCTATTTCTTCGGCGATGCACCCTCCGCCAACCATGCCGTCATCGGCGGACTACAAGTAGCCAACCAGCTTGGCTTCGACACCGACAATCTCCACCGCGACAACACCCTCACCAACGCCGAGCTCGCACACCTCCTCCCCATCCTCAAATCCGCCGGCGTCACCCACAAGCTCGTCCTCACTCTCGGACGCACCCTCCCCGACGTCACGCCTACCCCCAACGATTTCCTCCACCTCGACCCCGACCTCTTGGACATCCCCGACCTTCACTTCAAGGCCTCCTTCATCCGTAACTTCATCGCCGCCGACCTCACCCCTACCGCCTTCTCCAACACCATCCTCACCGACCTCTCCGCCATCGGCTCGCAGATCTTCAACCCACACAACATCCTCCTACCCGCCGGTGAACCCACCCTCCTCACACAAGTCTCCGATATCGCCACCGGCACCGCCGATCCCAACGTCTTCGCCCTCACCCTCCCCTTCGCCCAACCCTTCCCCTTCGCCGCACCTAACGTCTTCGCCTCCGCTTCCTTCGGCTCCCTCAGCAACAATACCTTCACCCCTGGCCCCGCACAATCCACCTTCATCCTCGGCGGCCAATCCACCCCGCCTAACGACGTCCCCAAACCCCACCCCGACCTCCACCCCCATGCCTTTGACGGCGCTACCCTCTATGTCCCCCTCGACAGACTCCATGACTACATCGCTGCCCTTCCCTCTGCCAACGTCCTCCCCTATGACCTCCCCAAACTACTCCTGCTTGGCGCTATCCCTAACGCCAAACTCATCACCAAGAATGCCGTCGCCAAACCCTGGACACTCCCCTTCGCTGACATCCATGCGCACTCCCTTCGCCTCGTCATCAACAACCCCGCCCACTTCACCCACTACTCCTTCACCGGCTTCGACGTCCCCGGTCTCACCACCGCCGACTCCACCCGTGACATCGACGACCTTGAGCCCGACGACTTCGGCTTCGACCTCTACCGCTTCCCAATCAATGCCGGCTTCTACATCCTCAAGCTCTTCAAGTCCTACGCCGACGCCAACCCCTCCACCTTCGTCCTACATCTCATACCCACCGACCTCACCGCCGACCTCATCCCTGACTCCCTCACCATCCCTTACACCGGCCCCGTCGATGGCGATGCCTTCAAAGGTGCACTCGCCTCCTTCGACTCCTCACACATCTCCTTCCCCAACTTCGACCTCGCCTCCGTCACCCGTGGCAAGCTCATCCCTCAACCCATCTCCACCATCCCCTCCCTCACCCTCCCCGACACCTTCACCACCATCCCTCATGCCTTCACCTTCTCCTTCTCCGGTAATTCCACCGGCTCCTTCCCCATCCCCCTCAAGGTCACTTCCTCCACCCTCACCTCCGTCCTTGACACCAACGACGTCCCCAACCTTAACTTCGACCCCAAAACCAAAGCCTATGACCTCCATGGTCACTACGTCACCATCGCCGGCTTCGCCACCTCCGACACCGCCTTCTTCTACTCCGTCAAAATCTACAACCCCAACCGCACCAACCTCGACCTCATCACCGATCAAGCCTTCATCTCCGTCGACTACACTCACTCCGACATACCCACCGATATCGCTGCCGCTACACCTCCCTCCGCCATCGGCTCCCACCCCATCACCCTCACCGGACACGGCTTCCTCAACGGCGCACTCAAAACCTCCTTCACCGTCCAACCCTCCTGGGCCGGCATCGCCGCCATCTCCACCGACCCCAACGACTACCACCTCGCCCAACTCCTCACCTTCAATGGCGACACCCTTATCACCGACTTCACCAACCTCATCTCACCCACCGACCTCGCCCCCGCTGACTACTCCCTCCTCGCCACCACCGCCGACCTCAAAGGTGACTACACCCTCACCTCCCCCCTACATGCCAACCTCAAACCCTCCGACTTCTCCCACGGCCCCATCTACCACGCCGCCGAATACTCCTTCTTCCTCGCTCCCGCCGGCTCCTTCCTTCACCCCGCCGGCTCCTACAAATTCACCGATGCCCTCTACGTCGGCTTCATCTCCGTCGCTCCCCTCGCCGCCTCCGACCTCGCCACCGCCGCCATCCTCTCCGAACTTGGCAAGGACACTTTCACTGTCTCCTTCGGTAAGGTCTTCCTCGGTACTCCCGACTCCGTCGTCACCATCTCCGACAAGACCGATGCCGAGAACGGTGTCTTCGTCTTCTTCAATCCCACCGATGCCAAGTCCATCACCGGCCTCACCGGCACCGGCAACAACGTCCTCGCCCTCACCCTCCCCTCCGGCGAACCCTCCCTCCTCACACCCAATACCTACACCCACGACGGCTTCTTCGCCTTCCCCTTAGACTCCTCCCTCAACCTCTTCTCCCTCTTCAAGCCTGACGGCACACCCACCCTTGACTGGATCACCCGCATCTCCTTCTCCCTCTCTCCTCTCGATGCCAAACATTTCCACCTCTCCCCTGAGGGCATCCTCACCGCCTCCTCCGAATGGAACGGCTCCGTCTCCATCCTCTACACACCCCTCAACCCCAAGGCCTCCCCCCTCCGCCTCAAACTCAACCTCACCGCCTTCGACCCCGCCTCTCCTCCACCCACCTCCGTCCTCACCCCCACCTCACCCACCTTCGGCTCCGCCTCCACCGACACCTCCACCGACACCTCCACCCCCACCTTCTTCACCCTCACCGGCCGTCCCCTCGGCTCCACCCTCCCCTCCACCCCCGGCCTCTACCTCCTCCGCTCCCCCTCCTCCGTAACCAAGCTCCTCATCAAATAATTTCACTACCTTCGCCCCATGAACAAGCACGAACTGCGTCTCTGGAAGGAGCTCTTCCTACATCTGGCCAAGCTCTCCTTTGCCATCCTCACCCTCCCTGCTCTTGCCGTGTTCTTTTCGAACAGAGACTTTCCCGCCTTCCTTCAGATGGCCACCTCCGGTGCTTTCCTCACCCTCCTCTTCGCCATTCTCGCTTCCTTCCTCGCTTCCTTTGATAACGACGACGACTAACAACTTTAATACTTACAGCCATGACCTTACACGAATTCTTGAATTTCCCTCACTCCCTCCCCACCTCTACCCTCATCGGCATCACTGTCTTTTTCATCCTTGCCTACTCCTTCTACTTCTGGCTTCGTTCTCCTAGGGGCACCCGCTGGCTCCTCGGCCCCAAACAATACGAAGAATACATGAGGAAGAAGGCCCTTGAACAATAACACCCCCCCCCCTCCACACACCTCTAACCCCTAACACATCCACCCTCTTCCGCCTATGAACTGGCTCACCTCCTTACTCACTAACCCCGACTCCATCCCACACGCCATCCTCCTCCTGGCTATCACCATCGCGCTCGGCTCCCAGCTCGGCAAGCTCAAGCTCGCCTCCGTCTCCATCGGACTCACCGCCATCCTTTTCACCGCCATCGCCCTTGCACACTTCGGCCTCTCTGCCAACCCGCACACCCTTCACCTCCTCCGTGACTTCGGCCTCATCCTCTTTGTCTTTGCCGTCGGCCTCCAGGTTGGCCCCGCCTTCTTTGTCTCCTTCAAGCACGGTGGCCTCACCCTCAACCTCCTTGCCGCCGCCGTCGTCGCCCTTGGCGCCGCTGCTGCCCTCGCCATCTATTTCCTCACCGACCTCCCTATCTACACCGTCGTCGGCATCATGTCCGGTGCCGTCACCAACACCCCTGGCCTCGGCGCCGCCCAGCAAGCCTTCGCCGATTCCACCGGCTCACTTCACCCCGACATCGCCCTCGGCTATGCCGTCGCCTATCCACTCGGTGTCGCCGGCATCATCCTCTCCATCCTCGCCCTCAAGCTCGCCTTCCGTATCTCCCTTCCCAACGAGTCCCAACGCATTCACGACCTCGAATCCAAACACTCCCATACACCCACCACCCTCTCCCTCCTCATCACCAACCCCGCCGTCGCCGGTCTCTCCATTGCCCATATCGCCACCCTCCTCCCGCACACCCCCTTCGTCGTCTCCCGTGTCCTCCGCAATTCCCTTCACCTTGATCAGCCCCCTGCCGAGCTCCTTGTCGATGGTGACACCACCCTCCTCCTTGATGACAAGATCCTCCTTGTCGCCGACGAACTCGACCTCAACATCCTCACCACCTTCTTCGGCCAACCCATACCCATGTCCAATGAAGACTGGATGTCCCGCCCCGCATCTCAGCTCGTCTCCCGACGTATCGTTGTCACGCACCCTCACCTCAACGGCAAGCGCCTCGGCGACCTGCACCTCCGCTCCCTCCTCCACGTCAACATCACCCGCATCAACCGCTCCGGCATTGACATGGTCGCCATGCGATCTCTCCCTCTTCAACTCGGTGATAGACTCACCGTTGTCGGTAACGCCGCCGACGTCGACAAAGCCGCCTCCACCCTCGGCAATGCACTCCACCGTCTCAACGAACCCAACCTCATCGCCATCTTCCTCGGCATCGCCCTCGGTGTCCTCCTCGGCTCCATCCCTTTCCACCTCCCTGCCATCCCACAGCCCGTCAAGCTCGGCCTCGCCGGTGGCCCCCTCATCGTCGCCATACTCCTCTCTGCCTTCGGCTACAAATACAAACTCATCACCTACTCCACCCAGTCCGCACTCCTCCTCCTCCGTGAGCTCGGCATCTCCATCTTCCTCGCTGCCGTCGGACTTGAAGCCGGCGCCTCCTTCGTCGACACCCTCCTCTACCATAATGGCTTCACCTGGATCGCCTATGGCTTCGCCATCACCACCCTCCCACTACTCATCGTCGGTGCTGTCGCCCGCCACTTCCTTCACCTCAATTTCTTCTCCCTCATGGGACTCCTCGCCGGTGCCACCACCGACCCTCCCGCACTCGCCTTCGCCAATGACTACGCCGCCTCACTCTCACACCCCTCCCACCCCTCCTCCGACCCAGCTCCTACACACGCTGCCTCCATCCCCCCCACCGCCTACGCCACCGTCTACCCTCTCACCATGTTCCTCCGTGTCCTCGTCGCTCAGCTCCTCATCATCTTCTTCCTTAATCATTAGACAGTCCTTCAAACCTTAATACTTAAACAACTATGACTTCGCAACAGCAACAACAGTCTTTCAAACTTCCTATCTTCATGATGATCCTCCTCTTTGGGATGATCTCTTTCGTCACCAACCTCGCTGCCCCTATGGGCATCGTCGTCAAGGGACAGTTCCACGCTTCCAACTTCCTCGGCATGCTCGGTAACTTCGCCAACTTCGCCGCCTACGCCTGCATGGGCATCCCCGCCGGCTTCCTCCTTCAACGCATCGGCTACAAGAAAACTGCCCTCACCGCCATCGCCGTTGGCTTCACCGGTGTCGCCATACAGTTCCTCTCCGGTGTCCTCGGATCCTTCGGCGTCTACCTCGCCGGTGCCTTCGTCGCCGGCTTCTCCATGTGCATGCTCAACACCGTCGTCAACCCCATGCTCAACACCCTCGGCGGTGGTGGCAATAAGGGCAACCAGCTCATCCAGATCGGCGGCTCCTTCAACTCCTTCATGGGCACCCTCGTCCCCATCCTCGTCGGTATGCTCGTCGGACAGGTCACCTCCGCCACCGCCATCGCCGACGTCAATCCCGTCATGTTCATTGCCCTCGCCATCTTCGCCGTCGTCGGGCTCACCCTCACCTTCGTCACCATCCCCGAACCCCACATCCAAAAACCTTCACCTCACCACCACCTCGTCGCCCCAGATCAACACACCGTCAATGCCACCACCGACCCCTCCGGCATCCCCTCCTCCACCCTCCCCACCAAAGGCTCACTCTTCCACGGCTTCTTCCGCGGCTCCTCTCGCACCGCCCCTGCACATGACCCCGCCACCTCCTCCAAACGACCCATCCACCCCACCCACAAACACCCCACCCAATATGACTTCCCCACCGACATCCCCCTCCCCACTGCCTACGGCCCTCGCTATACCGCCTGGTCATTCCGTCACTTCGTCCTCGGCGCTATCGGCATCTTCGTCTATGTCGGCGTCGAAGTGGGCATCCCCGGCACACTCAACCTCTACCTCACCGAAGCCCTTGACAAAGGTGGACAAGGACTTTTACCGGCTCTCGCCGGCTCTGTCGCCGCCACCTACTGGTTCCTCATGCTCGTCGGACGTTTCATCGGTGCCGCCATCGCCGCCAAAGTCTCACCCAAAGCGATGCTCACCACCGCTTCCGCCGCTGCACTCATCCTCACCGCCCTCGCCATCTTCCTCCCCACCTCCATCCCCATCTCCATGCCCGTCTTCCAATCTTCCACCTCCGGCCTCTCCTTTGGCTTAGCACTCGTTCCCATCAATGCCTTCTGCCTCGTCCTCATCGGACTTTGCACCTCCGTCATGTGGGGCGGTATCTTCAACCTCGCCGTCGAAGGGCTTGGCAAGTACGTCACCGCTGCCTCCGGTATCTTCATGATGATGGTCTGTGGTGGGGGTATCCTTCCCCTTCTCCAAAACAAGATCGCCGACCTCGCCGGCTTCCTGCCCAGCTACTGGGTCATCTTCGCCGGACTTGCCTACCTACTCTTCTATGCCCTCGTCGGTTCCGAAAACGTCAACGAGGACATCCCCATAGATTAACCCTATGCCTTAATCACATCGAAGCCCTCACCATACACCCCTCGAACCACACTCTGCGAGATGAACGCTCCCGCATCCACCTCCTTCACCATCCGGAACACCCGCAGTGACTCCGAACGCTTCACCAATACCATCACCACCTTCGACGGATTTCCCGTGTACCCTCCTTCGCTTTGAAGGAGGGTGCACCCCCGTTGAAGCTCAAACAAAATTCGCCTACGTATCTCCTCATACTCCGTCGATATGATCAGGAACTGCACCGACTGTCGGTTCGCGTTGATGATCTTGTCCAGCACGTACGAGTTCACACCCATCTCCACGAACCCGAACACGATCCTATCCACGTCCGCAAACAGCATGTACGACGACGCTATGATCACCCCGTCGAACAACAGTATCCCCGTCCCTATAGAGATGTGCTTGTACTTGTTCACGATCGCCGCCAGGATATCTGTCCCCCCTGTACTCCCGTTCGCCGAGAAGATCAATCCCAAGGCTACCCCACACACCAGCCCACCCAAGAACACCGCCATGAATGGCTCTCCCTTTACAATCACCTCCGTCCCCGACAGCAACCCCTCGAACATCCCCAAGTTCAACGTCACACTCACCACCGCAAACGTCGTCTTCAACATGAACTTTACACCCAATACCTTGAATGCCACCACCAGCAACACCGCGTTGATCCCCAAGTACGGTACCGCCACCGGTATCCCGCTCACGTAGTGCGCCACCGCTGCGATCCCACTTACCCCTCCCACCACCACCTCATTCGAGATGATGAATGCCTGAAACCCGAACGCATACAATGCCGTCCCTACAAAGATCAGCAGGTAATCCCGCACCGCATAGTACACCCCCTTCACTCGTCTCACCCCCTTCACCCTTCCATGCATAGTCTGACCTCCCTATTTAATCTCCCCCTGCTCGATCTCCTTGTAGTATCGGTACGTACTCACCTTAAGCTCCCCACACGCCGCCTCATCCGCTACGATGATCCCCCTCTCATGAAGCTGCAATGCCGTGATTGGCCACCTCTGGCTCACCCCTCCCTCCACCGCCTCCCGCAACGCCCGCGCCTTCTCCGCCCCATTCACCAAGATCACCACCTCCCGCGCTTCCAATATCGTCCCCACCCCTACTGTCAATGCCCTTCGGGGCACCAACCCCGCCTCATTCCCGAAGAACCGTGCATTGGCACGTATCGTCTCCTCCGTCAACGTCTTCACCCGTGTCCGCGAACTCAACGACGACCCTGGCTCATTGAATGCAATATGTCCATCCCCTCCTATTCCCCCCAAGAACAAATCCACCCCACCCACCTCACGTATGCGCGCCTCATAGGCGGCGCACTCCTTCTCCAAATCTGCCGCCCGCCCATCCAATATATGCACCTGACCCTCCTGTATATCCACCTCACTGAACAAGTGCTTCCACATGAAGCTGTGATAGCTCTCCGCGTCCCCCGCGCCCAGCCCCACATACTCATCCATGTTGAACGTCTCCACCTCCTTAAACGAGACACCCCCACCTCGGTACACCTCCACCAGCTTCTTGTACACACCCAATGGCGACGACCCTGTCGGCAGTCCCAGCACAAACCGACCCTCCTCCCTGGAACGCTTCACCCCTATCCGCCCCACTATATAGCTGGCAGCCCACTCCGAGAGACGTTCATAATCAGCTTGAATTATCAGTCTCATGCCCCGCAAATGTCTTGTTTACAGAAACAGCTTACACCACCGCTCGAACCGTTCCTCCCCCACGCGACCATGTCGCGCTACTGCCGCCTGTACACGATCCAACGACTTCTCCTTCCCCAAATGACGCTTCCCAAAAAACTTGTCCGCGAAGCAGATAAGCTGCTCCTCCAAGCTCTCCGGTACCATGTCCCGGTGCGGTATCGGCAACCGCTTCTCAATGATATGAGACAGGGTCAGCCCTGTCCCCGTATGACGTTCACACACCAGCGCATGACGCGGATACCCCGCCTGACGAACCAGCTCCGCTCCCAAATAGCCATGGCAGATGTAGCTCGCCTTCCCGTAGCAATCAATGTCCGCCGCGTCGCACAGGAACATCCCAATATCATGCAACAGCGACGCCTCCTGGATAAACGCCTCATCCAATTCCATCTCCGGATGACGGTGTGCCAATGCCAATGCCTTCTCCGCCACATCCTGACCGTGTGTAATCAGTACATGACGGCGCTTTGTCCCCTCAGGGTAATAAAGATCGATGATTTCAAGCGGGTTCATCCCACTTCCCCCGTTTACTGGAGCCTGAACTGTACCGGTACCGTATACTTCACCCGCACCGGCTTCCCACGCTGTTCACCCGGTGACCATTTGGGCATGATCCCGATCACCCGCAACGCCTCCTTATCCAGCGACGGATCCACCCCTCGTACCACCTCCGCTTCCACTACGCTTCCGTCCTTATTCACCACAAAGGCCACCACCACACGACCCTGTATCCCGTTCTCTTGCGCGATCACCGGGTACTTAATCGACGTAGCCAAAAACCTAAGCAATGCCGACTGTCCACCTGGAAACTCCGGCATCTTCTCCACCACCGTGAAGATCTGGTGCTCAGACTCCTCCTCCTCTTCCACCGCCACCGGTGCTACATACAACTGCGTCTGTGCACTCGACTGGTCATCTTCTGAACTCAATATATCCTGCTGTTCCAAATTCACATTATCCTCCACCACATTCAGCACCTCCGATACCACCGGCACCGGCGGTGGCGGCGGCGGCGGTGTATCCTCCTGCCGTGTAATCTCTATCTCTTCCTCTGCAATAACGTCCGCCACGCCTTCACTTGCCGTAGCTATCTTCATCTCCCGCGTCCCCCATTCAAACCCTACAAACAGTACCGCAAGACCCACCGCGCCCCCCATGAGCAGACCCAATGACTTCCCTCTCTCCAGACTCGCCTTCGGTGATTTCTTTATTTCCATGACTAAAGTGTATAGTTTATCTGACCTTTACGCTACCAAGTGCTCCCGCAAAGATAGACTTTTTTCCTACAAAAGCCCTTGTACCTTAAATACAAATTCCATCCATACCCAGTACCGCAACGCCTTCCCCAATACCATAAACAACACCACCCACAACACCTTCGCCCGCAGGAACCCCAACGCCACCGCGATAAAATCCCCCACACCAGGCAGAAATACAAAAAAGGCCGACCACACACCACGACGTTGCACCCACCCCGCTATCCGCGCTAACTTCCCCGACTCCATCCGCAAATACTTCTCCACCCACTCCACCTTACCCAGACTCCCCACCCAGTAACACGTCATCCCTCCTAACGAATTCCCCACCAACGCCCCCACAAAGCATGGCCACCCCTCCGCGCCCGCCAACAACACCCCCGTCAGCACCGCCTCACTGCTGAACGGCAACACCGTAGCCGCCAAAAACGACGCCACAAACACCCCTATATACCCGTACGCTACAAGAACCTCCATCCTTCCGCAATTCTGAATAGTACAAAGAAGGCAATCGAAAACACCATCACATGGAACATCCCCAATACCCACCGACGCTTATTCTTTGTGTACAGATCCGCGATGAACACCGACGCCGGTACGCAGAAAATCAAGAAAAGCTCCTTCGCCGCAGACACCGGATACAGGGCTACCAGAAACAACACGAAGTACGCAAAGTGCAGTAGCAGACGGTAGATACGACGGATATGACGCTCCTCCCTGAGACGGCGACGAAGCGTGAACCCCACCGACAAAAAGAACACCAACACACACACTCCCATACTCCCTCCTTCCACCCACCCCAGACCACACACCGCCAGCGGCTGCACGCCCAACACCGCTCCTACCGGCTCCGACAGAAACCGGTAGTCCATACTCATCAAACACCCACCCCACGCCACCCAATACAGAGACGCCATCCCCAAAAACGATGCCGCAAACGTCTTCTCCGTCAGTGCCCCAAACCGGTGTAACATCACCCACAGCAACGGCAGAAACCACAGCAGGTACCCCCACAAAAAGCTCCCCGCACCCAGTACCAGCCCGCAGAAAAAAGTCTCCTTGATGCAGTTCCTCTGCTGGCATGTCCCCAGCAGAAAGTAGAACAGAAACACCAGGCATAGTGCCCCAAACGCTCCCGGTGAGAATGGAATGAAGCTATCTTGTGTGCTCAACAGTAGTATACACATCACCCAGGGTAGTGCCGACTGCTCACTCATCCGGAATATCTGACGGCTCAGCAACAACGACAGAAAAGCACATGCTACCACCCCCAACACCCCCGCTATGTACCCCGACCACTCAGTGAACAGGAAGTGCTCCAGCCCTTTACTCAGTAGCGTCGGCTCGCCCTCAGTGATAGGAAGATTGGCCTGATACACCCCCACACGGCAGGCTATGCATAAAAGCAGAACATACACATAGATCCAGACCTTAGTCACAGGAAAGGACTTAGTCCTTGGGTGGATCGTCCGCTGCATTAACATGGGTCAGCTGTATTTCTTCAACAAGTCTACAACCCTAAGCATCGCCGATACACTCATCGAGAAAGAGATCGCGCCACGTCCCGTGAACGGGGGTGTCCCGTCAAAGAGTTCCGAGATCGTGCCGATGCAATGCAACGACATCTCCTCTTCCATACTCGCCAAGGTGCGCTCCACGAAGGACGCCCCACTACGTCCGAAGATCCGCAGGTACGCCTCAAAGTAAAACCCCAGCAACCACGGCCACGCTGCCCCTTGATGATACGCCAAATCGCGGTCTCGCTGAGGGCCGGTGTAGTACGGGTGGTACCCCTCACTTTTGGGGCTGAGTGAACGTAGCCCTTTCGGTATGAGCAGCTCCTTAGTGACGTAGTCAAGAACTGCCCGACGCTGGCTTCGCGTCAGCGGTGAGTAGGGTAGTGCCACCGCGATAATCATGTTTGGACGTACACTCCAGTCCACCCTACCGTCCCCGTACACCGAGTCAAACAGGTAGTGATAGCCATTGACGAACGTGCGTGGAAACGCCTCATCGGCCGACCGGATAACACCCTCAAACCGTTCCACCTCCACCCCCGTCAGCTCCTTATAGAAGCACAGTGCATTATACCATAGCGCATTGAACTCGACGATATACCCCGACCGGTACACTACCGGATGACCGTCTATTGTCGAATTCATCCACGTGATCGCTTTGCCGTTGGCCTCCGCATACAGCAACCCATTGTCATGCACCAGGATGTCCGGGTGCTTCCCCGCAATCAGATAATCAAGGATGTCCTGCATCAGAGACGCATACTTCTCCCGCGTGGCATCAAGACCTTCATACTGCGCATACTGTTGGATAGCCCACAGCACCCACAGCAACACGTCCGGCTGTTCAATCTCCTTAATCACCTCATCACCTTCACCGGCCTCCATAAACCTTCGCAACGCCGGCTCAGCTGTATGCATGATCTTATCAAACCGCACCGGGTCTTTGATTGCCAGCGTAGCACCCGGCAACGATACAAACAGGTCACGTGCCCTGACCTTAAACCACGGATACCCCGCCAAAAGGTAGGCATCCGTCTCATTGGGACGGAAGTAGAATTGCTGGGCGGCATTCTTCAGGTTGTTGTAAAAGCTGTCCCGCGGGGTTCGTTCGGTGACTTCCGTCTCATACCGTTCGCGGATCAGACCTACGTCAACAGGCTCATCGCCTGCACTGAAAAACACCGTGTCACCCTGCACCACCTCCACCTCAAAATAGCCCGGTGCATAAAGGTCTTCGTGGTACATATACCCTCGTTCCTGTTCTTTGGGATACTCTATCCCCATGTACCAATCGGCCTCCCCTACAAACTTGGCAGCCTTGTCAAACTGCATGTACAGGGACGGGTAACCCGGATACAGGCACGTCTTGATGCCGTTGGCTATCACCTGGCAGCTTGGGTCGATATGCTCATTCTTATACGTCAGTTGCTTCGCACTACGAAAGGCCAGAAACGGGCGGAAGCGCAATGTGGTGGGTGAGTGTGCTTCAAGCAGCGTGTATTTGATCAGGATACGGTTCTCATAGGAGCAGAACACCTTCTCCTTTGACAGGATCACCCCACCTACGCGGTACAGACTGCGGGGGATCACATCTAACGAGTACTCACGGATATACTTGTGCCCCTTAGGAGAGAAGCTACCTCCGGCATACTTGTGCACCCCAAGATTAAAGTGCGCTTGATGCTGGATGACAGTCTCGTCCAGCGACGAAAGCAGCACATAGTTCTCTTCACCTAAAGACGGTACCGGTAGCACGAGCAGGCCATGATATTTACGGGTATTACAACCGGACAGGGTGCTACAGTCATATGCCCCTTTGCGGTTTGTTCTGAGCACCTCGCGGGAGAGCGATTCTTCGAGGTTGCTCATCAGACTCCTGTCGAACTTGATGTAGCTCATCAGCTCATCCGGCTACGGTAATCACGGTAGGTGAATGTGCGGAGGATCTTAAGTTCATCTTTGTCGTTCAGTAGCGCGAGGGATGGATGCGGTACACCGTTGAAGAACGTAGTCTTGACGGTGGTGTAATGGAGCATATCTTCAAAGATGAGGGTCTCTCCGGGTTCAAGTGCGTGGTTAAAGTAATAGGGTTCCGAGATCACATCACCCGCCAAGCAGCTGTTGCCTCCGATAATATACCCATTGGGAAGGATGATGTGCGGGTGCGCGAAGACTGCGCCGCGAATGACGGGTTTGTAGGGCATTTCCAGGCAGTCGGGCATGTGGCAAGTGAACGATGCATCGATAATGGCGGTACGTGTATCGTGGTTCTTGATGATGTCAAGGACGGTCGTACGTAGAAATCCTGCATCCCACACAAAGGCGCTTCCCGGCTCAAGGATGATATGCAGGTGGGGGTGACGCACCTTGAAATTCCTAAGCACCGAGATGAGGTGGCTCACATCATAATCCTTGTGGGAAATCAGGTGACCACCCCCAAAATTGATCCACCGGATTTCGGAGAAGTACTCACCGAAATCCCTTTCTATCACATCCAGTGTCTGCTCAAAGTCGTAGGAATTGGACTCGCAAAGGACGTGAAAGTGTAGCCCTTCAATACCTTCAGGAAGGGTTGCGGGTAGATGCGGACGCACCACCCCCAGACGTGAGCCTTTCAGCGTCGGATTGTACACCGCCTCCTTGATGGGCGAGTATTCGGGATTGATTCGCAACCCGCAAGAGGCCTCCGCTCTCGTATGCTTTACCAGAGGAAAGAATTGCTCGAACTGTTCTATGGAATTGAACGTGATGTGGCTACTCAAGGGGAGGATCTCCTTGAATTCCTGTTTCGAATAGGCGGCGCAACAAGCATGCACGGGTGTTTTCATTTCTTCCCATGCCAACTGTGCTTCCCACGACGAACTGGCGGCACACCGGGTGACGTATTCCTTGATAATCGGGAACGTCTTCCACAGCGCATACCCTTTCAACGCAAGGATAATCTCCACACCCGCCATTTCGGCGACATACTTGATACGAGTCAGGTTATCCCTGAGCTTTTTCTCCTCCAGTACATAGCAGGGGGAAGGCATCTTGTCTTTTTCTAACACGGCATTATATTTTTTGTTCAACACGGGCGCAAGGTAGGCAGGTTTTATTTAATTTGCATCATGAAGCGCCTATATACCTTTGTACTGCAAACATTTCTTCCCGTTTTTGCGTTGACATTCGCGATATGCCTCTTTATCGTGTTGATGCAGTTCATCTGGCGGTACATGGATGACATGGTAGGTAAGGGGTTGGAATTGACTGTGCTGGCCGAGCTTTTCCTCTATGCGGCGCTGTTTCTGGTTCCGATGGCGCTACCGTTATCCGTCCTCTTGGCCTCGCTGATGACCTTCGGTAATCTGGGTGAAAGGCTGGAGCTGTTGGCTATCAAATCGGCGGGCGTTTCGTTGCTTCGCATCATGCGACCACTGATAATTTTGGTGGCCTCGGTGAGTGTGGGGGCTTTTTTCTTCCAAAACAATGTGCTGCCGGTGGTGCAGGTGAAGCTGTGGGGGCTACTGTTTTCGGTGCGCCAGAAGGCACCGGAATTGGATATACCTCAAGGCGCATTCTATAGTGAGATCACCGGCTTCAATCTCTATGTGAAGGAGAAGGAGGAGGATGGCTTGCTCAAGGAGATGATGATCTACGACTATTCGGGTGGCTTCAATAATGCCAGGGTGATCCTGGCCGATTCCGGACGACTGAAGATGGCCGCCGACAAAAAATTCCTCGTCTTGACACTCTACAGCGGTGAATCGTTTGAGAACCTCCGGCAAGAGGATTCACGGAAGGCGCGCAACCGCTTACTGCCGGCTGCAGTGCCCTACCGCAGGGAAACCTTCGGTAGCAAAGAAATCTTCATCGACTTCGATGCCAACTTCACCCGTATCGATGACTCATTCCTCCAAAATGAATACTTGGGCAAGAATCTCCACCAGCTACAGACCTCCATCGACACCATGACGGCTAACCTTGACAGCGTCAGGGCGATCAATGGCCGTGCCCTGCTGTCTTCCTCCTACCGGTGCACCCTCACGAAGGACACCCTCTTTGCAGTGGTGGCCGGAGAGCAGCTTCCGCCCTTCGACAGTCTGCTCCACCAGGGAAAGGTCTCCACGCACGACGTCCTGGTGAGGGCGCGCAATAGGGTCAAGGACATCAAGGAGCAGAACCTCATGCAGGCACTGACCTATAGTGATGAGTCGGCCAGGATACGCCGGTACTTCACGGAATGGCACAAGAAGTTCACCGTATCGGCGGCATGCCTGCTATTTTTCTTTATCGGTGCACCGTTAGGTGCCATCATTCAGCGGGGAGGCTTGGGTTTACCGGTGGTGATCTCAATCTTCCTGTTCATCTTCTACTATATCCTTGATAATATAGGGCTGAAGATGGCGCGTACGGGGATGTGGCCGGTGTGGCAAGGAATGTGGCTATCGGCGGGGGCGTTGGGAGTGTTCGGGGTCTTCTTGACGTGGAAGGCGGTAAGGGACTCGGTGCTACCGGATGTATCAAGTTACGTGGGTGCGACCAAAGAATACCTTAAAGAGATGAAGACCAAAGTAAGTACCGGCAGGGAAGGGGAGCAGCTTGCGCGGGAGTATCTGATACGGAAAGGATACAAGATACTGGCCATGAATTGGCGGTGGCACCGCCTGGAAGCGGATATAGTGGCCTTAAACGAGGAGACGCTGGTGATTGTGGAGGTGAAGACACGGGCGAAAGGTAGCCTCATCAATCCGGAAAGTGCCGTGGACGGAAGAAAGATAGCCAAGCTGACCAAAGTGGCAGACAGTTATGCCAGAATGCTGAAGAAAACCCACCCCGTGCGCTTCGATATCGTAGCGATAGTCACCGACGGCAAGGAGGAGGTTGAAATCACTCACCTGGAGGACGCCTACTACCCCACGGTCTCCTGAAGGCGTAGCGCAAGCGCGTCGGCCGTCAGGCGGATTTCTTGGTCGGTGGCCAAAGAAGAGATACGCCAGATCAGCGACGCCTGAGTATAAAACGGCTCACGTTGTGCCAGGCTCTGACGGATAAACTCCTTGAGGTCATCGCCCCTACGCCCTGCGACCACCGGCCTCACCTTACTACTGGCTTCAATACGTCCCGCCAGCTGCTCCACAGAAGCCTGTAGATACACCGTCATCCCGGCCTTCTTCATCTGATCCATATTATTATGGTAGCACGGCGTCCCGCCACCGGTAGAAATGACCACCCCCTCCAGCGAAGAAACCTCCTCCAGAGACTGCCGCTCAATGCGCCGGAAAGCCGTCTCACCGACCTCCTCAAAAAGCAGGGGGATGGTTTTATGGTATCGCCGCTCGATATAGATGTCGAGGTCTACAAAATCAAAAGCCAGCCGTAGGGCGAGCGGATGGCCGAGCGTGGTTTTGCCGACGCCCATGTATCCCAGCAAAAAAATACGTTTCATGGCGGGTCATTTTTGAGGGCGAAAGTAGGGTGTTTCTCAGTTAATCTTCCTTCCTTTGTGGATAAAGTTTGAGGGTTTCACTTACACAGGTTGTTATCATGAGCGGCTTAGTAAAAAATATCGGCGTAATCCTTCTCCTCATCGGCGTGATCCTCATGGCGGGGACCTATATCGGTGGGGCATTGACCAACAGTATCCTTATCATCGGCATGGCGTTGGTGCTTGCGGGCTACGTGGTGCATATTGTGGTGAATAAAAAAGTAGAATAAATTTCGGCTGGGTTTTGAAGATTGTCTCTTACAACGTAAACGGGTTACGTTCGGCCGTAAGGAAAGGCTTGGCAGACTGGCTTTCGGGTGAGGCTGCGGATATACTATGTGTGCAGGAGACCAAATTGCAGGATGCCCAATACCCGGCGGAGCTTTTTCGGGAGATAGGGTATGAGTCGTATGTATTCAGTGCACAAAAAAAAGGGTATAGCGGGGTGGCTATCCTCAGCCGGAGGAAACCGGACAAGGTTGTGTATGGGATGGGGATACCCCGGTACGATGACGAAGGGCGATTTCTGAGGGCGGATTATGGGGAGGTGTCGGTGATCAGTGCCTACCACCCTTCGGGCACCAGTGGCGAAGTGCGTCAAGCCTTCAAAATGGAATGGCTGGAGGATTTTCTCGGTTACGTGATCGAACTTCGCAAAGAACGCCCACACCTGATCCTTTGCGGTGACTATAATATATGTCACGAACCGATAGATATCCATGACCCCATCGGCAATGCGAACTCCAGCGGCTTTCTTCCGGAAGAACGGCAATGGATGAGCCGTTTTCTGTCGAACGGCTTCGTGGATACCTTCCGCTACATGAACCCTAAGAAGCAGATGTACAGTTGGTGGAGCTTTCGTAGCTATGCACGGGCGAATAACAAGGGGTGGCGTCTGGACTATTGCATGGTCAGTGAAGCTTTGCGCCCGCAAATTACGGACGCATCCATCCTGACAGAGGCGGTACACTCGGATCATTGCCCCGTCACACTGACGCTAAGTGAACAAACGTTAATAAATTGATTATGCTGTATAAACGCATCCTGCTGAAGTTAAGTGGAGAGTCACTGTCGGCGGGTAAAGGATATGGGATAGATGCGGAGCGGCTGCAAAGCTACGCGACACAGATAAAAGAGATTGTGCACTTGGGTGTACAGCCGGCGGTGGTGATAGGCGGCGGGAATATCTTTCGAGGCATAAGTGGGCTGACGCAAGGCTTTGACAGGGTGAAGGGCGACCAGATGGGCATGCTGGCGACGGTGATCAACAGCTTGGCACTAAGCTCGGCGCTATCGGCGATGGGGGTGAAGAACACCCTTTTCACGGCCGCACGGATGGAGCCGATAGGCGAGTTCTACGCCAGGGACAAAGCGGTAGAGCGGCTGGAGGCAGGCTATGTGACGCTCTTTGCAGGGGGAACGGGCAATCCCTTCTTCTCTACCGACACGGGGGCGGCATTGAGAGGCGTAGAGATAGGGGCGGAGGCACTGCTGAAAGGTACACGGGTGGATGGGGTCTATACGGCGGATCCGGAAAAAGACCCGTCAGCGGTCAAGTTTGCGGACATCACCTACGATGAAATCTACCGTCGCAATCTGCGGGTGATGGATTTGACGGCCACGACACTGTGCAAGGAGAATGGTTTCCCGATAGTGGTGTTCAATATGGATGTGGAGGGCAACCTACTGAAGGTGGTGCGCGGTGAGGGGATAGGTACACGGATTCACTGACCGGCGGCAGTCTCCTGAAGACCTTTTTTAAGGGGATAGTGTGGCACGAAGCCGAGTTCATGCCGTAAGGGGCTGGTGTCGCAACGCCAATTGCGTTGCCGGAGGATGCGATATTTGTCGGAGTTGAGTGTGACGGGGTGGCCTTGTAGTCTACCCAAGTGCTCCAGACAAAAGCAGGCCAGACGGATGAGGGGAAGGGGGATTCGTAAAGGAAAGACGAAACGGCGGCCGACGGCTTCCTGCATCAGACGGGTGAAAGCGCGGTCGGAGTAGTCTTGGCCATCGGCTACGAGGTATCGGCGGTTGAGCACCTGGTCATTTTCAAGGGCAAGGAAAGTGACACGGGCTAAGTCCTTGACGTAGATGAAAGTGAGTATCTGGGGCTTGATGCCTGCGGCAACACCTAAGCCTTTACGTACCTGCTGCAAGGCAAGGGCATAGTCCTTGTCACCGGGTCCGTAGACGCCGGTGGGGTGTAAGATCACGAAAGGGAAAGGAGCTTTGGCGACGAACTGCTCGGCGGCCAACTTGCTTTGTCCGTAGAGACTGTCGGGGTGTTGGGGATCGGAGATAGTGATGGGGCGGAAGGTCTTCTCATCACCAGCCCCGAAACTACTTAAGCTACTCATGAAGAGGAGCTTCTTCGGGGGTAGTCCGGTGATAGCCAAAGCTTCAATGAGGTTTTGTGTATACAAGGTGTTGATGCGAAAGAAGTCATCCTTGTGGATGACCTTCGTCACACCGGCATTGTGCACCACATAATCCCATCCACCTGCGACATCAGCTAAGCGTGCGGCGAGGCGGTTGACGTCGTCGAAAGGTAAATCGAGTAGGGTATGGACACCGGCCGTCGGTAAACGGGACAAGTCACTCGAAGTCCGCACAGCCACCCAAACATCGTGCCCTCTGCGGAGAGCCTCCTCAACCAAATAAGCCCCGATGAACCCACTAGCACCGGTGATGAGTACCCTCATACCTCAATGAAATTCTCCTTATGCCGTCCACTCACCCCCCGATAATACGAGCGGATGGCATGTAAATCGTTACGTACGTCACCGGTAGGCCGGAAGAGGCCTCGCACACCGATTTCCTTCTTCGCATAGTCAATGTAGATCAGCAGGATGGGTACGGAGGCGGCTTGGGCGATGTAATAAAAGCCCTTTTTCCACTCCTTGACGGGCTTACGTGTCCCTTCAGGGGTGATGGCAATCTGAAAATGCTCATGGATAGCGAACTCGTTGGTCACCTGTTCGGTCACGAGGGCTGCCTTACTCCGGTTGACAGGTACTCCCCCAAGGGGGCCCAGAAGAAGATTCAGGGGGAAGGTAAACCACTCCTTTTTAATCAGGAAGCGGGCATTGTGTCCGAGTGAGGCGTAAAAGATCTCCCCGATGATGAAGTCCCAGTTGCTGGTATGGGGGGCGACACAGATGACACACTTGGGAATCTCAATGCCCTGTAAAGGGCCATAAGTCCACCCCGCCTTTTTGTATATCCACCGGCAAAGGGACTGGCTCAAAGTCTTTTTCCCACTTCCTTTCATGCTCACCATCTTAGGGTCAGCCAAAGGTAGTATCTTTCTTCGGGTCGGGGACGATGGTGCCGCTACCGATACAAAGTCGGGAAGCACTGTCGTAAACCACACCATACTGTCCGGGAGCAATGCCCTGCAGGCGTTGGTCGGAATGGATGCGGAAGTAATCGCCCTGTGGGGAAAGCTTCCCGACCGTGAACTCAGGGGTGTGTCGAATCTTGAAGGTGATGTCCTGAGGAGCGGTGCTGTTGCCCCAAGGATTGGCGGTGATGAAATGAAAATCCTGTAGCAGGAAAGCGTTGCCGTACTGCTCCTCAGGATCATAGCCGTTGGAGACGTAAAGGGTGTTGTCAGGGATGTCTTTGTGTACGACGAACCAGGGGCCGCCACTAAGCCCTAAGCCTTTGCGCTGGCCGATGGTGTGAAACCAATAGCCATTGTGGGTGCCGAGCCGCTTGCCGCTGCCCCACTCAATGATAGCACCTTGCTTGATGCCCAAATGCCGCTCAATGAATTGGTTGTAGTTGATCTTGCCGAGGAAGCATATACCCTGACTATCGGGGCGGTGTGCGCTGGGTAGGTTGAGCGAAGCGGCCAATGCCCGTACTTCGCTCTTGAGCAGATGCCCGATGGGGAAGAGTAACTTACTGAGCTGGGGGAGGGTGATTTGTGCAAGGAAATCGGTTTGGTCTTTGACGGGGTCTTTGGCGGTGGAGAGCCAGGTGAGGCGGTCGTAGACGGTGGTAGTGGCATAATGTCCGGTGGCGATGTAAGCAAAATCTTTACCCCATTGTTCGTTGAAACAGCCGAACTTAATGTAGCGATTACAGAGCACATCGGGGTTGGGCGTCAAGCCCTGCCGCACGGAGGAGAGGGTGTAATCCACCACCTTTTCCCAATACTCTTTATGAAGGGAGACCACCTCAAAGCGACACCCGTACCGATGCGCCAGGTATGTACCTATCTCAATATCCTCCTCAGAAGGACACCCACCATCGGCTACATCCTCCATGCCGATGTGGATGTAGAAAATCACAGGCTCAAGGCCAGCCTCTTTAAGCAGGTGGACAGCTACCGAGCTGTCCACACCACCTGATACCAGGGCTGCTACCTCCAAGCCGCGATTACTTCACTTTTTCGACAATAGCCTTGAAGGCAAGAGGATGGTTCATAGCGAGGTCAGCCAACACTTTGCGGTTGATCTCCACTCCCTTATCGTGCAAGGCACCCATAAGTCGGGAATAAGAAAAGCCTTCAAGTCGAGCAGCGGCATTGATACGCTGAATCCACAAAGCACGGAAAGACCGTTTCTTATTGCGTCGGTCGCGGAAGGCGTACAACAGGCCTTTCTCCCAAGTGTTTTTGGCGACCGTCCAGACATTGCGCCTGGCACCATAATAACCTCTAGTGAGCTTGAGTATTCTCTTTCTTTTCGCTCTTGAAGCGACGTGATTTACTGATCTGGGCATGATGCTGAATGGTTTAGGTTAATTATTTGAGCCCGAGCAATCTCTTGACCCCGTCAAGGTCTGCGCGGTGAACTAATCCCGAATGCGTCAAACTACGTTTTTGCTTGGTAGTCTTCTTAGTCAAGATATGACTTTTGAAGGCATGCTTTCTCTTGATCTTTCCTGTTCCGGTGAGGGCGAACCTCTTTTTGGCACCGGAATTAGTCTTCATCTTAGGCATTTGCTTAATCGTTGATTATTGATAGTTTATAAAGCGTGAACACGCGGCTCACTTGGCTGATTCTTTTGTCGGGTGGGGGGACATCTTTTTAGGCGTAAGCATGATGATCATACGCTTTCCTTCAAGCAGGGGTAACTGTTCCACCTTACCATAGTCCTCCAAATCGGTGGCAAACCGCAATAGGAGCACTTCGCCCTGCTCTTTGAAGAGGATGGAACGACCGCGAAAAAACACGTATGCCTTTACTTTAGAGCCTTCTTCAAGGAAAGAGCGTGCATGTTTGAGTTTGAAATTGTAGTCATGGTCATCAGTCTGTGGTCCAAAACGAATCTCTTTGACCACAATCTTCACGGATTTCGACTTCTGCTCCTTCTGTTTCTTCTTTTGCTGGTAAAGGAACTTCTTGTAGTCAATGATACGGCAGACAGGGGGGTCGGCCGTCGGGGATATCTCCACGAGGTCCAAGCCTTTCTCTTCGGCCAACTGCTGAGCTAAAGCCAGAGGGTATACTCCTTGCTCAACATTTTCACCTACCAAACGGACTTCAGGAACATGTATATGCCCATTAATCCGATGCTGTTCTTTTACACCCTCCTTCCTCATTTGACCCTGTTCCCTTGTGCGGTTAACGCCTTCTATAATTTATTCACTACACTTCCAGCAGTTCATCATTTCATCCACCTCTTTATTCAAAAGCGCGGCAAAGGTAGCAACTTTCATGGAACCCTTGTCGCCCTCCCCCTGTTTTCTGACGGCAACTTCACCGGCGGCAGCTTCCTTTTCTCCTGCAATGAGCATGTATGGAATCTTCTTCAACTCATTGTCACGTATCTTACGTCCTATCTTCTCACTCCGCCCGTCTACGAAGACACGTATATCATCAGCTTCCAGCTGCTCGGCTACACTATGGGCATAATCGTTGAATTTATCGCTGATAGGCAGGACGACGACCTGGTCAGGCGTCAGCCAAAGAGGAAACTTACCGCCCGTATGTTCAATGAGTACAGCCACAAAACGCTCCATAGAGCCGAAAGGCGCACGGTGAATCATCACGGGGCGATGCTTTTTACTGTCTTCCCCCGTGTATTCGAGGTCAAACCGTTCGGGCAGATTGTAATCGACCTGAATGGTACCTAACTGCCAGCGTCGACCGATGGCATCCTTGACCATAAAATCCAACTTCGGACCATAAAAAGCAGCCTCGCCCAACTCAATACGGGCTTTGAGGCCTTTTTCTTGACAGGCTTCGAGGATGGCGCTTTCGGCTTTGTCCCAATTCTCGTCGGAGCCGATGTACTTTTGTTTGTTGCCGGGATCGCGGAGCGAGATCTGCGCCTCAAAGTTGTCGAAATCCAGGGCTTTGAAGATGATGAAGATGATGTCCATCACTTTTAAGAACTCATCTTTGAGCTGATCGGGACGGCAGAACAAGTGTGCATCGTCTTGGGTAAATCCCCGCACACGCGTCAAACCGTGCAACTCACCGCTTTGCTCATAGCGGTAAACCGTACCAAACTCGGCGAAACGTATCGGCAGGTCGCGGTACGAACGCGGGGCAAGCTTGTATATTTCACAGTGATGTGGGCAATTCATGGGCTTCAAGAGGAACTCTTCTCCTTCCTGAGGGGTATGGATGGGCTGGAAAGAGTCCTTGCCATACTTTTCGTAATGTCCGGACGTGACATACAAGAGCTTTCCGCCGATATGTGGGGTCATCACCTGCTGGTATCCGTACTTCTTCTGAATGCGCTTGAGGAAGTCCTCCAGCCGTAGACGCAATTGCGTTCCTCGCGGCAACCATAAAGGTAAACCGGCACCCACAGCTTGGGAGAATCCA
Source organism: Tannerellaceae bacterium (assembly GCA_031288615.1). The sequence goes on from JAITRC010000006.1 coordinate 40,344, forward strand.
AAAAGCTCCAGCTCCTTACCTACCTTACGGTGATCGCGCTTGCGCGCTTCCTCAAGGAGGGCGAGGTGCTCATCAAGCAGCTTCTTCTTAGGGAAGCTGATGGCGTATAGCCGCACCAACTGCTTACGTTTCTCATCGCCCCGCCAATAAGCACCGGCCACGCTGAGAATCTTGACCGCCTTAATATAAGATGTGTCGGGGAGGTGCGGACCACGGCAGAGGTCGGTAAAATCCCCTTGCGTGTAAGTAGTAATGGAGCCGTCCTCCAACTCACCAATCAACTCCACCTTATACGCTTCCCCTCTCTCTGAAAAGGCTTGCAGTGCATCCTGCTTACTTATTTCCTTGCGACAGACAGGCTCTTTCTTGGCCGCTAACTCCACCATCTTTGCCTCAATGGCCGGAAAATCACTGTCCTTGATGGTTACACCTTCACCTGGATCTACATCATAATAGAAGCCATTCTCAATGGCAGGGCCTATACCGAATTTAATCTTCGGGTACAGCTCCTGCAAGGCTTCGGCCAGAAGGTGTGCACTGGTGTGCCAATAAGTATGCTTACCGGCCTGGTCATCCCACTTAAATAGCTTGAGGGACGCATCCTTCCCTATCGGCCGACCTAAGTCCCAAACCTCTCCTTCCACTTCAGCAACCAACACCTCTTGTGCCAGCCGCTGACTGATACTCCCTGCTATCTGCAGGGGTGTTGTACCTTCGGCAAATTCTCTAACGGAACCGTCCGGAAAACTTATCTTCACCATTATGACTATAGGGGGGAAACGGCGCAAAGATAGGTTTTTTGCAGAAACCCTTGCGGATATAAATTCTTTCGTACTTTTGCGGCGAAATAGATAAGGCTATGCGGAATCGTGCCCTACATGTCATTCTTCTCGTGGTGAGCTTGCCGGTCGTCGGCGAGTGAAGGAGGAAGGCGTGCAGACACAGCATAGGTGTAACAGTGTAGAGGCCTTTCTCCTTAGTAGGGGAAAGGCTTTTTTGTAATAAAAGGGAGAGTATGAAGAATCAGTTACGCAGTGCCCTGAGTACAGAGGGCAGAAGAATGGCGGGTGCCCGCGCCTTGTGGCGGGCTAACGGGATGCAAGAAGCGCATTTCGGTAAACCGGTGATAGCGATAGTCAACTCGTTCACCCAGTTTGTGCCCGGACACGTCCACCTGCACGCTATCGGGCAAGAGGTCAAGGCCGAAATCGAACGGCTCGGCTGTTTCGCCGCCGAATTTAACACCATCGCCATTGATGACGGTATCGCCATGGGGCACGACGGGATGCTGTATTCCCTGCCCTCACGGGATGTCATTGCCGATAGCGTGGAATATATGGTCAATGCGCATAAAGCCGATGCAATGATTTGTATCAGTAACTGCGACAAGATCACTCCGGGCATGCTGATGGCCGCCATGCGTTTGAACATCCCTGCCGTCTTCGTATCGGGAGGGCCTATGGAGGCAGGTGAGGCCGACGGCCGTTACCTTGATTTGATTGACGTGATGATAGAGGCGGCCGATGAGGCGGTGAGTGATGACACAGTCGCCAAGATTGAACGGGCTGCCTGCCCGGGTTGCGGATGCTGTTCGGGTATGTTCACCGCCAACTCCATGAACTGCCTTACCGAAGCGATAGGGCTATCCCTTCCCGGTAACGGGACTATACCTGCTACGCACGTACACCGTAAGAAGCTTTTCCTACAGGCCGCCCGCCTTATCGTGGATAATGCATACAAATACTACCGCGACGGCGACGATTCTGTACTTCCCCGCAGCATCGCTACGCGCCAGGCGTTTCTCAATGCCATGACGCTGGATATTGCCATGGGCGGATCCACCAATACGGTGCTCCACCTGCTGGCGGTGGCGCATGAGGCGGAAGTTGATTTTACGATGAACGACATTGACACCCTCTCCCGCCAAACCCCTGTGCTTTGCAAGGTTGCGCCCAGCTGTGCCTACCACGTGCAAGACGTCAATCGTGCGGGCGGTATCCTTACCATACTTGGCGAACTGCACAAAGGGGGGCTATTGGATGGTGCCGTCCGGCGTGCAGATGGGCTGAACCTTGCTGAGGCTATCGCCGCATACAACCCGTCCACCCTTCCCACCGCTTCCATTTACGCAGCTGCACCGGCGCGCCGTTTCAACCTTACCCTGGGTTCGCAAGAGACCTATTACGAGACACTTGACGGAGACCGTTCAGCCGGATGTATTCGTGACCTCGCGCACGCCTACTCCAATGACGGCGGACTGGCGGTACTCTACGGGAATATAGCCGAAGCGGGGTGCGTGGTCAAGACGGCAGGTGTGGATGAGAGTATATTCCGTTTTTCCGGCAAAGCCAAAGTCTTTGATTCGCAGGAAGCGGCATGTGAAGGGATACTAAATCATTCCGTAGAGGCAGGCGATGTGGTGGTGATTACCTACGAAGGGCCGAAAGGCGGGCCGGGTATGCAGGAGATGCTATACCCTACCTCTTATATTAAGAGCCGTCACTTGGGAAAGGAGTGTGCCCTGATTACTGACGGCCGGTTCAGTGGAGGTACATCCGGCCTCTCAATAGGCCATGTCTCACCCGAAGCAGCGGCAGGCGGTGCTATCGCCCTTGTCCGTGACGGTGACCTCATTGAAATAGATATACCTGCCCGCACTATAAACGTCGCACTTTCCGCCGACACCCTTGCCTCCCGTCGCCGCGAAGAAGAAGCTCGCGGAGAAGCGGCCTTTACACCTCCCGTGCGCCGCCGCCCCATTCCCCGTTCATTGCGCGCCTATGCAGCACTCGTTTCCTCTGCCGATCAAGGAGCTATCCGCTCCATTTAAATCAACACAAGCATTTTTATCATGGAACAAAAAACACAGATTGCGGGGTCGGAAGCCTTACTGCTCACTTTGCTGGCAGAAGGTGTAGACACCGTGTTCGGGTACCCCGGCGGACAAGCCATACCCATTTACGACAGTCTCTACGATTATACGGATAAACTTAAACACGTGCTTGTCAGGCACGAACAAGGCGCGGTGCATGCGGCGCAAGGCTATGCGCGAGTGTCCGGTAAAGTGGGCGTTGCCATCGTGACCTCCGGACCGGGAGCAACGAACACCATCACGGGTATAGCCGATGCCCTGATGGATAGTACCCCCCTTGTGGTGATTACCGGACAGGTACCTTCCTCCCTGCTGGGGAGCGACGCTTTTCAGGAGGTAGACGTGATAGGCATCACCCAGCCTATTACCAAGTGGGCGTATCAGGTACGCAAACCCGAAGAGATCGCCTACGCCATATCCCGTGCTTTCCATATAGCCTCTACCGGCCGTCCGGGACCTGTGGTGATAGACCTTTCCAAAGATGCGCAAGTCGGTAAGGTCGACTACATATATAATAAGGTAACACACATCCGTAGCTATCAACCCATTCCCCAACTTGACCTTACCCAAGTACAAGCCGCTGCCGACCTTATTAACACTTCCGTTCGCCCTCTCGTCCTAGTCGGGCAGGGAGTTATACTGAGCCACGCCGAAGCCGAACTACAGACTTTCATTGAGAAAGCCGGTCTACCGGCTGCTTTCACGGTGCTTGGTCTGTCCGCCCTTCCAAGTAACCACCCTTTGAACAAGGGTATGTTGGGTATGCACGGTAATGTGGGGCCTAACCGTAAGACGAACGATTGTGACGTCCTCATTGCTATCGGGATGCGTTTCGACGATCGTGTCACCGGAGACCTCAAGACCTACGCTCCTCAGGCGCGCGTGATCCATATAGACATTGACACGAGTGAGATCGGTAAAAATGTATTTGCCACCGTCCCCGTCTGTGGAGACGCCCGGCAAGCCCTCACCTCTCTCCTTCCCCTTGTCCGTCCGGCTACGCATAACGAATGGCTCGCCGCTTTTGTTCCCGATGAAGAGGAGGAAGAAGCTAAAGTGATCCGTCCCGAAATCCATCCTGAACAAGGGCCTATCAAGATGGGCGAAGTGGTACGTCTTGTTTCCGAAGCCACCGGACACGACGCTGTCGTTGTGACCGACGTTGGACAGAACCAAATGATAGCCCTCCGTTATTCCCTGTATAACCGTAGCCGAAGTGTGGTCACTTCCGGAGGACTGGGTACGATGGGGTTCGGGTTACCTGCCGCCATAGGTGCCAAGTTCGGAGCACCTCGGCGCACAGTCTGCTGCTTCACGGGCGACGGTGGTTTCCAGATGACCATGCAAGAGCTGGGTACCATTCTGCAGGAAAAGCTCAATGTCAAGATCATCATCCTCAATAATGATTACTTGGGCATGGTGCGCCAATGGCAGGAGCTGTTCTTTCACAGCCGCTACTCTGCTACGGTAATGGTGAATCCCGACTTTGCCGCCATCGCCGCCGCGTATGGTATCGCTAACTGCACTGTCAGTCATCGCGAGGAGTTGGTGGAAGCTGTAAAAGCTATGGTGCGGCATGACGGGCCTTTCCTCTTGTCCGTACAGGTTGAACCTTGTGGCATGGTCTACCCTATGGTGCCGGCCGGTTCTTGTATCACCAATATTCTATTAGGATAATATCATGAAACTTTACACCGTCATCATCTTCTCCGAAAACATTGTCGGAGTACTCAACCAGATCACCGTCATCTTCACCCGCCGTCAGCTCAACATTGAGACACTTTCCGTCTCCCCCTCCGCCATTGCCGGTATCCATAAATTCACCATCACGACCTTTACCACCGAAGAGATAGTCAAGAAGGTGGTGAAGCAAATTGACAAGCGAGTAGACATCCTCAAATCGTATTACAATACCGACGAGGACCTCGTTCATCAGGAGATAGCCCTCTACAAGCTCTCCGCACCCCTTTTCGTGGCGATGGACGGTGTAGAGAGCCTCATCCGCAAGCATGACGCACGCGTCCTTTTCATCAATGCCGACTGTGTGGTTCTCGAAAAGAGTGGACACTATGATGAGACGCAAGCCCTCTTTGAGGAACTATCCACCCGTATCGGCGTGTTGCAATTCATCCGTTCGGGTAGGATAGCCATCACCAAAAGTAAAATCGAACGCCTCAGCGACATGCTCGCCAAGTTGCAACAAAACTGTACAGAGAATCAATGCTCCTTATAATCAACTAAAAGTAATTTATCATGGCAGAAATGTGTTTTGGCGGAGTGACCGAGAAGGTCGTCACCCGCGAAGAGTTCCCCCTTCAGAAAGCAAGGGAAATATTAAAAAATGAAACCATAGCCGTTATCGGCTACGGAGTGCAAGGGCCGGGGCAAAGCCTTAACCTTCGCGACAATGGTTTCAATGTCATTGTCGGGCAGCGTAAAGGCGGTAAGACCTGGGACAAAGCGGTGGCCGACGGATGGGTGCCGGGACAGACCCTCTTCGATATCGAAGAAGCCGCTCAACGAGGTACGATCATCCAGTACCTTCTCTCCGATGCCGCGCAGATCGAAGTATGGCCACGCCTCAAGCCTCACATCACCGCTGGCAAAGCCCTTTACTTCTCACACGGCTTCGCCATTACCTACAGTGAGCGCACCCATATCCTTCCTCCTGCCGACGTTGACGTGATCCTTGTTGCCCCTAAAGGGTCAGGCACCTCCTTGCGCCGGATGTTCCTGCAGGGACGTGGCCTCAACTCCAGCTACGCCATTCACCAGGACGCCACCGGCCGTGCCTTTGAACGGGTCGTTGCACTGGGTATCGGCGTAGGTTCGGGCTACCTTTTTGAAACCACCTTTAAGAAAGAGGTTTACTCCGACCTTACCGGTGAGCGCGGCACCCTCATGGGCGCTATACAAGGACTTCTCTTGGCGCAATATGAAACGCTCCGCGAGAACGGACACAATCCTTCCGAAGCTTTCAACGAAACGGTAGAAGAGCTGACCCAGTCTCTCATGCCCCTTTTCGCGGAAAACGGCATGGACTGGATGTACGCCAACTGCTCCACCACTGCCCAGCGGGGCGCCTTAGACTGGATGGGCCCTTTCCACGACGCCGTTAAACCTGTTTTCCAGCGTCTATATAAAGAGGTAGCCTCCGGCAACGAGGCACAACGTTCCATAGATTCCAATAGCCAGCCCGACTACCGCGAAAAGCTTGAGGTCGAACTCAAAGCCCTTCGTGAAAGTGAGATGTGGCAGACGGGGGCTGTGGTTCGCCGTCTACGGCCGGAGAACAATTAATCCGCAACTCAAACAGCAACGGAAGGTGATCGCTGAAACCTCCCTCATAACGATGCCCGTAATGGGTGCGCCATGGGCGGACGCCTCCCCACGTCTTATCCCTGGTCAGCAGGAGCTTCGTATCCATACACCTCACGCTCTCCGCCCTCAGGTACATACTCCCCTTGCTGTCCAGCAATCCTCCGTTGACTATCACCTTGTCAAAGGTGCTCCATTGACCCCTGTACTTGTAGCTGCCTCCTGAGTAAGGCATGATGTACAGCGTCTCCTTATCTGTCGGGGCGATATCCTTTTTCCAGGATGTTGCCCCGACTTTGTTTCGTAGTGTAGTCCCTTCCTTTCCCTCATTGAAATCGCCCATCACCAGCACCTTGATGCTTTCACCCCGAATAGTCTTCAGGGAATCATACACCCCCAGCAAGCGTTGCCCCGCCTGCTGCCGTCTCCATTCCGTTTCCTCTTCCCCACCTGCACGCGACGGGAAGTGACACAACAGTATATCCAGCGTCTCCCCGTTGCACACTTCTCCCCATACATGGAGGATGTCACGCGTCGGACGGTTACCCTTCATGTCAATCCGGTAGGACACCTCCCCCTTCTTGTTAAACACCGAAACCCTATATAACAGAGCCACCTGGATGCCCCGTACATCGGCGCCCTTTGTCACACTATAGCCGTAACCTCTCTTCCTGAGGCAAGTCCTATTCAGCAAATCTTCTACGATATGGGCTCCTCCTATTTCACATAATCCTATCAATCCTGGTTCTTCCCAAGAAGCTACTGTCGCAAGGATCTGCCCCACCTGCTGTAGTTTCTTTGAGTATTTTCTCGGAGACCACCCCATCTCCTTCAGTTCCTTCGACTCCTCACTTCCGTCGAACAGGTTCTCTACATTATACCATACCCCTTGTAAACGCTTCTCCTGCCCTGCAACCATTACAGGCAAGAGTAAGAGCATGATCCATCCCCACACTACCTTGCTCATCGGCTTCCTTAGTAGACATAGTCGGCTTGCGACAGAAACTCATAGCTTTCCTGGATACCCTTCACTGCATCGTTATCGGTAAATTCCTCCACTTCCACATACCAGTTCTTGATTCCGTTAACCTTCATCTGCTCAAAGATGGATTTAAAGTTCATCTTGCCGCTACCCCCTATCTCCTTTACATCTTTGATATGAACTGCATTGATCTGGGCGGCATGCTCCATGAGAAACTTCACCGGATTTTCTCCCCCTTCCTGGCACCAATATACATCCAGCTCAAAGTTCACCAGTCGGCTGTCTACATTATCCATCAAGAAGTTGAAAATACGCTCTCCCTCTATCATTCCGAACTCAAAGGAATGATTGTGATAACCAAAAGCAATCCCAACCTTCGAGGCCAATAACCCTATCTCGTTAAAGTAATCACAATATCTCTTCAAATCATCCCCCGTTGTATTCTCGTCTACCGGCATCCAAGGAAAGATCAAGTGTTCAGTTCCTACCTCCGCATGCACATCAATGGCTTGCTTCCACCAAGCCATCAGCTCATCCTCCTTATCTGCCTCCCACAACTTCCCCACATGCGCACTCGTGCAGTTCATCCCCAAATCATTCACCCGCTTGCGAAACTCTGCCGGTTCAAAGCCATAAATCAGTCCCTCCCCATAGCTCGCTGTTTCCACATGCTTGAAGCCCGTCTTGCCAACCAACTTCAACGCCGCCTCTATACCCTCCTTCGCCACCATCTCCCGTAGCGAATAGAGTTGGATGCCCATGTATTTCCCTTCATGCCCCTTCGCCCCTTTACAGGAAGCCAACCATTGGGGAGCCACTAATCCCCCCGCCACTATCAAACCCGCCTGTTTTAAGAAATCCCTCCTCTTTTCCATACCTTTTCCAGTTATCTATTGTTTTTTAGCCACTGAATGCCTACAAAGGTAAGGAAGATTCTCAAGGCAGTAACTACCTTTGACGCCGTCAACTTACCAACACGTTATAGAACAACACAATTATGAAAGTAACACATTTAATACACTATCCCTCTCTCTTTGTCTTCTTTGCCTTTCTTCTCTTCGCCTCCCCCGTCGCCGCCGTATTACCCGACGGCGATGAACCCCCTGCTAATTCTGTAGAAGCTGCCCGCCAAGCCTTCCTTAACGCCCAAACTGCCTATCTTACCGCAAAAAGTGACTCTATTGAAAAAGCCCTCGACTATTCCAATGCTAAAGTCGATTCTGTCCCCAAAGCTACTGCTTACTTCTCCGCCCAAACGGACTCTACTAATAAGCGCAAGGCCTACACCGATGCTAAAGCCGATTCTATCCCCAAAGCTACTGCTTACTTCTCCGCCCAAACGGACTCTACTAATAAGTACAAGGCCTACACCGATGTCAAAAACGACTCCACCAATAAGTACAATGCTTATATCAAAGTCCAAGACGACTCCACCAGTAAGTACAAGGCCTATATCAAAGCCCAAGGCGATTCCCTCTCCAAAGCTACCGCCTATAATACTGTGTACACAGCTTACACCAAAGCCAAAAACGACTCCACCACCAAAGCCAATGCCTACACCAGAGCTAAAGCCGACTCTATCTCCCTACGACAACGTATCGCTCAACATCACGCCGAAATCTACGCTGCCGCCACCCAAGCCCTTTCACGGCTCCCTAAACTTGACGTCCCCCTTCACACCTTTACTCCCGGGCAGGCAGCTACCGCCGCCCTCTTCGGATACCCTGCCGTAAGCGTCAATACCGCCATTACGACCCTCAACGCCGCTGCCGCCATCATTGACTCCATCTACAGTGGTACATTCATCCCCAAGGGGGAATACTACAGGGCTAAGAGAGACGCCTATGCTCTCGCACCTGGTTTTTCCGGCACAAACACTTGTGTTACCGCTGTCTATAAGGCTGTCGTCGAAGTGTATAAACTGGCTACCTCCATTCTCTCCGTAACGGCCGACAGCATCAAATCCAAAGGCATCCTAATCGCCGCCGATTCCGCCGTTATCCTCCCCTTGAGGGTGCTTGGATATATACCCGGTCACAGTACCGAGTACACCCTCCCCGAAACCTCCGAAGCCTCCCTCATCGCTGCTTCCACCGCCCAAAGTAAAGCCGTTACTGCCTATGCCAACTATGTAGCCGCTCGCGATTTGTTCCCACCCACCGCCTATCGTTACGGCTTCCTCTCTGCACAGGCTGTCGCGGATACCGCTACCACCATCTTTAACACTGCCGCCACAGCTGTTTCAGGGGGTGGAGATCCTATTGTGAACCTCACCCTCAATCATGCCACCTCGCTGTCGCTTGCTATTCTCGGAGGAACCGACGTATCTGTCGACCTCAGTCTCAATAGCGCCAAACTGGCCCTCTCCGGCACGCCCCAAATCCTTGCTAAAATCCCTACCCTCCTTGAAGCCGGCGTTGCTCCCACTTCCGCCATTGCCTACAAAAATACCGCTGAGGCCTACAAAAAAGCGGCTGACACCCTCTCCGCCGTCGCCGCATTAGAAACTAACAAAACCTCTGATAAATATAAAGCCGCTACCACCGCCGGTTTAGCCTATTCCGCTACTTACCACACCGCTATGGCCGCCTACCTCGCCGCCTTTGTCGCTGACCGCGACACTGCCTACCTTAAAGCCCTCGATGCTATCCGTAAAGCTGTCGATTATGCCCATCAAACCGCCCAAGCCGCCGGCTCCACTGCTGCCAATAACCTCTACACCACTTTTGAAGCCTTCTTCAACGTTGCCACCGTTGCCTACACCTCCGCCCAAGCTACACGAGCCGCTCAGGTTGCCGTCGCCGCTTTTCAACCTGTTCCCGATTCTCTGGCTACCTACCGTACTTTCGCCCAAGCCGCTGTTGATTCCTTGACTGCCTACCGTACTTTCGCCCAAGCCGCTGTTGATTCTATGGCCGCCTACCACACTGCCCGCCAAGCTGCTGTTGATTCCTTGACTGCCTACCACACTGCCCGCCAAGCCGCTATCACTACCTTGACCGCTTACCGCACCGCCATCACCACCCTCGCCACCGCGGCTACCGACACCGTTGCCTCCTTCACTGCCTACCGCACCGCTACCACTGCCTACCGCGCCGCCCTCGCTACCTTGACCGCTGCCACCGAAGCATACGCCACCGCTCGGGCCACCGCCCAGCAAACCTATACCGCCTACAAAACGGCTGAAGCTGCCTATAAAAACTTTCTCTCTACCGAACAGGTATTCTCCACCGACTTCCTTCCCGCCGAAATCTATACGCTTACCGGTGTCTACATAGGTTCTTCCACCGAAGGACTACCTGCCGGTATATACCTTATTAAGAGAGGTGATACAGTGACTAAAGTTTTCCTTAAAAAATAAAAACACATTCCAGCCATGCGAAAGTTATCCGCCGTCCTGCTCTCCGTTGCGCTGACCATAGCGTCGGCGGGTGCACAGGATACGTCTTATGTCTTTACCATTGAGAAGGCACACCCTATCACCTCTATCAAGCACCAGCAGCGTACAGGCACCTGCTGGTGCTTCTCTATGTTGGCTTTCCTTGAGTCGGAACTTCTCCGGCAGGGTAAAGGTGAGTATGACCTTTCCGAGATGTTTGTGGTCAACTATACCTACCGTGACAAAGCTGACAAATACGTCCGTACACATGGGACTACGGGCTTTGCACAAGGTGGTGCCTTCTATGACGTCCTCTACGTGATTAAGCACTACGGCATAGTCCCCGAAAGCCAAATGTCCGGCCTCAACTACGGCGAAACGCAACATATCCACGCGGAAATGGAAGCCGGTGCCCATGGCTTCTTGGATGCTATCATCACCAATAAAAACAAGAAACTTTCCTCCGCATGGAAGCCTGCCTTCAATGGTATTATCGACGCCTACCTCGGCACACCTCCCGAAACCTTCCTTTATAAAGGGCGATCGCTCACTCCCCTCTCTTTTGCACGGGAGATAGGTCTTAATGCGGACGATTATGTTTCCCTGACCTCCTTCACCCACCAGCCTTACTACGAAGCCTTTCCCCTCGAAATTCCCGATAACTGGCGCTGGGCAAGTTCCTACAATATTCCTTACGACGAATTCTTTACGCTCTTTGACTATGCCATTGAGAATGGCTTCACCATTGCTTGGGCGGCCGACGTCTCCGAAGAAGCATGGAGCCGTAAGAAAGGTATCGCCACCTTTCCCCGCGATACGATAATTACTCCCGTGATGCGCTCCCAATCCTACGACGATTACCGCACCACCGATGACCACGGGATGCAGATATATGGTGTCGCTCGTGACCAGCACGGCGATAAGTACTATCTCGTAAAAAACTCATGGGGAACCGACAATCCCTATCAGGGCACTTGGTATGTATCCGAAGCCTACGTCGCTGCCAAAACCATTGATATCATCCTCCACAAAGACGCGCTTCCCCTTTCCCTCCGTAAAAAACTTAAGATGTAAGGGCTTCCCTTAAATGCCGGGAGAGGATACTTCAAGTGAATAATCTTCTGGTTCGGGAGGGAGTTCCTTGCGGATATGCCGTGTCAAGGCTACACAATCGTCAATCGCCACCGGTCTTGGTGCGGACACCGTTACCGTGACGCGATTCACCGGCCGTACCCGTACATCTGCTACGGTTAGGTCGGTACCTTCTACCCCTTGTTCAGCGATCCGCCGGATCATTTCCGCATCTATCATATCTTCTCTCTTTCGTTATTCAGGAAAAAAAGCCATTACCTTTGAGCAACCAAAGTAATGGAAAATCAATCATGATAACCTATATACGCGGAGAGTTTAAAGACCTGCAGCCTGCACGGATTGTGGTAGAAGCGGCAGGGATAGGCTACGAAGTGAATATATCCCTGAATACTTACAGCGCCTTGTCCGGACAGACTAAGGGATTGATTCATGTGCACGAAGTGATCCGCGAAGATGCCCACCTCCTGTACGGCTTTGCCCAAGAGGGCGAGCGTAACTTATTCCTTTTATTAATATCCGTCTCAGGGGTAGGCCCCAATATGGCCAGGATGATACTATCTTCCTTATCTCCCAAAGAGTTGGTTCATGTGATAGGCACTCAAGACGAACGCGCTTTAAAAGCCGTGAAAGGGATAGGCCTCAAAACCGCCCAACGTATCTTGGTAGACCTGAAAGATAAAGTGCAAACCCTGGAACAAGAGTCTTTGTCGGCAGCAGGTGGAAGGATTGCAGGCGGAGTGGGGCAGACGGCGGAAGAAGCCATATCGGCACTGGTGATGTTAGGCTTCCAGGCAGCGGCAGCACGAAAAGTAGTAGGAGAATTAGCCAAAGAATCACCGGCTATGCCGGTAGAAAAAATGATAAAAGATGCATTGCAGAGGTTGTAAGTGGCTATCCGTAATTTTTCTTCTCGTCGCAGGGATTAACCAGACGACAGCTCAGGAGGTATATAGCCTGGAACGCTGTATCACCACAGGATTGGAAAGAAACTACGGTTTACGGATCTTCCGGAACGCGGAAAAAGTAGCCCGAAACAATGCTACGCCCGGTAATGCCGGTTACTTACCGTCTTTGGAAGTCGAAGGGATTCTTTCAGACGGCGCATGGATAGATGCAGGCCTGAGTTTAAACTGGACTCTTTTCGATGGATTTGCCATACAAGCTACATATACCCGACTAAAAGAGTTGCAAGCCATAGGTGTGCTACGCACTAAGCAAGCTATAGAAGACTTCATGGCCGAAATAGCAGGAGAATATTACAACTTGATCCGCCAACAGACGCGTTTCAACAATGTACGTACATCGTTTGAACTGTCAAAGGAACGGTTAAGGATTGTGGAGCAACGCTACAAGATAGGTTCCATGTCAAGATTGGACTTGCAACAAGCGCAGGTAGATTTTAATGCCGACAGTTCGTCGGTACTGACTCAACGTGAGGCGGTACACCGTTGCCGGATACGTCTGAATGAATTGATGGCACTGGAAGATGTAGAAACAGCGACTGTGCCGGCGGATTCAGCGATAGATTTGCGTTGTGCGCTGGGAAATGAAGAGGAGTTGTGGGCAAACACGCTGGCGGCGAACACCGGTTTACTTCAGACAGAGGGTGAACGTAGGGTCTCGGAACTGGAGTACCAACGGTTGCGGGGACGGAATTACCCGTATCTGAAAGCGACGGCAGGTTATGGTTATTCGGCGCAGTGGGACAAACTGAAAGGCTTCAAGACCGGTGCCGGATTGAATTATGGTTTGACGCTTGGGATGACCTTGTTCGACGGACTGAACAGGAGACGGGAACAGCGTAATGCCCGTCTGGAAATAGAGAACAGTAATTGGCGTTATGCCGACCTTGAATTGTCGTTGCGTGCAGACCTGAGTAACCTTTGGATGGCCTACCAAAACAATAGAGACTTGTGTAATCTGGAGCGTACCAATGCGTTAGTGGCACAGGAATACTACGCGATAGCGATTGATCGCTATAGGTTGGGAGATTTGTCGGGGATAGAACTCAGGGAAGCTCAAAATAAACTGCTGGATGCGGAAGAAAGACGCTCTATTGTGGAATATAATACCAAATTGTGTGAAATATCCCTGCTCCGGTTGAGCGGGAGGATTGTGGAGATATGGAAACAGGAATAAAGGAGAAAGTCGGTTATGCCCTGCTTTATGCAGGAATTATGTCAATAGCTTGGTTGCCGTTACGGGTGCTGTATGGGTTGTCGGAAGGATTGTATGTATGGGTGAGGTATGTGTTGCGGTATAGGCGAAAGGTGGTTCGGGAGAATCTCGCCGCATCATTTCCCGAAATGAGTGAAAAAGAAAGGCTACGGATTGAGAAGGATTTTTATCATCACTTTGCAGACTACTTGGTGGAGGCAGTGAAGTTTGCTCACATCGGGAAGAAAGAAATCCTACAGCGGGCGAAGTTGAACAATCCCGAAGTGGTGAACGGATTGTTTGCAGCTGGACATACGTGTGTGGTATTATTGATGGTGCATTATGGTAATTGGGAATGGTTTTCGGCGTCGGGGGAATTATTAGAAGGAAAGACTTATCAGATATACAAGCCCTTGCATAATCGGGCGATGGATAAACTGTTCATCAAATTACGTGAGCGGTTTGGGTCGTATGGAATGAAACGGAATGATGTGTTCCGCGATATGGTGCGGATCAAACAAAAAGGACAGCGGGCTGCGGTCATTTTCTTGGCCGACCAACGTCCGCCTTTATCCGCCGTACATTACCGTACATCCTTCCTTAATCAGGATACACCCATGTTGACCGGAGCGGAACGGATTGCCCGCAAACTGGATTTGCCTGTCGTCTTTTTGAACACGTGCAAAGTAAAGCGGGGGTATTACACGGTGAATTTTGAATTGCTTACCGACAAACCGCGTGAAATGCCGGAAAATTGGATCACGGAGCAATACGCGCAGCGGATGGAAGCTTGTATACGGCGTGCTCCTGCTTACTGGCTTTGGACACACAACCGCTGGAAACATGTATGAGCAAGTAAATGTGGTTATCCTGACATGGAATGGACAAGCGTTGTTGAAGCGATTCCTCCCGTTTGTGAAGGAATATAGTGGAGATGCGATAATCACAGTGGCAGATAACGGATCTACGGATGGTTCGGTAGAGATGATCCGGAAGCAATTTCCGGAGGTGAAGGTGATTCCATTGGATCGAAATTACGGGTTTGCGGAAGGATACAATCGGGCGATATCACAGATAGAAACTGAGTATCTGGTGCTCCTAAACAACGACGTGGAAGTGACGGCAGGTTGGATGGAAGCACCTTTGGCGGTTATGGAGGCAGATGAACGGGTGGCGGCGGTGCAGCCGAAGATATTGTCGGAGCGCGAGCATGGGCGTTTCGAATATGCTGGGGCAGCAGGGGGTTATATAGATAGGTATGGCTATCCATTTTGTCGGGGGAGGATTATGGACGTGACGGAAGAAGATAAAGGTCAATATGATACGGAGGCTGAGGTGGTATGGGCAAGTGGCGCTTGCCTATTTGTGCGTACGGCGATATATAAAAAGGAGGGAGGATTGGATGGAACTTTTTTCGCCCATCAGGAAGAGATAGATCTCTGCTGGCGTTTACGGAGTAGGGGATATAGGGTGATTTGTACGCCCCGTTCGGTTGTCTATCATGTAGGTGGAGGGACCTTACAAGCAGAGCATCCGCGAAAAACGTTTCTTAACTTCAGGAACAACCTGTTGATGTTGTACAAAAACTTACCGGAGGAACGATTGCGGGGAGTAATGCGGGTTCGATGTTTACTGGATGCGGCGGCAGGTGTGAGGTATGCATTAAGTGGGAAATGGGAAAATGCGTGGGCGGTATGGAAAGCTTGGCAGGAGTTCAAACGGATACGACCGGCATACGTGGAAGCCCAAAAGGAAAATAGAAAGAAAACGATTGTACGGGATATAATAGGGAAAGGGTGCTTGCTATATCAATATCACGTACGGAAACGAAGACGCTTTACAGAATTGAGTACAAGGATTTTGGGACTGTGCCTGTTAAGTACAATGGCGGCTCTTGGACAAGTAAAAGAGGGGACACACTATGAGGTGGAAGCATGGACAGGAGGCGGTACAGGCAAAGTGCTACCTTTTTGGATGGTAAGTAATCGGTATGGAGTTGTGCCGTTGCAATCTGGAAATGAGTACATAAGAGGAAAAATAGCGCATCAAGGATCGTGGGGGCAGGAGGTGTGTTGGGATGTGGGAGCAGATATGGTGGTAACGCCTCGTGAAGGGAAAGCCCATATACAACAGGCTTACGGAGGGATACGGTATAAAGGGTGGGAACTGATAATGGGGGCAAAGGAACGGTACATATCACTATGGGACAAGAATCTCAGTTCGGGGGATATGATACAATCGGGCAATGCACGGCCGTTGCCGGAATTGAATCTTGCTGTGCCACAGTTTGTGGGACTTCCTTGGGCTGGGAAATGGGTGCAGTGGAAAGGAGAATTTAGTGTAGGCTGGGCGGTGGATAAGAATTACTTGGCATCGTCCACAGGAGAAAAGGCCTATTATGTAAAGAATGTATACCGGCATAATAAAACCTTATTTTTACGGCTGAGTGATAGCCGGAGGAATGTACCCTTGTACGCTACCGTAGGGTTTCGGCACACCGCACAATGGGGAGGGGAGTCTACCAATCCGGCTCACGGAAAGTTACCGCAATCATTTACCGATTTCCTGCGGGTCATCACCGCACGACCGGGAGGGGCAAATGCACTCGAAACCGAAAGGGTCAATGTGCTTGGCTCCCATCATATAGCATACGATATGCAGCTTGGCTACGACAAGAATGACTGGGCGGTACAGTTGTACTATCAACATATTGCCGCCGATAATTCGGGAGCGGAGTTTTCCAATGGAATAGACGGATTGTGGGGAATTCGTGGAGACTTGCCGTTCAATTGGTTACAGAAAGTGGTGATTGAATATGTGACGACACGTCATCAAAGTGGCCCCTTTCATTACATCTGGTTTGATCATGAAAAATATGCGGCACGGGGAGGAGGAGCAGATAACTACTATAATAATGAAGTCTATGTCAATGGGCATGCTTACTTCGGACGGACAGAGGGATCGCCGCTACTTCCTTCGCCGGAATACAACAATAACGGGCGACAGGGTTTCTTGAATAATCGTATTCTTGATTGGCATATAGGAATGGAAGGGCAACCTTCCGCAGTGCTGTCTTATCGTTTGCTTTGCACCTTGATGAACGGATGGGGGACGCATAGTGCCCCTTTCTTGCAGAAAAAAACAGGCTTGTCATTCCTTGCGGAAACAACCTATAGTTTGCCATACCATCCTTCGCTCACTTTTGTGGCGGCTGTTGCCGGTGATACCGGTGATGTGTTCGGTATGCCGGCCTATGCCGTTTCCTTCTCCCTTCGTTGGAAAATACCGTGAATATATAAAATGTCCAATTTAGACTGTAATAACAAAAGAAAAAAGGATATGAAACAGGATGGGACAAAGGTTCGCTTTGGAGTGATCGGCACGAACTACATCACAGGAAAGATGCTGGCGGGGGCGAAGGAGGATGAACGGTTTATATTGACTGCCGTGTGTTCACGGACAAAAACAAGAGGGGAGACTTTTGTACAGGAGCAGGGATATTCTTTGGAGAAGGACGGGGTGAAAGTATTTACTTCGGTAGAAGAGATGGCAGAGAGTCCGGTTGTAGATGCCGTATATGTCGCCTCACCCAACAGCCTGCACGCTCAGCAGAGTATAGCCTGCATGAAGCAGGGCAAACATGTTCTCTGTGAAAAACCATTGGCCTCGAATGTAACGGAGGCTTCTGCTATGATTGCTGCGTCCCTTCAATATAATGTGACGTTGATGGAAGCTATGAAACCTACGTTAACACCTAACTTTCTTGCTCTTCGTGACAACATACATCGTATAGGTAAGATACGTCGTTATTTCTCTTGTTACTGTCAGTATTCCTCTCGCTACGATGATCTGAAAAACGGTATCGTGCAGAACGCTTTCAATCCGGCCTTATCTAATGGAGCTATGTCCGATATAGGAGTATATACTGTTTACCCAATGGTTGTATTGTTTGGTTATCCGAAACGTATTGAAGCGACGGGACTTCTCTTGTCTTCAGGTACCGATGGCCAGGGTGCTATAAATTTTCTCTACGATGAGATGATGGGTACTGTACTCTACTCTAAAATAGCCGACTCCTCCCTCCCTACGGAGTTTCAAGGAGAAGAGGGGACAATTACGCTTGACCGCATCAATATCATCAGTCGACTCACACTCACCTCCCGTTCGGGAAGAGCCGTTGAAACACTGACTCGCCCTGTGGAGAAGAACGAATTCTATTACGAAGTCTCCGAATTTATAAATTTACTGTTGGCCGGCAAGAGGGAGTCAAGTATCAACAGTCATTCCAATTCATTGAATACCATCAGAATTATTGATGAGGTGCGTCGCCAATTGGGAGTCGCTTACCCTGCGGATGCCCATCTTTTGCAGGGTTGAAATATTTTGTTTGGAAAAGACGATAATGCTGTATTATTGCTTAGCTTTGCAGTGCGTGAGTAGCGCCCGAAAGGAAATATACATGGACTTAATCGGTCACGGGATATGAAGAGGTTGTGTTTCATTCTGACAGTCTTGGTTTTGCGACTGGCTTCCTTGGAAGTTTTTGCACAGGATGCAGAAGGGATTAAAGGAGTTCCCATCTATGACGAAGGGACATATAGTAATGCAAGGAACTATTTGTTGCGCGCTACGTATAAGGGTAGTGAAGGAGATTTTTTCCTTATGGAAAGAGAAGGGTATTTGTATCTTTTGCCTGCCGCTCAAATGCCTGATTCTCCTGAAGGGCTAAACGAACTCTTGTGGAAGGTGACGGTAGAAAAAGGAGGCAACGACATTTCAGGTTTCTCCTATCGTTTCCGTACGGCGTATTCTCTGCGTGATCTTATTTTGCGTTCGGAGGAAGCTACTGCATCAGGGGCTTCCGCTTCAAGTACGGCCAATCGCCTTGAGGGAAATATTCAGCAATGGCAGCCTTCCTCCAAGTCGGGATCTCCCTCCGACAACATCTTTTACTACATCCTTGCTGGAGAGAAAAATGTGATCGCATGGGGCGTTTTCGGCAATAGAGTCGTTCCCCGTTCGTTCAAAAGCCTTGTTGAGGCACAGAACGCTAGGGATGTACTTACGATTACCCCTTGTAAGGTAGATGGATACGTTCCTTTTTCGGTGAATGAGTTGAATACTAATTCAGGGAAAAACGGTGCTTACGATGAAGTGACTCATGACGTCCGTGCTACATCGAATAGTTATTTCCAAATCTCGTTTGCTTCCTCAGGGCAGGTGCCGGCTATACTCAACCAACGGCGTTTACAAGCTCAGGGAGTCACTAAGGGTGTAACGGAGGGGTCTATTGTACTTTCTGATGAAGCTCATCGGGTATCTGACCGTACGTGGTATGCCCTTTTGATAAAAGACTTGGGTTATATCGTGGCAAAGACTACACCTACAGGTACATTGGAACTTAACTCTACAGATAAATGGTACACTAAAACATCTTTACCTGCAGATGCTTACCTTTTCAATATCCTTTATGATGGGAATACAGGTCAAGTGTTTGTCAAGAACAAACTCAATCCCACTGAGGATTTGGCACCCGGTGCTATTGCGTTCTATGTCGGCGGTGAGAATCAATATGTGCCGGCTGTAGTGGTAAGTGGTGTGTATCTGTTGCAAATAGTGGGGATTAATGATAACCGTAATTCGTGGAGTGACGAAACTCATCCACGTAAGGGTAAATACCTTACCTTCTTGCCGGATGGTTCTTTTGCCTTTGCCGACTATGGTGAACATCTACGGACAGATCCTGCCGCCCAGTGGGTTATAGAAGGTAGTGCCACTGTCGGTGAGGTGTTGGTGACCAATCGTGAACGTGGAAAATACAGTGTCCCTTACTTGGGAGATGATCCGCGTCATATCTTCAAAGGGGCGGCTTCCGGTACGGTTTTCTTCCTCGGAACCGATACATTACGTTTGGTACAGCTCACTTCCGATTGCCTCAATGATTCTCACGCCGGCTATCATCATTTTACATCCGGTTTATCCGGTGAAGGTTTTACCTTCAAATACTATCAGGGAGAAGGGAATCTTAGTGCCAGCCCTTCCGACGACTATGTGTGGATTACGAATAATGATACCCGTATTTATCCCGAGTTTGTAGCTACGGAAATATATGGATATACTACTTTAACCAATACGGCGCTTGTACCTCTTGAGCGTTCTATTTATAAATTGAAATACAATGGCCGTTATCTCTCTTTCGATCGTGATGTGGATGTGAATCGTCGTTACTTCCTACAAAATAACCCTGAACAGGCAGCTGTCTTTTTACTGAAGGAAACATGGCGTGATAAGAATGGAGAACGGCAATATCAACTCTTCAATGCCTCATATGCTTCGGGGCAATGGGCTGAGATAGATGATGCAACGGGTAAATACATTACTTTACATACCAGTGGTGTGATTACTAGTGGAAAAACACTTGTGATGGCCAAATTAGCGGGAGGAAGTTACGTCCCTGTCGAGTATGAGAAAGAGGATGAGGTACGGCAGTTGGGCGATTGGGTAACACCGATACCTGTGAAAGGGGCATCGCGTTTTTATGCCAAGTATTCGATACCTCTCTCTTGGTTGAGTGTAAATAGTACTGCCAAATCTGTTGTGAATGTAACGGATGAGAATTATCCGAAAGGGGAATTTGCTATACAGGATCACTATCCTTCCCTTTATCGTAGTCTCACATCGGAAGGTGTTAAGGAAGAACAGGAAATTCGTATTGAAAGTACTTCCACCTCTGCCACCCTTGCTCCGCAATCTGTAACCAATGCTTCACTCAGTTACCTTGTTGTGGAAGACCAATCACAAGGTAAGCTGGTGGCTCGTTATGTGAGGGGTGTCAACATGCCTCAGTATTTGCTAATGTCTGATATAGAAGAAAAGGTTGTAGGAGGGAAGACAGTAAGGACTGCCCGTTTCTTGCGTAGTCTTGCCGACTCGGTCTCTCTTTATCGGTTGGAAGGTAAGAACCCTGAAGCCTTCCTTTGGGAAGACAAGCCCCGGTTGGCCTTTGTAGAGGGAATATTGTCGGAAGGCGATACCAAATTGACCGTTTCCGGTGAAACCATTCAAATCGGCTATAGTGTCGCAGAGCAGCAGAAGGAAGGAGAATCATCCCCCTTCCTGTTCTCATTACGTCTGGCTCCCGAAGGTAATGGAACTTTCCTGCTGGAAACACGAGGTGATGTATATAGCTACTACGGGAGCGGGCTTAATAGTTGGATAAAGATAGTAGACGGTGTTCCCGTTTTACATACGTCCACATACGAAGAGGCAATCCTTGAAGGAGCAGAAATTTTCACTTTGAGAGGATCTGGTATGAAGGCGGTTGATGTAATAAAGGAAAGTTCTTTCAAAGCGACGGTTTCGGACGGGAAAATCATTGTCTCCGGAGCGGCAGGGAAGAAGTTAACAATTGTGAATCTGCTGGGGCAAACTCTGGTAAATGAAACGATAGTTTCCAATGAGGCGGCTTTAGATGTTCCTTCGGGCTTTGCTGTCGTTTCTGTAGAGGGAGAGAAGGCTGTTAAGGTGCTGGTGCGTTTGTGAAATTTAGCAATTTTCCTGATGGACGTAACTACAGTCAATGAGTTGCGCGGGATTTTTGTTAAGTTTCTTAATGAGCGAGAGTTTCGGCTTACGAAGGAAAGGGATGCAATATTCAAGTGTGTTTGTGGCTTTTCCGGACACTTTGAATTGAAGCAGTTGCAAGATGAACTGGAACAAGAGGTTTTCCATGTAAGCAAAACGACACTCTATTCGACGCTTGGCATTCTTATTGACGCCGGTATCCTCGTCAAGCATATGATTACTCCTATTCCGCTGTATGAACTGAAGCGAATGGCAGACAAGCATGTTCATCTTTTTTGTATGGAGTGTGGTTCTTTGACGGATGTATCGGTTAGAAGTTTACGTGTAGATGTGCGGCAGTTGAAGTTCCGAAAGTTTACTGCCTATTACCACAATGTGTATATCTTTGGGCTTTGTAGTAAGTGTGCTTTTCGACTTCGCCAGGAGGTAGGAGAGAGGCGGTCTAAACAAAAGGTGACATGAGTGTTGATGTATTGCTGGGACTACAATGGGGTGATGAGGGTAAAGGTAAGATTGTGGATGTCCTCACGCCGCGTTATGATCTTATCGCCCGTTTTCAGGGAGGGCCTAACGCGGGGCACACTTTAGAGTTTGAAGGCAAGAAGTATGTATTACGTTCCATCCCTTCCGGTGTTTTCCAGGGAGGGAAGACGAATTTGATAGGGAATGGCGTTGTGCTTGACCCGTTACTCTTTAAGGAAGAGGCGGAAGCATTGGTTGCCGGAGGTTTGTCCGATATTCGGAAACGTCTTTTTATCTCTCGAAAAGTCCATCTTATCTTGCCGACACATCGATTGCTGGATGCTGCATACGAAAACGCAAAAGGTGGGGGTAAGATAGGAACTACGGGAAAAGGGATAGGCCCTGCTTATACGGATAAGGTCAGCCGAAATGGCGTTCGAGTCGGAGATATTTTGCAGGATTTTGAAGTCAAGTATAGTCAGGCTAAGGAACGTCATGAGACGATACTTCGTTCACTCGACTACTCTTACGATCTACGTGAATTGGAGGAACGCTGGCTTGAAGGCGTAGCCTACTTGAAAACTTTTTCTTTCGTCGATAGTGAGTATTTCATCAATATGCACCTTGCCGAAGGTCGGCGTGTCCTTGCCGAAGGTGCACAAGGGACAATGCTGGATATAGATTTCGGCTCTTATCCTTTTGTGACCTCTTCGAGTACGGTATGTGCGGGCAGTTGTATAGGGCTGGGTGTTGCACCAAAGTATGTGGGAGAGGTTTTCGGTGTGTTTAAGGCTTATTGTACGAGGGTGGGAAGTGGTCCGTTCCCTTCCGAATTGACCGATCAGATAGGGGATCGTCTTTGCGAACTGGGATACGAGTACGGATCTGTGACGGGGCGACGCCGTCGTTGCGGATGGATTGATCTTGTTGCTCTTCGCTACGCCATTATGGTGAACGGCGTTACACGCCTCATTATGATGAAATCTGATGTCCTTGATACGTTTGAAACAATTAAGGTTTGTGTCGCCTATACGGTAGATGGCCGACGTATGGATACCTTTCCATACGCTCTTCCCGCCGGTCTGCGTCCCGAATATGTAGAACTTCCTGGATGGCAGTCCGATATGACGGCAGTGAATCATGTCTCACAATTCCCCCAAGCCTTTTCCAATTATGTAGCTTTCTTGGAAGCACAACTCGGTGTGCCTATCGCTATCGTGTCGGTCGGCCCTGACCGCGAACAAACGATAATTTGTAAACCCGAGCTTATATATTCAGTCTAACTAAAAAAGTACGTACTATGCCAATTTCATGGATAATATTTATCGGTACAGCCATTCTTAGCTGGGTGGTCTCTGCCCGATTGAAACACAAGTTTGAGAAGTACTCACAGGTGGCCTTGCCCAGTGGCCTGACGGGGAAACAGGTTGCTGAGAGGATGCTACGCGACAACGGCATTTACGATGTGTCCGTAATTTCCGTTCAGGGACAATTGACGGATCATTATAACCCTGTGAATAAGACCGTCAATCTCAGCGAATCGGTGTATAGCGGTTACAGCGTGGCGGCAGCAGCCGTAGCGGCGCATGAGTGCGGTCACGCGGTTCAACATGCCAGGGCCTATGCGCCTTTGCAGATGCGTTCTGCTCTTGTTCCCATTGTGTCATTTTCATCAAACATAATGACCTGGGTCATTCTCGGAGGAATGTTAATGCTCAATACTTTTCCCGGTCTCCTTTTGTTCGGTATCATACTTTTCGCGACCACCACACTGTTTAGTTTTATTACTCTGCCTGTGGAGATCAATGCCAGCCAGCGTGCGCTTGCATGGTTGAACGGAGCGGGTATTACTAACGTGTACACGCATGACAAGGCTACGGATGCCCTTAGGGCGGCTGCATATACTTACGTAGTGGCAGCTCTCGGCTCTCTCGCTTCCCTGCTATATTATGTGGCTATCTTTATGGGGAGGAATCGGGATTAAGTTCCACATCGTGAATAGAGTACGCGATCGTTCTATCGGCCGACACCCTGATAGGTAAATCCGACGCTCTCTATTTCTCTTTTGTCGTAAAGGTTTCTACCGTCTAAGATAAGAGGGTGGCGCATTCGTTCTTTGATGTCTGTCCATGCGGGCATGCGGAAAACTTTCCATTCCGTCACCACCAATAGGGCATCCGCCCCATCCACTGCTGAGTAAATATCGTCAGCGTAGGAGATGGGTTTACCTAATTTACGGGTTGCTTCGGGCATAGCCACAGGGTCATAAGCAGTGACCGTACAGCCTGCTTCTACCAGCTTGTGAATGAGGATCAAGGAGGGTGCCTCTCGTATATCGTCGGTTTCAGGCTTGAACGCTAACCCCCAAAGTGCGATGTGTTTCCCGCATAAGTCGCCCTCATAATACTCCATCAGTTTGGTGAAGAGTAACTGCTTTTGATCCTCATTTACCGCCTCCACTGCTTCGAGGATGCGCAGGGGGTAGTTATACTCGGAACCGGTTTTGATCAACGCTTTTATATCTTTGGGGAAGCAAGACCCTCCATAACCACAGCCGGCATAAAGAAAACGGCTACCGATACGGATGTCCGACCCCATTCCGGTACGCACCATGTTAACGTCTGCTCCGACCCGTTCACACAGATTTGCAATGTCGTTCATGAATGAGATACGGGTAGCCAGCATGGCGTTGGCCGCGTACTTCGTCATCTCAGCAGAGGCCACATCCATGTATAAGACTCGGAAATTATTCAGCATAAATGGACGGTATAGCCTATTCATCAGTTCTTTTGCGCGGTCGGACTCAATACCTACCACCACACGGTCAGGACTCATAAAGTCTTTGATAGCCGCACCTTCTTTTAGAAACTCGGGATTAGAAGCTATGTCGAACGGAATACTGACCTTGCGAGCGACTTGTTCTTTAATAAGGGCTTCCTTTATACGGAGAGAAGTCCCGACAGGTACAGTACTCTTTGTGACCAGAAGAATATAGCGATCCATGTACTTGCCCACCGAATGGGCAACAGACAATACATGACTTAAGTCCGCACTTCCATCTTCTTCGGGTGGCGTTCCTACGGCACAAAAAAGCACATCCACTCCATTCACGACGTTGCGAATGTCCGTTGTAAAATGTAATCTTCCGGAAGCTACATTACGGGTCACCATTTCATCAAGTCCCGGTTCGTATATCGGTAATTCGCCCTTCCTCAACCGTTTAACCTTAGACTCATCAATATCCACACAAGACACATCCGTACCCATTTCTGCGAAACAGGCACCTGTGACCAACCCTACGTACCCCGTCCCAACAATCGCGATCTTCATTTACTATTCTACGTTTTATTCGCTAAAGATGCAAAAGTAGCAAATGCCCATAAGACGCGGTATAGGTCTTTTCTTTTAGCTACCTTTGTAATTGGTAGGGATATAAAAGCAGAGAAAAGTAATACAGGTTCAAAATATATGTTGACAATAAAAGTGCTTAAAGAGCAGACGCCGGATGTCCTTCGGCGATTAAAAAAGAAAGGCTTTAATGACGGAGAAAAACTCATTACACAGATACTGGAAGAAGATAAAATACGGCGTGAATCGCAGCAGACACAAGACCGGGTCTCGGAGGAAGTGAATAAACTATCGAAAGAGGTGGGGCTTCTTATGAAATCCGGACGGAAAGCCGAAGCGGATGAAATCCGGCAGCGTGTCGCTCTTCTCAAGGAAGAGGTTAACCTTCTGGAAGGACAGCGAAAAACTGCAGAGGAAAAGCTCTCTACATTATTAGTGCAGTTGCCGAATCTTCCGCATGACAGTGTTCCTGAAGGGCGGCAAGCAGAAGACAACGTAACAGAAAAAATCTGGGGCGCTATACCTTCACTCCCTGAGGATGCTCTCCCTCATTGGGAGTTGGCGCAAAAATACAATCTGATAGATTTTGAATTAGGAGTAAAGATAACGGGTGCCGGCTTTCCCGTGTACAAAGGGAAAGGTAGCCGTTTACAACGGGCATTGGTACAATTTTTCCTTGATCGCGCTGTTGAAGCGGGTTACGAAGAAGTTCAACCCCCTTATGTGGTCAATGCGGCATCCGGTTATGGGACAGGGCAGTTGCCTGATAAGGAAGGACAGATGTACTACATTCCGGAAGACGGATTATACCTCATTCCCACGGCTGAAGTTCCGGTGACCAATATCTACAGGGATGTGATTCTTGAAGAGACTAACTTGCCTCTTCGTAATGTGGCGTACTCTGCTTGTTTTCGCCGTGAGGCAGGGTCTTACGGCAAGGATGTGCGTGGACTGAATCGGTTGCATCAATTTGATAAGGTAGAGATCGTTCGGATAGATACTCCGGAACATTCTTACGTCTCTTTGGAGGAAATGTGTACATATGTGGAATCCTTGTTAACGGCACTGGAACTACCTTGGCGTAAGCTACGTCTTTGTGGCGGGGATATGAGTTTTATCTCTGCCTTGACGTTTGATTATGAAGTCTTTTCCGCCGCTCAGAAGCGCTGGTTGGAAGTGAGTTCTGTTTCAAACTTCGAAAGTTTTCAAGCCAATCGTTTGCATTGCCGTTACCGCGACAAGAAACGGAACATATCCCTTTGTCATACCTTGAATGGTAGTGCCCTTGCTCTTCCACGTATTGTTGCGGCACTGCTTGAAAATAATCAAACGGAAAAGGGAATCCGTATACCTGAAGCGATCCGCGTCTATACTCGTTTTGATAGTATTTGTTAGGAGTTTTGAAGAGGAGACTCATCTATGAAGAGAGTTGTAACTGTATTGTAACAACTGTTCTGTTTATTTGTACCGATCCTTGTGTACGTTTGTATCATTAAGTCAAGGAAACATGGGTGAGAAAATACTTGTTGTAGATGACGATTGTGAAGCAAGTGAATTACTTGCTTTCAATCTGGCCAATGAGGGATTCGAAGTACAATGCGTTTCTTCTGCAAAAGAAGCCTTAAAACAGTTAAGTCCGGAGCATGCGATTATTCTTCTTGATGTGATGATGGAAGGGTTGTCGGGATACAAGATGGCAGAAGCGGTGCGGCGTAACCAGAATGATATACCTATTATCTTTCTTACCGCAAAAGATAAGGAAAATGACATGCTCACAGGTTTTTCGGTAGGAGGAGATGATTATATTGCCAAGCCTTTTTCGGTGAAGGAAGTTATTGCACGTGTACGGGCAGTGCTCAAACGTCGGCCGACGAATAAATCTTCAGAAAAGCGTAGGTTGGAATACAAAAACATTGTAGTAGACTTTGATAAAAAAGAGTTTATCCTTTCCGGCAAAGAAGTTATATTGACAAAAACAGAGTTTGAACTCTTAACTATGCTGCTAAAGAACCCCGACAAGATATTCTCGCGCGAAGCTCTAATTAAGAGGTTATGGAGTAAAACACCTTATGTTACTGAACGCACTGTTGATGTTCACATTACCCGATTGAGAAAAAAGTTAGGCGCCCACGCTTCAATGATTGTTAATCGAGCCGGTTACGGTTATAAGTTTATCCTTCCTGATGATGCATGAAAAGTGAGTATAAGCAACCTCTTTTTGCAAACCTGTTTCTTGTGGCTCTTATCTTTTTTGAAGGTGCCCTTCTGCTGGATGAGATAAAGGAGTTCCGTCACCGTACAGGTTTACTTACTGAGAGGCTTGATACCTATGCTGAACTTGTACATACTGCTCTTTCAGCGGAAAGCCCTTCCATATCATCCTCGTCATGGCTGTCCTTACTTCCTACCGATATACGATTGACGTTGATTAGTCACACGGGAAAAGTTTTTTATGACAACTATCTTTCGTCTGTTGAGGTCAATCTTGCCGACGATCATTCCCGGCGTCCCGAAATCAGGGAGGCTTCCCGTAAGGGAGTAGGTATTAATAAGCGGCTATCAGCTTCCACCCATCAGGAATATCTTTACTATGCAAAGCGTTACGACACTTGCTTCGTGCGGGTAGCTCTTCCGTACAGCACCGTTGTAGTGGATTTTTTTGAGGTTAAGCCCAACCAGGTAGCTCTCTATTGTACCTCAATAGCCTTTATCATTATAGTGTTCCTTCTCAGGAGTATTACAAATCATTTCGAGAGATTGATCAAGAAAGATGGTGTATCCGTTACACAGAAAGAACATTCCTCTGTGCGCACTACAACAAAACAGAAATCTTCCCAATTAAAGCAAGAGATGACCGGCCAGATAGCCCATGAATTGCGTACCCCCATGGTCAGTCTCAGGGGATATTGCAATACACTGCTCCATGATGTAGCTCTTCCGAAGGATGCCTACCCATATGTTATTAAAGCATACGGGCAAGTGCTCATTCTCTCCGGACTCATTCGAGATATGGGTACGCTATCAAAGATCGGAGGTAATCGGAGGAACTTTTACAATACATCTGTTCACCTCCTTCCATTTTTGCATAATCTCATTGACAGCTTAGAAGACAATCTCAAAAACCAACGTGTTGAAATTGAGTGTGTTGATCTCGAAGAAGTAATTTTAATGGGGAATAACACAATTGCTTACTCTATTTTCCGTAATCTCATTGATAATGTTGTTAAACATGCGGGTCTTGGAACGCATGTTGTCATTTCCAAACAAGCAGAAGATGATGATTTCTATACTATTTTATTTACCGATAATGGTGTGGGGATTGAGGAGGAGGCACTTAAAGAACTCTTCCAACGGTTCAACCGTACCGACGAAAATTGGGAACATGATGCGGAATGCTCAGGGATAGGGTTAGCTATTGTGAGTAATATCATACGATTACTGGGTGGTGGGATTTCCGCCAATAATTGTGTGGAAGGAGGTCTGCAATTTGTCTTACATCTACCTCGTTACAAACCCAAATAATTTTACCTTTGCAGGAGGGAGTGAGCATGTATTGAGTTTGGTCATGGAGAGAAGATTTATTGCGCTGGTTGTATTGTGCTTGACAATCGGAGGCGGTGTTTATACATACGCGGATAATAGTATAGGGACGTATGTAAAAAACAAAACCTACCTCCTGAAGGGGGCTATATCGGAGGCAGATGTTTATCTTTTTGTGGATGGCGGATGCTTAGTGGCTGGACGCCCTCAAAACTTTGCCGAGTGGCAAACGGCTTCGTGGGAGATTGAAGGGACGGATAATGGGTATGTCTCTTCTATGGCCTTCAAGTTTCGAAATACGTATACAGGGGATGTGATTGCTTTCTCCCGTTTGGAGGATAATACGCTTGGAGGTGCGGAAGATGTTTTCTGGATGCCTTCGTCCAAAAGTCAC
This sequence comes from Tannerellaceae bacterium, assembly GCA_031288615.1. The sequence continues at coordinate 69,472 of JAITRC010000006.1, forward strand.
GGCTTCACGGAAGAGAATAGTTTTTTTTTCGCCCCTTATGGGAGTCGTGACGAGATTCTCGTGCTCCGTCCGGTCATGAAGGTGGGGGCAAAAACAATTACTTATGATTTAATTCCCTCAATTTACGATAATCTTGCTACTGCTACTGCCGATTTTCGGAAAGGGGCGGAATTATTTGGGTGGAGTATTGTTTCGCCTGACAGTGAAGAGCAGACTGTTTTGCTCTCCGCGAATGACCTTAACACGCTTCTCAACACTACGGGGGATTACTACAACCGGAAGTTCCATGCAATAGAAGCCGGTACTTTTCAAATAAAAATAGAGAAGGGCGGAGTTCCTGTTTCTTCGCCCCTTTTCATGTCCTTGCAAGCGCGTAGCCCCGAATCCGGCACTTATGCCGACGAACAAGGAAAGGAAGTGTTGCTGTATTTACCGGAATTGAAAGCCTATCTTGTGGAAGAAAATGGTGTGTTTGCCACCCGTAAGATACTTGACAAACCTTCCAAGTACGCATTTCTGTTTACCTACAATTTAGGTAGCGGCCTTGTTGAAATACTCTCCATGAGAACAGGTAATTACCTGAATGCGAGTGGCGAGGGAGCGAATTTGCACTTCGGTTTCGGGCAACGCCCCGATGCATCCCACCTTGCTGTTCGCGTAAGTAGCGGTGCGCGTGAAGAGTACTCCGTCCGAATGCCGGAAGAAGGAATATTCTTGTTGAAAGTAGACGGAGTGAATGCAGTTAACGGTGACGCTACTATTTTTGATCGCAAGGGAAAGTACGTGCAACTGCTTCCTGATGGGACGCCGGATTGGGTTGATTATTCACAGGAGTTGCAATTTCTACCCTCTGCCCATTGGGCGCTCCAAAAAGACGGAGAAAAGTGGTTGCGTATCTCTAATCGTTCCTTTGCAGGTCAGCCTGCTTCTCCCCATTTTCCGGAAAAGGGTATACCGCTTGTGCCGAAAGGATCACTTACGGGTGGCGACTTCTTTTTCTTTGGAGGCGATGCATTGAAATGTATACCTGTCTCTAACGCTCAGTTACAGTCTCCCTCCGAAGAATATTTTGAATTTTTCACCGCCGGTGTAAATACCGGTGCTTTTTCTTTTCAATATTTAGCGGAGAATAGTGGAGCTTATGTGTTTGACGATGGCGAGGGTCTTACTGTTGGGAGGGAAGGACGTCTCTCTTTTGTACCTGAACCGGCAGTTGTTGACACTTACGGTGACTTGGCAGGGTTTAATATCTTCCAACCCCAACGTACGGCCTACCGTCTTTATACACTCAAGGAAGGGAAACGCCGTTACGTAGGACAAGGGCAAGATGGGCGATATATCCTTCTTGATGGTATGACAGGCAGTTCAATTTTCCTTTTCCGCCAAGTGCGTACCGTGAAGGGTGTGCCCTATTACTTAATTATGGAAACGCCCTTCTTACCGGGGTTCTGGGTGGAATTGGACGCTTCGGGGAAAATACGTAAGGAATATCCCAACGGAGTGCTCGCTGCCGGTATGGTGTCGGAAGGTAGGATGTTGTTAAGGGCAAGAAAGTCCGGTAGTGGGGCGACTATACTTCAGCGTTATCTGGAAGAAGATTTGCTTTATCAAGGAGGCGAAGTGAATGCACTTTGGAAAACAGGGTTGGTCGCTCCAATACCGATTGGGGGGACAGCAGCATTTTATATCGGGTTTGTACGCGGGCTGAAAGCCACTCAGGTCTGTCTGAACGGTGGTTACTCGCTGTCTAATGGGAAATTGGGGGCTGACAATACACTGTTTGCGATCGTCCGGTCGGAGGAAGGGCTTAGAGGTGCGGATGCGCTGGATAGGTTAGTGACCGAATCAATGACGGTAAGCGGAGCGGAAGGAGCAATTGTGATAAAAGGTGCTGCCGGAAAAGAAGTAAGGGTTACCGACCTGCAAGGCCGAATGTTGGTTCATGGAACGATATCCTCTGCAGAGACCTTCATTGCCGTACCGCGTGGAATAGCTATTGTATCTGTGAAGGGAGAAAAGGCAACGAAGGTGTTTGTACACTGATGGCTAACCTGTATGACGCGCGAAGGCGATTAAAATACGCCTTTGTCTGCGTTGCAGTGTTAATTGCCGTCGGTTCGATGACAGTTACCCATGTCCTAGTCGAAGACTTGGCGCAAGAAGAGCGCAAGAAAGTAGAACTCCTTTCGGAAGCTTTGTGTATTGTGGCCGATGGCGGTGGCCATTCGGATATCTCCCTTGCCCTGCGTGTTATTGTGGAAAACACATCCATCCCGATCATCCTTTGTGACGAGGGTGGTAATATTATATCCTCGAACAATATCTACGTTCCAGCCGTCGAAGACCAAAAAGATGTTGAACACCGGAGACTTCAAAAACTACGGCACAAGAATCCTCCGGTCATTGTTAATTTTGAAGATGGCTCCCGCCAATACCTTTATTATGACGATTCGCTTATCCTGAAGCGCCTCAACCTTTACCCTTACATACACTTGGGCGTTGTCTCGGTGTTTATCTTCATTACCTTTCTTGCCCTCGTGGGGACAAAACGAGCGGAACAAAATAAAGTATGGGTGGGACTTTCTAAAGAAACGGCTCACCAGTTGGGTACACCCATATCCTCTCTTGGAGCTTGGGTGGAACACCTTCGGGATAAGAATGTATATCCGGATCTGCTCGACGAGATGGATAAAGACGTGATAAGACTGGGGATTATAGCTGAGCGTTTTTCGAAAATCGGATCCAGCCCTGTGTTACGACCGATAGATGTGCGGCAAGCTGTGCTTACGGTCATTAACTACATGAGTGCGCGTATTTCCTCCAAAATAAAAATACATACCATCCTTCCCGAAACGCCTGCTCAAGCGTTGCTCAACGATTCACTTTTTGCGTGGGTAATAGAGAATTTGATAAAAAATGCCGTAGATGCAATGGAGGGACAGGGTGAAATAACTTTGCGTGTGGAAGATGAACGTCGGTTTATCTACATTGATATTAGCGATGGTGGTAAAGGTATTCCCCGTTCAAAATTTAAGACCGTCTTTAATCCCGGTTACACCACAAAAATAAGAGGATGGGGCTTGGGGCTTTCCCTAGTTAAACGTATTGTTGAATCTTATCATCGTGGACGTGTTTTTGTCAAAAATTCCGAAATAGGTAAAGGGACGACGTTCCGTGTCAAACTTCGCAAACAATAGAGTGCTATCTTTGGCTCACCATTCATTGTAATCCTGTATCATTATGAAAAGACGTGACTTCCTTACAAGTACGGTCGTTGTTGGCGCCGGGCTACCTTTAGGCGTGACCCCTATTGTACTCTCGTCTTGCTCGGAGGGTAACGGGAAACAGGGTAAGGTATATACGCCGGAAGAACTTGGGATGTACTCTTTCATTGATGTCGCCCCCGACGGTAAACCGCTTAAAGCTGCGCTTATCGGTTGCGGAGATAGAGGAACAGGAGCCGCCATCCAATTTCTGAAAGCTGCTCCCAATGTTTCTATCGTTGCACTAGCCGATGTGTTTGCCGACCGTCAGGATGCCTGCCGTAAACAGCTCAGTCGGGAATGCAGTAATGAAATAGACGACGCGAATTGTTTCTTGGGCTTTGATGCATATGAACATATCTTGGCTATCCCTGATGTGGACGTCGTTCTACTTTGTACCCCCACCCATTTTCGTCCCGTGCAATTCAAGGCCGCTATTGAGGCAGGGAAACATGTTTTCATGGAAAAGCCTTGTGCGATTGATCCGACGGGTATCCGTATGGTGATTTCCGCCGCACGGCTGGCTTCAAGTAAAGGCTTGACGGTTGTTACAGGAAACCAACGCCGTCACCGTCGTGATTATTGGGAAGCCTTCTTGCAGGTAAAGAATGGACTTATCGGGGATACTATCTCCGCCACTGCCCATTGGAATCAGGGTGCGTTTTGGGATAAACGCAAGCGTTCGGGGTGGAGTGATATGGAGTATTGTATCCGCAATTGGTTCAATATCAAATGGCTCAGTGGAGATCATCTGCTTGATCAAGCCATTCACAACATTGACGTAGCCACATGGTTTATGGGGCAACATCCTGTTAAAGCCGTAGGATACGGTGGCCGTGCCCGTCGTTTGTCCGGTGACACCTTCGACTTCTTCAGTATTGATTACACATACGAGAATAGTAAACGGATGTTGGCTACTGCCCGACAGATAGATGGTTGCGACGGTAATGTTTCCGAACAGATATACGGGAGTAAGGGTATTGCGCTCTTGGGAGACGAAATACGTATCGTGGATTATGCCGGTCAAGAGCTTTGGAAATACGATTACGTGGCCGCACCCGTCAAAAATCCTTACGAACAGGAACATGTTCACTTGATAGAATCCATCCGCCTCAACAAAGGTATCAATCAAGCCGAAGAACTTGCCTATTCTACTCAGATAGCCATACTCGGACGCGAAGCCGCCTATACAGGAAAAGCTATTACTTGGGATGAAATCATGGCTTCCGACCTTCATTACGGTCCCAAGACCTATCAAATGGGACGTATCCCCGAATATCAGGAAGGAGTATCCCCTATTCCTGGCCGTACACCCGACTCCCCAATTCTTTAATTTTCTTTTGCAAGGCATGAGTATAGTGTACTCGACCAATCCGGAGTTTCGTTACAATCCGGAGCAGGATGAAGAGGAAACTCTTCCTAATGAAAAACAGTTGTTGCGTGTTACCTTAGATAAACGTAACAGGAAAGGGAAAACGGTAACGCTCATTACAGGTTTTCGGGGACAGCTGTACGACTTGGAAATACTTGGTAAATGGCTCAAGGGAAAGTGTGGAACAGGGGGAAGTGTCAAGGATGGAGACATACTGATACAGGGCGACATGCGTCGGAAGGTAGTAAGCCTTCTTATGGAAAGCGGCTACACTAAGAGCAAGCTATGTTGACCATCTACAAGGCTTCGGCAGGATCAGGGAAGACCCATACATTAACCGGAGAATACCTACACCTGCTTTTTTCGCATCCCCACGCCTACCGTCGCATCTTAGCTGTCACTTTTACCAATAAGGCTACGGATGAGATGAAACGCCGTATCATCGAAGAATTGTACCGCCTTGCTTCAGGACAGGAATCCGCTCACTTGTTTTCATTGCAGCAAGCGGAGAATCGGACGGAAGAGGCTGTCCGCCGTTGCGCTAAAGAGACATTGGAAGCTATCCTTGACGACTACTCGGCTTTTCACATCAGTACGATTGACAGTTTTTTTCAGCAAACCTTACACGCCTTTACTCGCGAGATGGGTCTGCAAGGAGGTTATCACATTGAGATGGACGCGGGCATGGTTTTGGAGGAAGCCATTGACCGCCTCCTTGCCCAACTTGATAAAACTCAGCACAAAGATCTCTTGAATTGGTTGATCTGCTTCGCCGAAAACAAGGTTGAAAGCGGTGATTCTTGGGATATCCGTAATAGCCTTGCCGCTTTGGGGAAGGACATTTTTTCCGAAACCTTCAAATCCCTCAATGAACAGGCCTTAGCTGATTTGGCCAATAAAGATTTGTTAAATACTTGTTATAAAGAACTCCAGGCTATCATTGCTGCCGTCGAGAGTGAAGCCCGTCACCTTGGTCAGGAAGGCTTGGATATCATGACCGACTATGATCTCACTCCTGCAGATTTCAAGGGTAGTAGTCGTTCTCCCTTCTTTTTCTTTGAGAAGCTGGCTAAAGGAGAGATGAAAGAACTTACCCCTACGTTCCGCAAGCTGGCCGACGATATTGACCAATGGTACACCAAAACTTCTTCTCATTACGAGGCTATCTGCCATTCTTTTGAAGCGCTTAACCCTTGTGTCTGCCGAGTCATCCGTTTTTTTGATCACCTCACTGACTACTACACTGCCCATGAGATCGTCCGTCATTTCTACGTACTGGGTATTCTTTCCGATATTTCCCGTAGTGTAGCCGACTTCCGTGAGGAAGAAAACACCCTCCTCATTGCCGATGCGACTGAACTTATCAAAAGAATTATCGACGGCTCCGACGTCCCCTTCATCTATGAGAAAACAGGTGTACGCGTTGATCACTATATGATTGACGAGTTTCAAGATACCAGCCGTATGCAATGGTATAACTTCCGCCCACTCATCCGTGAAAGCCTTGCCGCCGGACATCACAACCTCATCGTAGGTGATGTCAAGCAAAGTATCTACCGTTTTCGTAACTCCGACTGGCAGCTCCTCGACACCCAAGCGCGACAGGATTTCTCCATTTATCCTATACAGGAAAAAACACTTACCCACAACTACCGTAGTGGCCCGCACATTATTGAATTCAACAACCATATTTTTACCGAAATTCCTCATCACCTGCAAGATATTTACAACCAACAAATAGCTACCTCCTCCCTCACTCCCGAACAACAAGCCTGCTTCACCTCCCGCATGACCGATACCTATACACACACCACCCAACAAATTCCCGCATCTATGCCACAAACCGGCGGGCACGTCCGCATCGAATTCATTCCCTCCGACGAGGAAGAATCCGACTGGAAAACCCTTGCCCTCGAACGCCTGCCCACACTCCTCCAACAATTACAGGACAAGGGTTATAAATCCCGCGACATTGCCATTCTTGTCCGTGTCAATCGCGAAGCGTCTGCCGTTGCCAACTATCTCCTCACATTTGCCGCCCAACACCCTGATGACCCCTATTGTTACGACATCATCTCTGAGGACGCCCTACTCATCAGCGCCGCCCCCTCTGTCCGCGCTTTGGTTGCACTCTTACGGCTGGTTAATACTCCTAACCCTACCACACAAGCCTTCGTACGTTACGCACTTAGGTCTCTCAACGCACCTATTCTTCCGCTCCCCTCTCCCCTCCCTACCGATCTCTATCGCTGCATAGAGACACTTCACCACCTCTACGCTTCCTACTTTCCTGCTACCGACCAAGCTTACCTTTACAGCTTCTTTGACGCTGCCATGGACTTCGTCCATAAAGAGGGTACTGACATCGGTCGTTTCCTTGAGTGGTGGGACGGTAGAGGGAAAAATCAAGCCATTGCTCCTCTTGACACCTATAATGCCATACGCATCCTCACCATTCACAAAGCCAAAGGACTTGGATTCAAAGCTGTTATTATCCCTTTGGCAGAATGGGAGGTCGACCATCCCCCTACACACTCCGTCACGCTTTGGTGTCAACCCCAAAATACCCCCTTCCACCCCTTGCAACTCATTCCCTTACGGTACGGCAAGGCACTTGCCCGTACTCATTTTGCCAACGATTATTTTCGAGAAAAGCTTTTCACCTATATCGACAGTCTCAACACGCTCTATGTGGCCTGTACACGCGCCGAACATGAGCTTATCATTTTGACTCCCCGTCTCAACCCATCCACTCCTAATATCGCCGGACTTCTTAATCAAGTGCTTGACCCTGCCGACGATCTCTTCGAACTCGGAGAGTGGACAACCGCCTCCTCCGGTGAGACACATAGCGTCACTCCCGTTACTGCTCCTCTTCGTTGTGTCCCTATTGGCCGTCGTTTGCATCTCCGTACCCTGGATACCGCTTTCCTATTCATTCTCCTTTTCTTGATAGGGTGTGGTCCTACAAAGTATATCCCTCAGGGAGAGTACCTGCTCCACAAAGTTACGCTCCATTGTGACAACTCCGACTTGACTTCCGCCGACCTGCGCTCTTGTCTACGTCAACAACCCAACCCTAAGTTATTGGGATTCCTCCCCTGGTTTCGTTATATCGGCGAAGACCCTATCCTGCTTGACACCACTCTTACGGCACAATCCACCATAGGCCTTAAAGAGTACCTGCAAAGCAGAGGGTACTTTCATCCCCAAGTCTACAGTACACTGGATACGGCAGGTAAAAAAGCTCGCCTCACCTATCATATCTATCCGGGACAACCTCACCGTATCCGTCATTACCACCGCTCCCTTACAGACCCCGTTATTGACAGCATCGCAAGCTTACATACACAGGTCATCACACACGGAGAGACCTTTGACCGTGATGTACTTAATAAAGAGAGGCAAGGGATCACTACTCTCCTGCGGCAGCACGGATACTACGCTTTCAACAGAGAGAACCTTGGCTTTTTGGTTGACAGCTCCACCACGCCACCCTACACGATTGACTTGGCATTGACACTTCGTCCGTTTCAATTGACGCTCCCCGACGGGTCTGTTCGCGATACGACCCATCAACCGTACTTCGTCCGCTCGGTAACCTTTCCTTCTGAGGCTATTTTACGGAAATCGGTTTTTCAGCGGGCATGTTACATCCAGCCACAAAAACCTTACGACGAACAGCGTGTACAGCAAACTTACGCTGCCCTTTCGGCCTTGAAAGCCCTTAGAAGGGTACATATCCGTTTTGACGAAACATACGGACAAGACTCGTTATTGCTGGACTGTACGATTCTGGCTACTCCGGAAGAGACGCAAGGCATCTCGCTGGAAGCGGAAGGTACTAACTCCGCAGGCGACTTGGGGGTCGCGGCGGCATTCACGTACCAGCATCGCAATCTGTTTCGAGGTTCGGAAACGTTCTCACTACGATTGCGGGGAGCCTTTGAATCATTGCTTCATGGTTCGGCTACAGCTACTTCATACCGCGAATTTACGACGCAGGCTTCGCTGATGTTCCCTCGCTTTCTTTTCCCGTTGTTTCCCGATAAACACCGAAGCCTTGCACCTGCTTCCACAGAACTACGGCTTACCTACAACACCCAGTCACGTCCCGAGTATGATCGTTCCATCGTGGCGGCAGCGTGGACGTATCTTTGGGAGCCAAGGTCGTATACAAATGGGCGCAGGGCACGGCACACGCTTCGGCTCTTAGATTTGGATTACGTTTTTCTGCCGCGTATTCGGGGAGATTTTAAAGATTCATTACCCAAATCGATGCAGCTTTACAACTACGCGGATCAGTTCATTTTGTCTACGGCGTACACTTTCTCCATCTCTACGGCTACTAAGGAAGGAGAACGATTTTTTGAGGGAACGAAATCTACGGCGGCGCGATTGGGAATAGAGGTGTCGGGTAACACATTGCGCTTGTTGTCACGGTGGTTAGGAGCACCCCGCGATGAAGAGAGGAGGTATCAGCTATCGGGAATCAATTTCTCACAATTCGTCAAGGTGGATCTTGACATATCCAGGTCATTGATGCTGGATACGCGTAACGTACTGGCATTGCATGCTGCCGTAGGGGTGGCGGTGCCTTACGGTAACTCACTGTTAGTACCCTTCGAGCGGCGTTACTTTGCAGGTGGTGCTAACAGCTTGCGTGGATGGTCGGTGCGGGAATTGGGACCCGGGAGCATGAATATGGACATTATCTCCCGAAATACACGTTTTGCGTTGCAAACAGGTGACTTACAGTTGGAAATGAACATTGAGTACCGCACACGGTTATTACAACGACTTGAGTTGGCCGCATTCATAGACGCAGGTAATGTGTGGACGATCCGATCGTATGAAGACCAGATAGGAGGTAATTTCGATTTTTCCCGTTTCTACAAGGAGATAGCAGCCTCTTACGGGCTGGGCGTGCGATTCGACTTCAATTACTTCCTTTTGCGTGTGGACGCGGGAATGAAAGCATACGATCCGCAACAAACTTCGACTAAACTTCGTCGCGCTATCCTGAATCCAAATTTAGGGAAAAACTTTGCCTTGCACTTAGCCATCGGATATCCTTTCTAAGTAGTATACAATGTATATCTTTATCGTTTGCCTTTGAAACGAAAGGAGAATCATCAATTACGACAAAAGATAGTATGCATCTTCCCGAAGGATATACGTTGCAAGACGGGAAATACCGGATTGACACTGTGGTGGGGCAGGGAGGGTTCGGGATTACGTATCGTGGGGTATGGCGGACGGTAGTGAAAGGGTCGCTGGGATCTACGGCAACGGAAGTGCCTGTGGCGATCAAGGAATATTTTTTCCGGGACTATTGTAGCCGTGGCACCGACGGCTTCGAGGTACAAGTACATTCGGCTACGGGGGAGGAGCTTTTCGGTAAATTCAAGGAAAAACTGCTTGCAGAGGCACGGATACTTTCGGCAGTACAGCACAAGTATATCGTGGGAGTGCTGGAAGTGTTTGAAGAGAACCACACGGCGTACATCGTGATGGAATACATCAAAGGCTGTTCACTAAAAGAAAAAATAGAAAAGGATGGCCGGTTGCCCGAAGCGGTTGCCCTGCGTTATATTGGCCAGATTGGAGAGGCATTGAGTTTTGTACATGAGCGTCAAATCATCCATTTGGATATTAAGCCGAGTAACATCCTGATTGATGAGAGGGATAATGCACGCTTGATTGACTTCGGGGTTTCGAAACGGTTTGACTTTCCTGAGGAGGTTACATCCACAACGATACTGGCGCTCTCAAAAGGATTTGCCGCTATTGAACAGTACGACAGCGAAGGGACATTGGAGTTTTCTGCATTGCCGGATATCTATTCTTTGGGGGCTACGTTGTATTACGCGGTGACAGGGCAAGTACCGACGGAATCAATCTTGCGTGCTACGCGTGAGCTGATAGACCCGCGACAATTCAATCCCGATCTTTCAATAGATACGACGAGGCTAATCCTGCATGCGATGGAAACGGTTCCCGAAAAGCGTTTCGGGAGTGTGAAGGAAATGCTACGCATGTCGGAGGAAGAAGTGAAAGAGGTTACGGCGGGAAGGCAAGAATCTCTGTCGGCTGAAGAGGAGACTGTAGTGCTGAGAGTGAAAAAAGAGAGTGTGGCGACGGGAAAAGAGGCTCTGCCCACTAAGCGTAAAGCGTACATCACTATGGCAGGTGCTATCGTTGCGGCACTCGTATTGTTCGTGTTTTTCATATTACTGATCCGGATGAATACAACGGCGAAAGAGAAAAAAGAAGAGGTTGTACATACGGATACGAAAACGAATCATGATGCGCCACCCTCTGAAGGCGATACTTCAACGACGGAAGAGGTTGCGCCTGTAAATCCGGTGCATGATAATACACCAACACAAGAAGATATTTCTACGGCCTACGAAGTGAAAAAGATCGCCTTTGGCAGGTTGAGAATTGTTAAAAAACGAAGTATAGGACTATACGGAGCGATAGACGCAGACGGAAAGGAACGGATACCGTGTAAGTACCTATATAATGATAGTGCACCTGAAGGACGTGCCTTCGCTCGTGTTGACGGGTTGTTTGATATCTACAACGATGAGGGTATCCTCCTCAGGAAGGGGGTGAAAACTTATTAATTGGTCATGAAGATTAAACTCATTATTGCAGCGACCTGCTTCCTATTATCAGCCTCACTGAGTGCTCAACATAGAGCGTCCTATAACGCCGACGCTGATGAAGCGCTGATTCGCGGGGATTATAGTGACGCACGGATGTATTTCAGTGAAGGCCTCCTAAAGTGCGACCTTTATAGTATCGGAGGGATTATCTGGATATGGATAGACAACCATAGTATGCGTCCTTCGATGCAGAACCTCGTAGACCGTTGCTACCAATGTTTGTCCGATAACCCTGCCGATACGTCGGTAACGACATTGCTGGAAATAGGTTATGCGGCAGGCATTTTTGTTAAGCCGGTCAAGGAGCCTTCGGATATCCGGCATCCCCTGCCTGCTACCACATCCCTATCTATCCCTCCCAAACCGATAGATAGCGTTGCTAAAATAACAAAGACAACCTCAATCCCCAAGCCCCTCAAGAAACGTCCACTCATCATGGTAGCTTACAGCGGATCGAAGGACAACCCCGTAGGGCTTTCTCTGGGAGCTTTCTATCCGCAACAATGGGGAGGCTATGTACGCTATAAAGGTAACCTGAATTTCAGTGAACCGCTTTTTTACATTCGCCAATTTCCCGACAAACCCACCCAAGTAAACCCTGTACCGGAAGAAAGAACGATTACCATTGTGGCCGACGGTGTACCTAAACGACTTAACAGTTACCGGTTGACGGCCGGATTGCTTTATCAGGCATCACACGCCATACTGTTATCTGCCGGTATCGGATACGGTCAACGCATCCAACTCTACAAGTATACCCTGACGGATAAACAGAATGGACAGCACTCCACCGTATGGTGTACCTACCCCGACTATAATCATCGCGGCATAGCCATAGAAACCGATATAGCACTACGGTACAAACACATCTTCGCCGGACTTGGATGTAGCGTAGTCGGTTTTTCCTACGCAGAAATTAATTTTGGTGTCGGTTTCCTATTTTGATACTATGAAGCAGACAGTCCATACGTTTCTTTCGGCTACGGTAATCATCCTGATTTTAATCGGTTGTGCTGAAGAGCCTGAAGTACGTGACGAAATATTCGGTGCCAAAGTACCTGAGGTAGTGATAGATTCTACGGGTTCCCTTAAAGCCACTCAAATCACGGTTTACGGAAGGGTGGTGCAGGAAAATGGAGTTCCTGTCACTGAAATAGGGTTTCAATGGCGTCCTGAGACTACTCTGCCGCAAGATTATACACAGGGCGACAGCATGAAAGCGAGTGACGGCGGGAAAGGCTCTTTCTCTCAGGTACTGAAACCACTCAAAAGCGCTACCGCATACTATGTCCGGGCTTATGCCCGTAATAAAGTCGGTACGCAGTACAGTGAAGAATTGTACTTTGCGACCATACAGGGTTTGGGTAGCGTAGAAACATTGGAAGCAGAAGAGGTACGCGCCGGTTCGTTTGTTACCTGTGGCCGGATCGTTCATAAGGGGGAAGGAGAAATCATTCGCCGGGGATTCTATTACTCTACGGCGTCACTCACATCGGCCGTTGCTCCGAAGGATTCCCTTGTGAGCGATAGGGAGACAGATACATTCACCTGCACGTTAGAAGATTTACACCCTGCAACAACCTATTACGTTCAAGCTTTCGTCACAAACCATATTGGTACGTCCCTCGGCAACGAAAAAATCGTCACGACCCTTGACGGAAGAAGCATTGTCTCTCATCCCCAAGTAATGACTATCGGTTATACGGAAGCCACCCTGCAAGGCAGTATCATTGAATCCGGAGAAGCCACCGTAACCGAACGGGGTTTCTGTTACAGTACAGACCATCCCGATCCAATTATAGAAATCGACGATACACTGCGTTGCGGTGACGGTCAAGGTATATTTAAAAGTACCCTCAAAGGGTTGCTGCCTGATACGGAATATTACGTCCGTGTATATGCCATCAATAAATACGGTGTAGCATATGGCGCTACGGTTTCTATCCGTACCCTCAGTGAATTGCCCGAAGTTGTCACTTCTCCCATTGAGATAGAACGCCCCGGAGTGATCCGCGCAGGTGGCGAAGTAATCAATCAGGGACACGGTAATATTCCGGTAGCCGGTATATGCTGGTCGGTGAATCCTCTTCCGACAATTGATGACCATAAACAGCAAATTGCTCAAGGAATGGGATCGTTCAGTACGTTATTATACACTATGCGGGGTGGAGTTACGTACTATGTGCGCGCCTATGTTCAAAACAACGTAGCTACGACGTATGGTGAACAACAGATAATAGAGACACCGTCGGTTTTTTCCACTGTATCTTCTTATGGAGGCAGCCTGCGCACCGTGCGTTCGGCTTCTTATGTCACTTTGGGATCAAAGGGATATGTTTTCGGGGGAGACGATGGACTTTCTATGTTGAACGAACTGTACTCTTACGATCCATCCGGAGGATGGATGCAACGGCGCGCTTACAGAGCTCAACGTAGCTGGATGATGGCTGCCGCCGTTACGGGAGGTGAAACCAAAGATGTGATCGTCGCCTATGGTGGAATAGACAGAGATAATATCATATCGGATGAGTTCAATTACTACGATCCGACCTTTAACAGTTGGCATGAGATAGAATATGAAAGAGAAGCCTGTCCGGGAGCGACGTATGGAGGTGTCGGTTGTGCTCATGGAGATGAGATTTACTTCATAGGAGGAGTTCAGCGTAATTCTACGGGAGAGATCCTTATGAATGAAGTGTGGACTGTCAACCTGTCTGATCGGAACCCGAATGGAAAATGTGTGTGGACGAAGAAAAACAGTTTTCCGGAAGGATTTTACGGAGGTTTTGCGGCCATCATTAACGATACTGTCTACGCAGGATTGGGATTAAGGACATCGGGCGCAACACCTGTGGGTAACAGGAAACTCCATTTCTCAGCCGATAAGGGAGAAACTTGGGAAACCCTGCCCGACATGCCGGGTGAAAGCTTGTATCTTGCCGGTGCAGTGCACGATAAAGATATTTACGTAACCGATACGAACGGATACATCTGGCTGTTCAATACCGGACAACGTACATGGATACGTAAATCCCGTTTGCCGGAAGTTTGGCAGGAATCCGTGCATTGTATGTTCTCCCTGAACGGTTACATTTACTTCGGTTTCGGAAGAGACTGGAATTCAACCCTCAGGTATTTCTCGGAGTGGGATGTGATTGAATAACTTAACAAGAAATAGATAGAATGGACAGGATGCAAATCACGGAACGAATCAAAACTACAGCGGAAACTTTGTCGAAAGCACAGTATCCGTATCTCTCCTTATCTAAGAATATAGCGCCTTCGATTGATGATCTCGAAAAAACACTTGGCTTGTTGCGCGCCGTCATTTTTCCGGGCTTTTTTGATGCCGGTAAAATTGAAAGTACTCATGAACGTCTGGAGAAGATATTCGATTTGCTGCACGAACAGATCCGGCGCGGATTGTGCTTCGGGGAAGATAAACCCGATGCGGATGTACAATCTTCCGGTATCGCGATGGCGTTGATTGATAAGATACCGCGTATACAGTACCTTCTCTCTACCGACGTGCAGTCTATTCTGGTCGGTGATCCTGCGGCCAAAAGTATCAGCGAAGTGATATTCTCCTATCCGGCTACCCAGGCTATCCTCTATCAACGTGTGGCACACGAGCTCCTTTTAATGAATGTGCCCATGATACCCCGTATCATCACCGAAATAGCCCATTCGAAAACAGGGATAGATATCCACCCCGGCGCTTGTATAGGGGAGTTTTTCGGCATAGACCACGGGACAGGAGTTGTTATTGGGGAAACGGCAGTTATCGGTAATAATGTCCGTCTTTATCAGGGAGTCACACTCGGAGCCAAGAAGTATACACTGGACGCAAACGGAGAACCTCTCTCTACTCCCCGTCATCCTGTCATTGAGGATAACGTGACGATCTATTCCAACACCTCCGTACTCGGACGTATCACCATTGGGCGAGATTCCATTATCGGTGGTAATGTGTGGCTCACCCACGACGTACCCCCCGGCTCCAAAATATCACAGGGCAGAGCCGTAGAAGATAAATAAACTTTACATTTGCGGCCTTGTCGGGCACACGCTAACACAGATAAAGATTGGTATGAAGAAGCATAACTTTTATGCGGGGCCTTCTATCCTGAGTGATTACACCATCCGGAATACCGCTGGGGCGGTGGCAAACTTCGCCGGTACGGGCTTGTCGATAATGGAAGTTTCCCATAGGAGTAAAGAGTTCCTTGCCGTGAGTAATGAAGCTCGTGAGCTGGTGAAGGAACTGTTGGATGTTCCTGATGGGTACGAAGTGATATTTCTTGGTGGCGGCGCCAGTTTGCAGTTCTGCATGGTGCCGTTTAATTTATTGAATAAAAAAGCGGCCTATCTGGATAGCGGTACGTGGGCGGCCAATGCAATTAAGGAAGCTAAGTTTTTTGGTGACGTGGATATCGTGGCTTCTTCAAAAGATGCCAATTACACCTATATTCCGAAAAATTACACAGTACCGGATGATGTGGATTATTTCCATTTCACTTCCAACAATACCATCTTTGGCACTCAACTCCGGCAAGACCCCGATGTAAAGGCACGGCTCGCTTCCGATATGTCTTCCGACATTTTTTCCCGTCCGCTGGATGTGTCCAGGTATGACGTCATCTATGCCGGCGCACAAAAGAATCTCGGTCCCTCTGGCGTAGCTTTGATCATTGTTCGTAAGGATGCTTTGGGGCATGTGGATCGTGCTATCCCTACGATGCTTGACTATAGTACCCATATTAAGAAGGAGTCGATGTTCAATACTCCTCCGGTACTGCCTGTGTTTGCTGCCTTGCAGACCTTGAAGTGGTATAAACAAGAGGGTGGGGTGGCTAAGATTGAGAAACGGAATGAAGAAAAAGCGACCCTCCTTTATGAGGAAATTGATCGTAACAAACTTTTCCAAGGAACTGCGGTTCACGAAGATCGCTCGTTGATGAATGTCTGCTTCGTGATGACTGAAGAATATAAGGAGTTGGAAGAAGACTTCAACAAGTTTGCATCTGCTGCCGGTATGGTGGGGATTAAAGGGCACCGTTCGGTAGGTGGTTTCCGCGCTTCAATCTATAATGCAATGCCGAAAAGTAGTGTGAAAGCATTGGTGGAAGTCATGCAAGAGTTTGAGAAACAACATTGAGCGCCCATGATGAAAGTGTTGGTAGCTACGGAAAAACCGTTCTCTCCTGCGGCAGTGGGAGCTATTGGCGAGATAGCGAGTACGGAAGGCTGTGAGTTGTCGCTACTTGAAAAATATACGGACAGAGATTGTTTGAAGGGAGCGATAAAGGATGTAGATGCTCTGATTGTTCGTAGCGATAAGATAGATGAGGAGATATTGACGGCCGCCGGACATTTGAAGGTCGTTGTGCGAGCCGGAGCCGGATACGATAATATTGATTTGGCGGCAGCTACTGCGCGGGGTATTTGTGTGATGAATACTCCGGGGCAGAATGCCAACGCGGTGGCCGAGTTAGTGTTTGGGATGTTGGTATACGCCATTCGTAATTTTTATGCCGGTACGGCAGGAACGGAGTTGAGAGGGAAAAAACTGGGTATACTTGCCTATGGAAATGTGGGGCGTCATGTCGCACGTCTGGCTCAGGGTTTCGGGATGGAGCTATATGCCTACGACGCTTTCTGTCCCGCAGAGGTCATGGAAAGCGATCATGTCAAACCGGTTGATTCTACGGCCGAATTGTTCCGTACGTGCCCTATCGTTTCCCTGCACATTCCCGCCACGGAGGAAACGAAGAAATCCATCAATTACGAACTCCTCAGCCTCCTTCCTCGAGGCGCCATCCTTGTCAATACGGCCCGTAAAGAGGTGATCTGCGAACCATGTCTTGCCCGTATTTTCGCCGAACGGCCGGATTTCCGTTATCTCACCGATATCCGTCCGGATATCCACGCCGACTTGTCTGCTGCCTATCCTGACCGTTATTTCTCTACCCCGAAAAAAATGGGAGCACAGACGGCTGAAGCCAATTTTAATGCAGGGGTCGCTGCGATGCAACAGGCGCTTGCTTTTTTGATGAAAGGCGACGAAAAATTCCGTGTGAATAACTGAGACGATACATCACGCAAAAAGAAGGATAGGAAATGAAAACCATTACTTTGGACATTGAGAAGACTTTGGAGATAGTCACCAAAGAACGTATAGCCGCCCAGGAGGCCAAAGCGCAGGAGTGCAATACCCTCTTGCATAGCGGTAAGGGCGCGGGTAATGATTTTCTGGGGTGGGTGCATCTTCCTTCTTCCATCACGGAAAACAACCTGATAGAGATTGAAACGGCTGCGGCGCGGCTCAGGGAAAAGTGTGAGATAGTAGTCGTTATTGGTATTGGCGGCAGTTATTTGGGTGCGCGTGCTGTATTGGAGGCTGTCAAGAATAGTTTCGATTTGTTACAGACCGGACGTAAAGATCCCGTCATCCTCTACGCCGGACAAAACATAGGAGAAGACTACCTTTTCGAACTCTCCGCCATACTGAAAGGAAAGCAGTTTGGACTTATTAATATTTCCAAGTCAGGGACAACCACCGAGCCGGCTCTTGCTTTCCGCATTCTGAAAAAACAACTCGAAGAAGCCGTAGGTAAGAAAGAAGCCTGCACACGCATCATCGCCGTTACCGATGCACGGCGTGGCGCTTTGCGTACTTTGGCTACTCAGGAAGGTTATACGGCCTTTGTGATTCCCGATAATGTGGGCGGTCGGTTCTCCGTACTTACACCTGTCGGGCTGCTGCCCATCGCTGTGGCAGGTGTGAGTATACGTGATTTGGTCAAAGGGGCTGTCGATATGGAAAAGGCTACCGCCCAGGGTGTTCCCTTTGCACAAAACCTTGCTGCCATCTATGCCGTCGTCAGGAATGAACTCTATCATAAAGGCAAGAAGGTAGAGATACTTGCCAACTTCCACCCCAAGCTCCATTACATCGCTGAATGGTGGAAGCAACTCTATGGGGAAAGCGAAGGAAAAGAAGGAAAGGGAATCTTTCCTGCCGCGGTTGATCTCACCACCGACCTGCATTCCATGGGGCAGTGGATACAGGACGGCGAGCGTAGCATCTTCGAGACGGTCATTTCCGTAGAAAATTCCTCGCACAAGGTGGTCGTACCTTCTGATGCGGATGATCTGGACGGTCTCAATTATCTTGCCGGACGGCGTGTAGACGAAGTCAACAAAATGGCGGAATTGGGTACTCGTATGGCGCATGTCGACGGTAATGTCCCCAACATCAAGATTACCCTTCCGGAAGTTTCCCCTTATTACATCGGGCAGCTCTTCTATTTCTTTGAAAAAGCTTGCGGTATCAGTGGATATATGCTCGGCGTCAATCCTTTTGACCAACCGGGGGTAGAAGCCTACAAGAAAAACATGTTCACGCTGCTTAAAAAACCGGGTTATTGATCCGCTCTTGATGCCGTCTGCACTCAAAGCTGTCCTGTTCGATATGGATGGGACGCTGTATGATTCAATGCCTGCACATGTCAAGGCGTGGTCGGAAGTGGCGGCAATGCATCATCTTATCTCTTCCGACGTTGACTTTTACCTGTTTGAGGGGATGACGGGAGAAGATACCATTGATAAACTTTTCCTCCGTACCTGCCATCGGCATGCCACCCCTGAGGAGATGCAGGCTATTTACAGGGAGAAATCCGTCTTGTTTGAAAGTTATCATATCAGGAGGCAACCCATGCGTGATGCTCTCTGTGTGTTGGAAAAAGCCAAAGCTTCAGGGTTACAGCTTGTCGTAGTCACCGGTTCGGCGCAGAGGAGCCTCATTGATACTCTCGGCGAAGACTTTCCCGGATACTTTGACAGTCGTAAGATTGTCACTGCCTTTGATGTCGTTCATGGAAAGCCGGATCCCGAACCTTACCTTAGCGGCTTGCATAAAGCAGGCGTTATGCCTTCGCAAGCCCTTGTAGTAGAGAATGCTCCGTTGGGAATACAATCTGCCGTCGCTGCCGGTATTTTTACCGTTGCCGTCAATACCGGCCCGCTTACCGATGATGTCCTCATTCAAGCCGGTGCACACCGTTTGTATCCGGATATGAAAGCTCTTGCCGACGATTGGACGGTGCTTGAAACCTGTTTTTCTTGACAGGGATAGTTAGGGAAAAGGAAAACACTACTACCTTTATGGCTAATATTTCATGTGGGAAGGTGTAGTGATCAAAAAAAATGGCAAGTCGGAAGTATAAGGGTAAAGGCTACTATTACAGTTACGAAAAGAAAAGACATCCTTGTTTGGGAAAAACGGTGCTGTTCTTCGGAGGAATTGTATTAGGGATTGCCGTTTTTTTGGCGACTTATCTGACAAGCGAATATTTTTCAACCGATGCATCCTGTGCCGTATGTCATGTCCATCCACATGTGGAAACAAGTTGGAAACTATCCTCCCATGTAAACAATAGCAGTGGGGTATCCGTGCATTGTATTGACTGTCATCTTCCTCCGCGTCACGATACGCAGGCGCATTATGCCGCCAAAATAAAATTTGGTGTAGGGCATGTCTGGAGTTACTTGATGAAAGACAGTGCCGATTTCGATTGGGAAACAAAAAGGGAACTTGAACACGCCACCGCCTATATTCCCAATGCATCTTGTAAGGATTGTCATCGAAACCTTTTCCCCCAGGGTATTTCCGGTGACGGAGTGATTGCCCATCTCTACTATGAGGAAAACGAATCGAAACTCAACTTACAGTGTATCAGTTGCCATTTGGATGCCGGACATTATGATTCCAATTATACACATGGGAAGATGACAGGTATCTCTTTCCTTTCGGGTGCTTCGCCTGATTCCGAATCCTGTTTCTCCATGCCGGCAGAGGTAAGTTCTTTTACAGATTTCACGGAACAGATACCGGGAACGAATGTGACTGTACGCATGAAGGCTATACCCGGAGGTGAGTTTCAAATGGGTAGCGCCGAACGGGAACAGTACCGTCGTGTCGACGAAGGCCCGCAGCGTATCGTCACTGTCAGCCCTTTCTTTTTGGCTGAGATAGAAACGACTTGGGATCAATTCTGGGTCTTTTATGCCCAAACGATGAGCGAAGGCCGTATCCCTCCCGAAGTCGTTTATGCGGCAAATGCCGATCCGTCGACTGATGCTGTTTCCGGACCTACGCCTCCTTTCGGGTTGCCTGACCAGGGGTGGGGTGGGGGAGAGCGGCCTGCCATTACGATGACTCATTACGCGGCTAAGACCTTTTGCCAATGGCTCTCCATCAAGACAGGAAAGCCTTATCGATTGCCTACCGAAGCCGAATGGGAATATGCCGTACGGGGAGGAACAGAGACGCCCTACTTTTTTGCCGGAACGCCACGATCTTTTTCTAACCAGGGTTTCTTGAGGAAGTTTATAGATGCCAAGACCGAAGGGATCGCCGACTATGTGATCTACGTAAACAACAGTAAGAACCGTACGCAGGAGCCGGAAGCTGTTCTTGCAAATCCTTTCGGCTTGAAAAATATGCTGGGAAATGTCCTGGAATATTGCGCCGATAAATACGACCCGCAAGCCTACGCGAAGACCCCTGTGGAGGTTTTCAGTCCGCTCGTGACGGAGGGCGAGGAATGGGTTGTACGCGGAGGAAATTATGTCTCTGACGCTTCCGAAGTTCGTGCGGCCGCACGAAGTCATACCCGCCACGATGAATGGATGAAGACGGATCCCCAGCAACCCAAAAGTATCTGGTGGTACTCGGATGTACGGGGTATTGGCTTCAGGGTAGCTTGCGACGCCTCTTTCCTTACCTCGAAATGAATAGGCCTCTACATGTCTTACGAGGAGACACTTCAGTATCTGTACACTGCCACGCCGGTCTTCGAAAGAACCGGTATCTCGGCTTACAAGCCGGGCTTGATGACTATGGAAGCGCTCAGTGCCCATTGCGCCCATCCTCATACGACGTACCGCACCATCCATGTAGCAGGGACTAACGGGAAAGGCTCCGTGTGCCACCTTCTGGCCGCTATCTTGAGTAGCGCAGGATACAGGGTAGGGTTGTATACATCACCTCATTTACTTGATTTTCGTGAGCGGATACAGGTAAATGGACAGTACATACCTGAAAGCTACGTCACGGATTTTGTCCATCAACACAAAAGTTTCTTTGAGCCGCTTAACCCTTCCTTTTTCGAAATCGCAACCGCCTTGGCTTTTACCTATTTCCGAGACGCCAATGTAGAGGTAGCCATCATTGAAACGGGATTGGGAGGCCGGTTGGACAGTACAAACATTGTCTCTCCCGTTTTGAGTATCATCACTGCCATTGGTCGCGACCATACTGATTTATTGGGAGAAGACTTGCCATCCATTGCCTTTGAAAAAGCCGGTATTATCAAATCCAAAGTTCCGGTTGTATTGGGTTATGACATTCGGGGAAATGATGAGGTACACCTCGTCCTTCAAAAGCAGGCAAGAATTTGCAGTGCACCCGTTCACTCCGCTTGGAGCGACGGGCAGATACTTCGTTTTAATACCCACTTTCATACCGCTACCAATCCCGATGGGACGACGTACATCACTTCTGCCGAATCCCGTTTTGACAGTCGGCTGTACGGACACATACATACCCCACTCGTGGGAAAGGCGCAACGAGCCAACGTCGCAACGGTATTGACAGCTCTCTCCGTACTTGCTTCTCAAGGTTTTATGTTCACCTTTGACGGTGTTGCTGAGGGTTTTGCCCACGTGGATCGGCTCACCGGATTGAAGGGACGTTGGCAGCAATTGAGTGCCCGTCCATTGGTGATTTGTGATGGTGGACATAACACGGATGCATGGAAACGTATCAAGGAACAGATAGAAGCTTACAATGAATGTGCGCATTTCAGGCGGCTTCACTTCATACTCGGTTTTTCGGCGGATAAAGACTTGGAAGAGATTATTCCCTATCTTCCTCTTCATTACCCCAATGCCGTTTTTTATTTTACTAGGGCGTCTACTCCCCGCGCCCTTGATGCCTATA
Organism: Tannerellaceae bacterium; assembly: GCA_031288615.1. The sequence continues at coordinate 91,786 of JAITRC010000006.1, forward strand.
CTCTTTTTACTAAAATAAATGCTTATGCGCCTGTGGATGGTAAAGCCTACCTTTCGATTGACGAAGCCCTTGCCGAAGCCTGCTCGGCGGCTACTGCGGAGGATTTTCTTTTTATCGGCGGTAGTTTTTTCGTTGTCGGCGAAGCCCTTTCCCTCTTCCCCTGCGGATACGGGAAGGCTTAACTTTGCCAACCATACGTTTGTAGAGGGGCAAGGAATCGCTATGGGTTACTTGGGGAATATAGGTTCACCGATGCAAAGCAGGGTCTTTTTTGAAAGGAAGGAAGCACGGGATTTCATTTTCGCCGACCCCCTTGACCGCTATATCACTACCCCCGATGGGGAAAATTTCTTTGATACGAAAACACCTTATGCAGACCTGACCTATACTTTCAATGGAGGCGATCAGAAGAAGGAGGAACGTCTGAAGGGATTACTCACCCGAAACTTTGGAAAACGTATCAATGTGGGTGGGGAAGTGGACTATATCTACAGCAGGGGGCACTACCCCTCAAATGGAAACAAGGCGGTAAGCTACCGCCTATTCGGTAGCTACATGACGGATAGATATGAGGCGCAAGGGTATGTGAGCAATTATTACTTTATCACCGCCGAAAACGGAGGTTTGACGAACGATGCCTACATCACAAACCCTTCCCAATTTACCGACGGTCGGCGTACAATAGATTCCAAAGCCTTTCCCGTCCGCTTCTTCGACGTCTTTAATACCGTCAGGGATAAGCAATACTTCCTTTCCCACCGTTATCACTTCGGAAGCCGGCAACCGGTTGAGGATACCGTCCGTTTTGTCCCTATCGCAAGCTTGGAACATACTTTTGCATATACCGCCAACCGTCGCCACTTTACTTCCTCCTCCCTTGCCGCACTGGACACCTGTTATTCCCAAATAGATGCTTCACCTGATTCAGCCCTTCACGACCGCCCTTCCTCTTCTTACATCCACAACACCTTCTCCCTTTCCCTTCGCGAAGGGTTCAGGGATTGGGTAAAGTTCGGGCTTGCCGCCTTTGTCCGTTTCGAACAAAGGCGTTTCTCTTCCTTAACAAATGAGTTAACAAAAACGAATTTCAAAGAGTTCTCCACTTATATGGGAGGGGAATGGTCTAAGCGTCGCGGCCGGTTTCTCACCTACAATGCACGCGGCGAGATATGTCTTCTTGGCGATGATTTAGGAGAGTTTCGCCTCACCGGCAATATCCGCACACGCTTCCCTTTGGGAGGTGAGGACGCCTCTCTTTCGGCGGATGTGGCTATCAAAAATCTGACTCCTGCTTTTTTTCTACGCCGATACCACTCCCGTTATTTCGTCTGGAACAATGACTTCCGTAACGAACAACAGGTTTATGCAACCGGAACGATCCTGCTTGCCGCCACGAAGACCCGCTTGACGGCCGGCATCCACAATGTCCGTAATTACCTCTTTACCGACTTTTCAGGGCCTGCTCAATTCACCGGTAATATCCAAGTCCTCTGCGCCCGTCTTGCACAATCTTTCCGTATCGGGGTTTTCGGGTGGGACAATGAAGTAGTTGTACAACGTTCCTCTGAGGATGTACTTCCTCTCCCTTTACTCTGTCTCTATTCCAATGCCTATGTAGATGTTAAACCTGTTCCTGTTCTTTCCCTGCAACTCGGTTTCGATGTGCACTATTTCACCGCATACGATGCTCCTTACTACGAACCGGCCACCATGCTCTTTCACCTTCAGTCCCCTGACAAAAAGGTTGCCGTCGGTAATTTCCCCCTACTCAATGCCTACGCCAATTTCCACCTTAAACAAACACGCTTCTTTGTCTCTACGTACAACCTCGCCTCCCTCTTCCTTACCCCTAATTATTTCTCCCTCCCCCACTACCCGCTCAATCCCTTTCTCCTTAAATTCGGTATATCTGTCCATTTCAACGATTAGTTTACGGCGGAAAAACAGTAACATTGTAACCTGAACAAGGATAGGGACGAATAGATGGAATTAGTTTTTGCTACGAATAATAAGCACAAGCTGGAGGAAGTGAAGAAGATGCTTCCCGGAGTGACCTTGAAGGGACTGGGTGACATTGGATGTAAGGAAGAAATAAATGAATCTGCGCCCACTTTGGAAGGGAATGCCCTTTTGAAAGCAGAGTACGTGCGTGCGCATTACGGAAGGGATTGTTTCGCGGATGATACCGGGCTGGAAGTCGAGGCATTGGGGAACAAGCCGGGAGTACATTCGGCGCGATATTCTACCGAAGGTACGGACGAGGCTAATGTCACCAAGTTATTGGATGCCCTTGCGGGAGTAGATAATCGCAAAGCTCGGTTTCGGACTGTGATAGCACTTATACTAAAGGAGAGGAAGTATTTTTTTGAAGGTATCGTCGAAGGAATTATTACCGACGGCCGCCGTGGGGAGAGCGGCTTCGGATATGATCCGGTGTTCATTCCCGAAGGATTCGACCGGACTTTCGCCGAGTTGGGTGTAGCTATTAAAAATACGGTCAGCCATCGCTGGCGTGCAGTGCATCGGATGTCTGATTTCCTGACAACCCTTTGCTGTGTGGGCTTCTTTCTTTGCATTTCTTTCCCTACGGGAGCACAAGGTGTAGATTCGTGGGGGGCTTGGCAGTCTTATCCTTCCTACCATTCGGCATGTATGGTGGAAGAGACGTCGGATGAGGTGTTCGTTCTGGGAGGATTTGATCGTCATCCGGTTTCGGGCGATTTGATTCGCCCTTCGGGCGCATTGTATGCCTACGGGAAAAAAGATCAAAGTATTACCCTTTACACTAAGGAGAACGGACTGAGCGATACATACATCAGCCGTATAGGCTATAGCCATAACCTTCGTATACTTCTCCTCCTCTACACTAACGGAAATATAGACCTCCTTACCAAAGAGGGTTTGTACAATATCCCCCATCTCTTAAATAACCAGGTGATACGGGATAAAAGTGTCAATGGCTTGTTTTTCGATGGTGACTATGTCTACTTGGCCGCTAATTTCGGCGTCATGGTCATCAACCTTCGTAAGCGAGAGATTACGGATACTTACCGCATAGGCGTCACCCGATCGGTGTTTCTTCGTGACGGTGAACTAATTGCCACCACAGATTCCGGCGTCTTTGTCGGTAAACAGGGAGATAATTTGCTGGACAAAGCCAATTGGTGCAAACTCCTAATAGATGTGGACGAAAAGCCACAAAAGGTTCTGGGGTTGGGGGAACAGCTTATAGTCCTCGCGGAGGACGGTATGCTGTATTGCGACAAGGATGGAGAGTGGCAGATGATGATGGAAGGGGTGTGGGATATATACCTTAAGAACGGAAAGCTGATAGTTCGCCGCTGGAGTGATATAATCGTATACACGGCTACGGATATTAGTCAGTGGTTCTATCTCATTGCCGCGTATGACCTTGCTTTCATCGCTGAGGATATGTATTGGATAGCGACCGGCGAAGAGGGGTTAATGGCTGTTAAAGTTGCAGACAATAAATATGAAACATGGGTCTCCGGAATTAAGATCAATGGCCCTAAACGCGACCATGCGGCCTTCATGACTTTTCATAAAGATAAGCTGTTGGTGACGGGAGACGGTGCAGGCACCTTCCGATCATTTCGTGATGCCACGTTTATGACCTACGACGGGAGGGACTGGTATAATTTCGACGAAAAGGCTACTTCCGAACAGGCCGGACATCCTTTCGCCGAAGCAACAGGCGTGGCTGCAGACCCGAATGACGAGAACCATTACTTTGTCGGTACATGGGGGGATGGTGTCTTTGAGTTCCTCAATGGTGAGTGTGTTCAACGATATGATTATACAAATTCTACGTTGGAGTCTTTTGTTCCTGAACCGGATCCTCAAAGGCATCGGTATGTCCGGGTTGACGGACTGGCTTTTGACCAGAACGGCAATCTTTGGGTGACAAACAGTGATGGAGATTTACACGACATCAAGGTAAGGAAACCAAATGGAGAGTGGCTTACACTTTCTTACGACGTGCTTCCGGGGAGTGTGATTATGGATAAGATACTCCTCACGCGCAAAAATCACAAGTGGATTAATATTCCCGGAAGGACAAGCGCGGGTATCCTTGCTGTGGACGACCGTGGGACGATTGACGATCCGTCGGACGATGTGGCTAACTTTTTCTCCTCTTTCCGTTCCACACCTACTTCCGGAGGGCAGACGGTTACCGCTCCTTCTGCCTACTATTGCATGGCTGAAGACCTGAACGGTCAGATTTGGCTCGGCACGAGTCTCGGCCCGCTTATTTGCCCGACACCTTCTTATGCCATAGACGACCCTTCCCGCATGTATGCCAACCGTATTGTGCGGACGGATGAAGCAGGGTACCTCGCCTACTTCCTTGATGGGGAGAATGTTCGTGCTATTGCGGTGGATGGAGGGAATCGTAAGTGGTTAGGCACTCAAAATTCCGGCTTGATACTTGTTTCCGAAGATGGACAGGAAACAATTGCGCATTTTACTACCGCAAATTCTCCCCTTCCTTCCAACTTTGTCCAAAGTATCGCCATCCATCCTGAGACGGGCGAAGTTTTTGTTGGTACCGACAAAGGGATTGTTTCTTATACAAGTGGTGTCACACGCGGGCGGCCTGACTATAGTGAAGTCACCGCTTTCCCCAATCCTGTCCGTCCCAATTATCAAGGCTATGTCACGGTGACAAACCTTGTACAGGATTCATACGTTCGCATCACCGACCTGAATGGGCATCCGGTGGCAGAAGGTAAGTCTGTGGGCGGGCAGTTCTTCTGGAATGTTACCCGTCCATCGGGAGAACCCGTTGCTACGGGTATCTATCTCGTCTTCGCTGCGACAGAGGATGCCGCTCAGAGTGTTGTCACCAAGATTATGGTCATTCGTTAGGGAGATACATGTATGCAGATACACGAAAACTATTCGCTACGGCGGCATAATACTTTCGGTATCGACGTCTTCACACGGTGGTTTGTAGAGTATGGTGATGTAAAGGAACTTGACCGCTTGCTACGGGATGAGTATTTCAGAGAATGCGAGTCTGTCCACATAGGGAGGGGAAGTAATCTCCTTTTCCTGAAGGATTATGAGGGTATCGTCCTGCACTCGGGAATAGGGGGTATAGAAATACGTGAGGAGGGGGATGAGGTCTTTTTGCGTGTGGGGGCGGGGGTGGTGTGGGACGATGTGGTAGCTTTTGTCCTTGAACGAGGCTGGGGCGGGGGGCCTGAGAACCTTTCACTTATTCCCGGTGAAGTCGGAGCGGCGGCGGTACAGAATATCGGAGCTTATGGGGTGGAGGTGAAGGATTTTATTCACGGCGTCGAAGCGATAGACAGGTATACGGGTCGCGGCTATACGTTTGCGGCGTCTGATTGTCACTATGAGTACAGGTATAGCCGTTTCAAAGAAGAAGGCTCACCGTTTATCATCACTTACGTGGTTTTTCGTTTTGCCCGCAAGCCAGGTTCTTGTGTGACAAATTATGGGCGGCTGTGCGACGATCTACCGGATTGTCCTACCCCGTTTGACGTGCGTGAGGCGGTGATCCGTCTTCGTCGGTCGAAAATCCCTGATCCTGATGAGTTGGGCAATGCCGGTAGTTTCTTCATGAATCCTGTGGTTTCCGAGGAGCGGTTTGCGGAGATGAGGTCTTGTTTTCCGGACATTCCTTACTACCCCTCAGGGAGACAATACAAGATTCCGGCCGGATGGCTGATAGAGCAATGTGGTTTCAAGGGGTTCCGTCAGGGTGATGCGGGGGTGTGTGAACGGCAGGCTTTAGTACTTGTCAATCACGGGCAGGCTACGGGTGTCGACATTGCCGACCTGGCTGAACGGATTGTTGATGAGGTACAAACCTGTTTCGGTATCCGGCTTATTCCGGAGGTAAAGTATGTTCAGGCAATGGCCTCTCCCTTTGTTCCCAAGTGCCTTTCCGATGAGGCCGATCTTCGGACATTCTCTTTCCGGCTCATGATAAGGCGTTCGACGATACCGTTGCGGTTGCATGAACAATTTCGAATCACGTTACAGGATGGAATATTGACGGTTCTTTGCCCTCCCGATACCTGTTTCGAGAGACAGGAAATCCAGTGGCAACTACAGACGATCCTTGTCAATGTCCTTCGGAGCGAGGCGAAACGACTTCTCCCCGAACGTTTGGCTGGGCTTGCCGAACGGTACGGGTTTGTGTATAAGGGCGTCAAGGTGAATAGTGCACGGACGAGGTGGGGCAGCTGTTCGGGTAAAAAGATGATCAATCTGTCCTGCTTCCTGCTGCTGCTTCCTGAGCATCTGATAGATTACGTCCTGCTACATGAGCTGTGCCATACCCGGGAGATGAATCACGGCACCGATTTCTGGAAGTTGCTCAATAAGGCGACGAACGGCACTGCCCACCAGCTTCGCTACGAACTGAGGTCGAACGTTTAAAGATTACCCGTGAATGAGGTGGGTGAGGAGGCGGTAGAGGTCTTGGAGGTTGGGAGATTGGCTGAGTTGGGAGAGGTGTTTGTGGATGATGTGGACATCGTGGCGGACGGCGGGGCCGGTTTGGGCGTTGAGGGGAGGTAAATCGTGTACCTTGGCGGCCGTCTCGTCAATGAGAGGTAACAAAAGCCGTCCGTCTAAACCCTGTTGCTCCAGCAGCTGCCAGGCGATGGCGTACATCCGGTTGGTGAAACTGCAGGCGAAGACGGCAGCTATGTGAAATTGTTGCCGTTGCTCTGACGACAGGAAGTGCACCTCGTCCGAAAGCGATGCGGCAATCTTTTGGAGCAGTAATCCGTCGGCTTGAGAGGACGCTTCTATAAATACAGGGATGGTGCGGAAGGGAATAGGCCGTTGCCGGCTGAAGGTCTGCATGGGGTAAAAAACACCGTACCGGTTTGCCGTACCGGCAAAGACGTCCATGGGCATACTGCCTGCGGTATGCACCCATAGCCCTTTGTTGGGTG
>JAITRC010000017.1 GCA_031288615.1 Tannerellaceae bacterium
ATGAAACTTGCTGGGGGTAACACTTTCACAGGCGCGCAAACAGGCACTCTTGCTAATTACGAAGCCTTTAAGCTTACAGGCTCTGGCACCAACCAGATGTACTTTAATCTCACCCCAGGTAAGGACTTCAGGGCGGGGGATAACTTTAGCTACATCAACGTAGATAGCTCTGCGGTAAGCTTGTTTGCAAACTCAGGAACAAACTACGCTACCTTCTACGCATACCCTGCCGGAAACATCTTCTCAAGAGCGGATAAAGGCTTCGTGCTTGACGGGGATGTGGTCATAAACACAGGGCATAAACTTGGTTGGAACTCAGTTGCGAGTAGCACTTACCCCACACCCACCGCCAATTCTGAGTACGTAACAAAAGGTTGGACGGACTTGACATATCTCAAAAAAGGGGGTGTAGGCTGGGCGGACGTAACCTCGAAGCCTTTCAATAGTATTGGCGACGGCTTGGCGGTGACAGATGGAGTGCTGAGTGCGACCGGAGGAGGAGGAGCGACGACGTGGGAACAGGTGTCGGGGAAGCCGTTCAACGGAGTTGGGTGGGGGCTTGACGTAGTCGGGAATAACATTGTTTCAGCTGTTACATGGGACAAGCTATTAGAAAAGCCGTTCAAAACTGTTGGAGATGGTTTAAATATCAGTGATGAGGGCGTGCTTGTAACTTCTTGGAGTTGGTTGCCAGGAAAGCCGTTCAGTTACATCGGCTCTGGCTTGTCGGTGGCGGTGCCGTCAGGTGCGCTTATAGCAATTCCTGCTTGGACGGCAGTGACGTCAAAGCCGTTCAATAGCATCGGCTCTGGCTTGTCGGTGGAGGTGCCGTCAGGTGCGCTTACAGCAACGCCTGCTTGGACGGCAGTGACGTCAAAGCCGTTCAGTTACATCGGCTCTGGGCTTACGGTGGAGGTGCCGTCAGGTGAGCTTACAGCAACGCCTGCTTGGACGGCAGTGACGTCAAAGCCATTCAATAGCATAGGCGACGGCTTGTCGGTGACAGGTGGAGTGTTGAGCGTGAAGCCCAACACGTACCTGCAGTACAACACTTCGACCGATCAAACACCGCTCCAGATCAAACAGACCGTTGACAGCTACCAGAAGTTATTTCTTATGCAAGAAAACGAGATTGAATTAGTCTCAACCAACGTCGGGCAACACTCCGAAAGCTATGTGATACTCCAACCCCACCGGCTTGTTCTTGGCTGCGGCATCCCCGACTGCATGATTGTCGTAAGGAGCACCGGCATCACAGTCGACGGCCCCCTTGTAACGACGTCGACAAGTACCACTGCACCCGCAAGCAACGAATTCATCACGAAGGAGTATGCAGATGGGCGATACGCGCTTAAGAACGGGGGAGCAGATAAATCGACCGGCTCTTTGCATGATATTCTGCAAGACGTGGCGATTGCTGTGCTTAGCTTGCTGCTCGGAAGAAAAAAAATAGCATCTGCTTTCAGAAACTTTCGCGGGCGACAATAGAATGCCCGGATAGATAGATAACAGAAAGACCTAACCAATAAACAATAAATATCATGACAAAAAAAGGAATTCTTGCGAGTGTGATTGCTGCCGGGACGGTAGCAATAGTTGCTGCCTATTTCGTGGGGCGTAGCTCCAAAGTGGAGGCCACGGACGATGCGGCTTACAGAATCACCGTAACCACTACGGCTACCGGTGACGGATTATTGAAGGTGCAGGCCGGCGACTGGATAGACAGCCGGTTAGCGATCTCCGGAAGTACCTTTGTCATAAACTCGCCGTAAAACTTGTCAGCTGCGCTACCCAACTGACACACTTGGAAAGCCGCATGAATACAAGAGAAGAGAGGTGTGTTAAGGTGCCGCCGCGATTATCAAGGCGTCAAGCAACCATCCAATTGTCAGAAGCCCTCCGGAAGAATGTCAGTGAAGAGGAGGACATAAGCCGGGTAGTAGAATGGTTCGCTGTAAAAACAAAACGTAGTACACGAACCATCTGGAGATACATTCCGGAGGCAAAAAAGATAAACGCCGAATTATCTCACAAAGAAGAAACCGTTCCTACTCCGGAACCTGTTCTTACTGAGCCTACTCCAGAACCTGTTCTTACTGAGGTGGAGATGGACAAAGATTATATCATAGATGGTGTTTCGATCTTTGATGAGCGATTTGAGCAGGAAACGATAGAGCGGATAGGGAGCCTTATCAAGTATCTACACACACGCATTCAGCTTACTTCTCAGGATGCGTTTTCCCTTCATGCGGCGGCCAGTGCGTTCAATAGCCATGTGATGGCCAATAATGATATATTGGAGTATGGCATGTTCGTAGAGGAGGGAAAGACGCGGAAGGTAAATCCGGCTAAGAAGATGTCGGATGATAGTCTCAAGATATGCATGGAGATATTGAAGCGGTATGGGTGCAGTCCTTATGACCGGCAACGTATAGATGTGTTGAAAGCGGCGAATACAAAGAAGTCGGCTATGGATATGTTCATGGAGCAAGGTGAAGATGATTGAGATAGAGGGTGAGAAGTACTATCAATATGCGGCGGGTATACTCGATGGGAGTATAGCGGCGGGGAGGTGGATGCGTTTGGCGGCAGAACGGTTTATGGTGATGCTGGACAATCCGGAGTACGAATTTCGTGAGAAGAAGGTGAATCGGGTGATCCGATTCGTATCGATGTTGAAACATTTCCAATCACCGCATAAGGGTAAGCCTTTCGTCTTGCAGGATTGGCAATGCTTCATCGTGGCGGGTATCTATGGATTCTATGTACGTGAGACGGGGAATAGGCTGGTGCGGAGGGCGTATATAGAGGTGCCCCGCAAGAATGGAAAGACGGCGTTGTCAGCAGCCCTGTGCCTGTATCATTTGGTGGGGGACGGCGTATCGGGCGGCCAGGTGTATATGGCGGCCAATAGCCGGGACCAGGTGAAGATGGCGGGGTGGCCTTTGTGCGCGGGCTTTGCAAAGAGTTTGGATCCGGAGGAGACGGTGTTGAAAACCTATCGCGACCAGATACGCTGTTTGCGTAATGAGAGCTTTATGCGGGTGTTACCGGCAGAGGCAAAGCGGTTGGATGGCCTGAATCCATCGATGTGGTTGATTGATGAGTATCATGCGGCCAAGAATGCGGATGTGTTGAAGGTTTTGGAGAGCGGTGAAGCGCAGCGTAGGAATCCTTTGGGGATAGTGATTACTACGGCGGGATTTGATTTGCTGGGAGCCTGTTATGAGCATAGGCAAGTAAGGACGGAGGTGCTTAGTGGGCTGAAGTCGGCTGATGAGGAGTTTATTGCCATCTTTACATTGGATGAGGAGGATGATTGGGGAGATAGCCAATGCTGGCAAAAAGCAAATCCGAATTATGGGGTGACGGTGACGCATCAGTTTTTGGTTAATGCGGTCAATGGGGCGAAGAACCACAACTCGGAGGTGGTTAATGTGAAGACGAAGAACTTCAATGTATGGTGTCAATCGGGGCAGCTGTGGATACCGGATACGGTGATATTGGCGGCCTCGAAGGCGGTGGAACCGGAGCAGTTCAGGTACTGTTATGTGGGGATAGACTTGGCGGCCACCAGTGACTTGACGGCCATGTCAGCGCTGTTTGTGGGAGATGAGGGCAAACTGTACTTCAAGACCTGGTATTACCTGCCCAGGGAGGCGTTGGAAGCGGATGAACGGTTTGCGCATTTGTATGGGGAGTGGGCGCGAAAGGGGGAGTTGACACTCACGCCTGGGAACGTGACGAACTATGAGTATGTGCAGGAGGATTTAATGCGGTTGCATGAGGCGTGTCCGGTGGTCACGGTGGCGTACGATAAATGGAACTCCACACAGTTCATTGCGAATGTACAGGGGGAGGGATTTAAGGTGAAAGAGTTTGCTCAAACGACGGGGAACATGAACCGTCCCACGAAGGAGATGGAGCGTTTGATGCGAAGCGGTGGAGTGGTGATAGACACGAATGCCATCAACCGGTACTGCTTCCTGAACGTGGAGCTATTTACGGATCATTTTGGGAATATCAAGCCGACGAAGCAGTACCAGGAGAAGAAGATTGATGGAGTGATGGCGATGCTGAATGCGTTGGGGGTGTACTTACTGACGCCACAATACAGTCACGAATTATAGGCGGGTAAAAACTTCGCGGGCGACAAGAAAATGCACGTAAATAAAAAAGCGTGTAGATGGGCGTTCGGGAATGGTTTAGCAAGCGGTCTTCGGAAGGAGGGTCGGGGAAGGCGGAGAAGGCTGAGGCCACGGTGTCATCCTCGTCAAAGTCGTTCGGGACGTTGTTGGGCAGTCGGAGTAATCCGATGTTGCTGTCGACGGTGTACCGGTGTGTAGACTTGATTTCGGACAGCGTGGCTACGTTGCCTTTGGAGACGTACCGGATAGACGGCAAGGGATTCAAGACGCTGTATGTGGAGCATCCGGTGTACGACTTGCTGCATTTGGAGCCGAACGACTTGATGAGCCGGTATACGTTTTTGAAGGGGTTGGTAGTAAGTGTGCTATTGACGGGCAACGGATATGCGTATATAGAGCGAGGAAGCGGGGGCCGGGTGGAGCAGAGCCTACGGATATGGTGCATGTGCTGTTGTGAATTGCTTTCAATTATTGCTACCTTTGAAGTCGGAGACAACGGGGGGTAAGGATATAACTTAAACAACCTACGATATGGCAATTATTGGTTTTCTATTTGGACTGCTTCTTTTTTGGATATCCTCATGCTGGTTTGTGAGGATACTCTTAAATCGTATACAAGATGAGAAATTCAGACAATACTTAATATCCATTATCAAGGAAGCAACCAAAAAGGAAACAACACAGATGTGGTGGGAAGAAGAGAAAGAGAAAGAAGATAAAACCACTAAGGAATGAATAAGAGTTGGGGAGCGATTGTACTCATTATGCTCCTTTCCGCCTGCGAGGCAGAAGAGCCGGTAACTCCGCCAACGCCTCAGTACCCTATACTGACAAGAACAGCGTGGGAGGCGAAGCTGGAGGACTTGACGGGGTTGATAGGGGAGGAGAATTGTTACCCGTTTCCGGGGGCGGGAGGCATTCCAGCAGATCAGGTGATTATGGAGATGAGGCGTTACAGTGGTTGCAAGGGGTTCAATGTGACGGCCGATGTACCGTTGGAGTATTGGTACCTCAAGGAGCTGCAGTTCGAACCCAAGGAGGAGGTATGGCTGTGCGTTCGTTCGGGGAGAGGGACTATGAATTGGCCACAGTCTCCGCATCTGGTCTTCGAGGACAGCGGCAATGTCCTCTACCCGAGCGACAACGCGAAGTTGAACCTGAACATGAAGATCAAGGTGGCGCAACGGGATACCAAGATGTACCCCAAGGGGGTATTGCCCCATTTCACCTATGAGGAGGTGGGGTATAATCAGGGGCGGGTTAAGGCGTTCGTCGCCCGCTGCCGATTAGAATGCATTGGAGAGAATGGCGAAGTGAAGTGCCATATGGATAATCACAATGGTGGCATCGAATGGAAAGCCGGCGCAGATACTGAGCAATATGGGTCGTTCGTGGTATCGGCTCATGCGGCTGGGAAAGGTCTCTATGACGACGGGGGAGGTCTTCACAATTCGACCTGGTCTATTGGACTCGGTGATGTAAAGGATGGTCCGCGAGGGAATACGGATGGAATCCGCAACCTGCCGCTGCCTCCTTCTACCGGCTATCTGCGGTGGACAATCGAAAGAATCGGCTTTCTCACCTACTACATAACCGACGGCGACCTCTGGGGCATGCTGATCAACAACGTCGAAATCACCACAACGGACGCAAGTGGTCCTTCAATGTGAAAAGTACTTATCCCACAGACACTTTCCCAAATCAATTCTCTTTACGCCCTCTTCTCGCTTTTTTTGGGTAATTTATCTCGAATAGAGAGCAATTCTTCGAGTAACCGCACTTTTTCTTGTTTCAATGTTGTATTTTCCGCGTGAAGTCGCTCGTTTTCCCGTGCCAACTCCTCAATCCGTTGCAATGCGTAATCTGAAGGCATAGGAGCGGAAACAGCTATAGGGGTAGGAACGTCCTCTATACTTGCTTTTCTGTTGTGAATTGCTTTCAATTATTGCTACCTTTGAAGTCGGAGACAACTTGGTAGGAACATTAGTTGCTTGTCATACAGAACAACAAGGCGTACTGAAAGATATAGACGATAGCGAAAATGAGATTAAAGGTTTCAACGCTTTAATTACCGTTAAATTACAGCAATTACAAAGCTTGTAAGAAAAAACCTATAACTATTTGAGCACTGTAAATGCAGTAGTAAAAAACGGGAAAGACATCGTTTATGCTTCTCAAATCGCAGCACAAATAGGAGAGTATCAATCGCAAGCGGCGAAACTCGCAGCAGGCGACCCTGAATTACTATTAGTGGTTGCCAAGACCGAATATGAACTTATTACACGGAGTACAGATTTACTGGTTCACATCTACAATGTGTCTCTGGCCGGCGGAGAAAAGAATCTTTTAGATAACAAGCAACGGATTGACCTTTGTACGCATGTTGTCGGGGAACTCAAACGTATGAGGGCTTTAGCATATTCTGTTACCCGGCAACTTAAATCCGCTAAAAGAAGCGGCATTATCAAAAC
>JAITRC010000012.1 GCA_031288615.1 Tannerellaceae bacterium
CGTCGTAAGATGAGGAGATAGTTTGGGGAGGGATTTACCGTAATATCCGCAAGATTTACAAGGGTGAATCCGAAACGAAGAGATGCCTCTTGTAGCTTGCGGGAGTTTTCGGGTGTACAAAAATCATTGTACACAGTATACACATAAGGTAACGAAAGCTCGGATGCACTGACGGCTTCAATCGCTCGAAGCGTCAGCTCAATAGAATCCTTAACAGGTGTGATGATACGTACCGCTTCCATCAGATTTTGTCTCGCTGTCGAACCATTTTCAGAAAATAATACTTCACCGGATGGGTATATTTAAGCTGTTTCCAGGGACGGCTACCGTGGGGGCGATGCCAAACAGGGAGATTAGGAAAGAGGTAGTTTTGAAATCCGAGGCGAAGAGACTGTCGGGAAATAGTCACGTCGTGCCAGGACTTACCCGCATCCAATTGCCCAAAATCGTAACACTGTAAAAACTTTTCCGTCATCAGGGTACAGCAAAAACTAAGATGTTTCTTTGTAGCACAAGGTTCTTTTTCCAGTCTTCGGGCATAAAGATAGGGATAGTTGACCATTCCTTGATCGTCCACTGTAACGGCGGCAGCGAGACCACAATCTTGTCTCAACTGCGTCTCTTCAAAAAGTCGGCTAATGGTATCAGGCTGTACAACCACATCCGATTCCACAATACACAAGGCCTCTTTTCGGGTCAACGCCGCTCGTTGGGCTTCCTGTAAAATCAATAAGTAGTTAGGGGACGGTTGTGTAGTCAACTTTGACAAGTTGATCAAATCGAATCCATATTCGACAGACGCTTGCTCCAGACGCAAAGTGTTCTCTACCGTACTAAAATCGTTGTATATCGTGTACGAAATATTGTGTACACCTTCCGACTTAAGCACAGCTCGCACCGTCCCAAGTGTCAAATCAATAGAATCCTTTACCGGAGTTATTACCTGTATCCCTCGCATGCCGATGGCAAAGGTAATAGCTTTCTTCTTACCTTTACAACCCTACAGCAACCACAACAAGACAGTCATGGAACCTTTCGTGCATCTGCATGTACACACGCAATACTCGCTACTCGATGGACAAGCTGCCATCGACGGCCTCATTGATAAGGCTATCCGGGAAGGGATGAAAGCCATCGCCGTGACAGATCATGGCAATATGTTCGGTATCAAAGAGTTCGCCAACAAGGTACAAAAGAGAAACGCCAAGCTTGCCGAAGGACAGGAACCGTTCAAAGCCATTATCGGTTGCGAATGTTACTGTGCCCGACACGGTCGTCTCAAGCGGGACGGCAAGGAAGACCTGAGCGGTTGGCACCTGATCGTGCTGGCTAAAAACCTGCAAGGGTATAAAAACCTCATCAAGATGGTTTCTCTCTCGTGGACGGAAGGTTTCTATGGGCGGCCACGCATTGATAAGGAATTGTTGGAAAAACATCACGAAGGACTTATCATCTGCTCGGCTTGCCTCGGAGGAGAACTTCCTCGTCTCATACTCAGTGGGCAAGTTAACAAAGCGGAAGAGTCACTTCTTTGGTTCAAGAACCTCTTTGGCGAAGACTACTACCTGGAACTACAACGTCACCCCACTTCCGATCCGACTGCAGACAAGGAGGTATATCCTAAGGAGATGGAAGTCGGCCAAGTGCTGGTATCGTTAGCCGCCAAACATGGCGTCAAGCTGATTGCCTCCAATGACGTTCACTTTGTAGACGAAGACGACGCCGAAGCCCATGATCGCCTCATCTGCCTCAGCACCGGTAAAGACCTCGACGACCTTAACCGTATGCGTTACACCAAGCAGGAGTGGTTGAAGACAACTGCCGAAATGAACGCCTTGTTCGCCGACCTCCCTGAAGCCTTGCATAACACCACAGAGATAGCTGATAAGGTGGAACACTATTCCATCGACAACGCTCCCCTTATGCCCGACTTCCCCATTCCCGCAAAGTTCAAAGATGCCGACGATTATCTCCGCGCCCTCACTTATACCGGCGCTGAGAAGCGTTATTCCGAAATAAGCGAAGATTTGAGACAACGAATTGATTATGAACTCAGTGTCATTCAAGGGATGGGGTTTCCGGGTTACTTTCTCATTGTGCAAGATTTCATCGCCGCAGCTAGACAAATGGGTGTATCTGTAGGGCCGGGACGAGGCTCGGTAGCTGGCTCAGTGGTGGCCTATTGTCTGTGGATCACCAATATTGACCCTATCAAGTACGACCTTCTTTTTGAGCGGTTTCTCAATCCCGACCGTATTTCCATGCCCGATATTGATGTAGATTTCGATGATGATGGGCGCAGCAAAGTCCTTAGCTGGGTTACTGAAAAATACGGTAAGGAAAAAGTCGCCCACATCATTACCTACGGCACGATGGCCGCCAAGTCGGCTATCAAAGATGTAGCCCGTGTCCAACGTCTTCCCCTCACCGAATCCAACCGTCTATCTAAGCTTGTCCCCGACAAAATTCCCGACAAGGAAGTCAATCTTCGTAATGCCATCGAATACGTCCCCGAACTCCGTGAAGCTGTCAACTCGCCCAACGAACTTGTCCGTAGTACGCTCAAATACGCCCTCAAACTTGAAGGTAACGTGCGCAACACGGGAGTGCATGCCTGTGGTGTCATCATTGGAAAGACCGATATTTCCGACATCGTCCCCGTCAGCACTGCCGACGACAAAGAAACCGGACAACGTATCCTTGTCACCCAATATGAAGGGTCCGTCATTGAAGACACCGGACTTGTCAAGATGGACTTCCTTGGGCTTAAAACCCTCTCCATCATCCATGAGGCTATCGAAAATATCCGCCAGATACAGGGTGAAGACATCAATATTGATACCATTCCCATTGACGACCCTAAAACTTACGCCTTGTTCAGCTCCGGCAAGACCACCGGTACTTTCCAATTTGAATCTTCGGGAATGCAAAAATATCTCCGCGAGCTTCAGCCCAGTAAGTTTGAAGACCTCATCGCCATGAACGCCCTCTACCGTCCCGGCCCCATGGAATATATCCCCCAGTTCATCGCCCGCAAGCAGGGACGCGAGCCCATCACCTACGATATTCCCATCATGGAGCGTTACCTGAAAGACACTTACGGCATCACCGTCTATCAGGAACAAGTCATGCTCTTGGCCCGACTTCTGGCCGGATTTACCGGCGGGCAGTCCGACGAGCTTCGCAAGGCCATCGGTAAGAAGCTCCACGACAAGATGGTCGCCATGAAAAATAAGTTTCTTGAAGGAGGTAAGAATAATGGCCACAACGAAAGCACCCTCCACAAAATCTGGAACGACTGGGAAAAGTTCGCTTTTTATGCGTTCAACAAGAGCCACGCCACCTGTTACTCGTGGATCGCCTACCAGACAGCATGGCTCAAAGCCAACTACCCCTCTGAGTACATGGCTGCCCTTCTTTCCCGAAATATCTCCAACATCACTGAAATCACCAAGTTCATGGATGAGTGTCGCGCCATGAATATCCAAGTCCTTGGGCCTGACGTTAGTGAATCTCAACTTAAATTCTCCGTCAATCCTAAAGGAGACATTCGCTTCGGTCTTGGCGCTATCAAAGGCGTTAGTGAGAGTGCAGTCATCAATCTTGTCGAAGAGCGGAAAAAATCCCCCTTCGCCGATATTTTCGACTTCGTCGAACGTATCAACTTCGCGGCCTGCAATCGTAAATCCATTGAATCGCTTGTACTTGCTGGGGCTTTGGACACTTTTGGACTTCAGCGCGAGCAGTACTTCGCCCCCGGTAATAAGGAAAGCGAAACCTTTCTTGACATTCTCATCCGATACGGTGGTAAATATCAGGCCGACAAAGCCTCTACGGCCAATTCCCTTTTCGGCGATGACAACACGGCATCCATTACGCGCCCCTCCATCCCCAAAGTTGCTCCTTGGAATGACCTCGAACGCTTGAACAAAGAAAAGGAGTATGTTGGTATCTATCTTTCCGCCCATCCTTTGGACGAGTATTACATCATCCTCAAACATGTATGCAATACCAACGCAGCCGCTCTGAATGAGAAAGATGCCCTGCAAGGAAGAGACCTTCTCCTCGGCGGTATTGTGGCTGCCTATCGCGAAGGAACTACCAAAACCGGCAAATCCTTTGGCGTCCTCAAACTCGAAGATTTTACCGGCAGCACCGAAATAAGCCTCTTCGGACAAGATTATTACGACTACAGTAAATATGGTAAGCTTGGCACTTACCTTCTCTTACGGGGACGCGTTGAATCCCGCCAATGGCGCGAAAACGAATTTGATTTCCGTATCCGTCAGGCCACCCTCCTTCAAGATGAAAAGGAGAGACTGATCGAACAAATCTTTATCTCCCTCCCCATACAGGCTCTTGATCAACTTACCCTTGACGACTTCACCCACCATATTCAAGCTCAGCCCGGCACCGTCCGCCTTACTATCCAGCTCACCGATGCTGAAAATGACAATCTTCGCCTTCGTCTCACTTCCGGAATCGGCATCCCTCTTACCCGTTCCTTTATTGACTACCTCGAAAACCACCCATCTCTCTCCTTCCGTTTACAGTCCCGTTCTTAAAAAGAACACATTATGATACTGAGGAGAGAAAGTATCTCTATGTCAGACTATGACTATTCTCTACCTGACGAACGTATTGCCAAACACCCTCTGCCTGAACGCGATACATCACGGCTTCTTGTCGAGCGTAAGGGTGAGATCACCGATGCCCACTTTCGAGATATCGTCCACCTCCTACCCAAAGATACCCTTCTTGTTTTCAATAACAGCCGCGTCTTACCTGCACGGATCCATTTCCGTCGGGAAACCGGATCAATCATTGAAATCTTCTGCCTGTCCCCTGTCGGGGGAAATTACGAAACCGCTCTTGACCGTCGGGACTGTTCCGTTTGGTATTGTCTTGTGGGCAACGGCAAACGATGGAAAGACGGTTCCCTTGAACAACGGCTCCGTGTCGAACAGCAAGAAATTCTCCTTTCTGCTTTTCGGGAAAATACCGACGAAGGATACTCACGTATTCTTTTTTCGTGGGACAACCCTGCCCTGACTTTCGGTGAAGTCCTCGACGTTGCCGGCCAACTTCCCCTTCCTCCTTACCTTAACCGAGATGCCGAACCTCAAGATAGCTACACCTACCAGACTGTCTATTCCCGCATCAAAGGCTCTGTGGCAGCGCCTACCGCCGGATTACACTTCACTCCTCATATCTTCGAAAGTCTTGATGCCACCGACATCAGTCGCGAGGAAATAACTCTCCACGTCGGCGCCGGAACCTTTCGTCCCGTCAGAGGTGACTGTATCTCTACTCACCTCATGCACGCCGAATACTTCACCGTCTCCTTTTCTACCCTCGAAAATCTTCTTAAAGCACTTGGGAACATCGTCGCCGTCGGCACCACCACCGTTCGTACTCTTGAAAGCCTCTATTACTTGGGTGCATGCGCTTTCGAAGGTAGCTTTCACCACCCATCCCCTTTTAATCCGGAACTTTCCCACGTCCCCCAATGGATACCTTATGAAACTGTAAGCAACCGCCTCTCTGTTACCGAATCCCTCCAAGCTCTCCTCAATTACATGGCTACCCGCCAACTTACCAGTCTCTCCGCCTCCACCCAAATTATCATTTTACCTACTTACCGTCCTCACATCGCCCAAGGCCTAATCACCAATTTCCACCAGCCGCGCAGTACGCTTCTCCTTCTCATTGCCGCCTACACCCACAATTGGCGAAACCTTTACAACCATGCCCTCGCCAACGACTATCGCTTCCTTAGCTACGGCGACGCCTGTCTTTTCCTTCCCTAAGATTTTAACCTACTTTCCACACTTCCCCTTTCATGAGGAACTCCTGCAGTGTACGCACGGGGTTGGTGGCGCGAACCTCTTCAATTTGCGTAGCAACAGCTTCATCATAGCAAGGAGCATCCACGTCGCGGATGACGCCCAAGGCAAGAGGCAAGTCACCTTTCATCAAGCCAAGCATCAGGTGCATAGTGATCTCTGCTTCGTGAGCATCATGTACAAGGATATCGGCAAGAGTATAACCGTCTTTGCCAATCGTAACCGCTTTGAGTTTAAGTCCGTCAAGGACAAGCCCTTTCTCGTTGTCTTTGCCGAAAATCATCTTTTCACCGTGACGGAGGAAAATTGTACGGTCGGCGCGGAACTCGCGGTCGGCGATTGTATGATGTATACCATCGTTAAAGATGACACAATTCACGAGAACCTCAACCACAGCAGCTCCTTTATGTTGCGCAGCAGCCGCAAAGAGGGAGGTGGTATTGGCAAGATCGGTGTCAATTGCACGGGCAAAGAAGTTTCCCCGCGCACCAAGCACTAACTCGGCAGGAATGAATGGATCTTCCACCGTTCCAAAAGGAGAACTCTTGGAGATGAATCCCCTTTCGGAGGTCGGCGAATATTGACCTTTGGTAAGGCCGTAAATTTTATTATTGAAAAGAGCGATATTGAGATTGACATTACGCCGGATGGCATGGATAAAGTGATTACCACCGATAGCCAGACAGTCGCCATCCCCCGTGACCACCCAAACGCTCAGGTCGGGGCGAGCGGTCTTGACACCCGTAGCAATGGCGGCGGCTCTCCCATGAATGGTATGAAAACCATACGTATTCATATAGTAAGGGAGACGGGAAGAACAACCAATACCGGAAATAACAGCTATCTCGTGCGGAGGTACGCCCAATTCGGCCATTGCCTTGTGGAGACAATTGAGGGCAGCATGGTCTCCACAACCGGGGCACCAACGTACGTATTGGTCACTCTTATAGTTTTGTGCGTTCATTGTATCTTGTTAAAAGTAAATATTCAAAGTTTTGAGAGTTCTTCAATCAAACGGGCAACCATGAAAGGTTGGCCTTTGACACGGTTGAAACGATGCGGATTGAAACCGGCAATCTTACTGCGGAGGTAGTTGGCAAACTGCCCGTTATTCTGCTCCACAACGACGGTTTTGGGAAAACGTTTGAGGATATCTTCCGTATTGGACGGGAGGGGGTTGATGAAACGAAAGTGAACAAGGGCTACCTTACGCCCCAATTCCTGCAACCCTTCCATAGCCTCATAAAGGTGGCCGTAGGTGCCTCCCCAACCGACAATCAGTAACTCGGCATCCCTGTCCCCGATGATTTCAAGGGGAGGGATATAGTCGGCAATACGATCTATTTTCTCTTGTCGGGTTGTCACCATACGTTGATGGTTGACAGGGTCGGTAGAGATAGCGCTTGTCGTATAGTCTTTTTCAAGACCTCCTATACGATGCGCAAAACCTTCCACACCGGGAACCGCCCAATAACGGACAAGGGTCTTCGGGTCGCGCCGATAGGCTTTCCAAGTCTGGTCACTGGTATAGGCATCCACGTAATGGGGCTTGATAGCAGGGTAATTGTCAAGGTTAGGTATCTTCCAAGCTGAGGATCCGTTAGCGATGAACGAATCGCTGAGCAAGATGACGGGAGTCATATACTCCATCGCCAGTTTACCTGCCCAGAAAGCAGCTTCAAAGCAATCGGTCGGTGTAGCGGCAGCGATAACTACTGCCGGGCTTTCTCCGTTACGTCCATACAAAGCCTGCATCAGGTCTGTCTGTTCGCTCTTGGTGGGCAATCCGGTAGAAGGGCCTCCGCGCTGTACGTCGACCACCACAAGGGGCAACTCTGCCATGACGGCCAAGCCTATTGCCTCGCTCTTCAACGCAAGACCCGGCCCGGAAGTGGAGGTGACACCCAAAGCACCCGCAAAGGAGGCGCCAATGGCAGTACAGACACCAGCTATCTCATCCTCAAACTGCAACCCTTTGACACCAAGTTCTTTCCGAGCGGCAAGTTCGTGCAAAATATCGGTAGCAGGTGTAATCGGATAACTGCCGAGGAAAAGCTTGACACCGGCCTTCTCTGCGGCGGCAATCAAACCGTAGGCAAGGGCTTTGTTTCCGTTGATATCGGTGTAGTAACCCGATTCTGCTTGCTTACCCTCTATACGGTAGGTGGAGACAGAGGCCTGAATATTATTACCATAGTTGTAGCCGTCGGTAAGTGCTTTGATATTGGCACGGACAAGGAGCGGTTTTTTGGCAAACTTGTTTTCCAAAAGATGGACGGCTTCTTCCAAAGGTCTCTCGAAAAGCCAACACACCAGCCCAAGGGCAAACATGTTTTTACAACGTGTGGCCGTCTTGTTATCCAACTCAAATTCGGCAAGACCGTCCTTGACAAGAGAAGTAATCGGGGCGGCAACCACTTGCTGGGTCGTAAGCCCTAATTCCTTGAAAGGGTCTTCGGTTTCGAATAGTGCTTTCTCCAAATCCTTCTTACGGAAAGAATCGGTATCAATAAGGATAACAGTAGTGAGTTTAAGAAATTTAACATTCACTTTAAGGGCAGCGGGATTCATCGCCACCAGCACATCGGCCTTATCTCCAGGAGTAAAGATTTTACGCGAACCTATATGTACCTGAAAACCTGACACGCCGCTAAGCGAACCTTGGGGAGCACGTATCTCAGCGGGGAAATCGGGGAAAGTCGAAATCTCGTTACCAAATATCGCCGAAAGGTTAGAAAATATGCTACCGCTTAACTGCATTCCATCACCCGAATCGCCCGAAAAGCGCACGACAACTTTCTCCAAAATAGTTACTTTTGTTCGTTCTGACATATTAATCTTACCTAACGTTATTATACTCCGATTTGCCGGACGCAAAGTTATGCTAAATATTCGAGCCGCAAAGCCTTCCCAATGAAAGAAACACCCCTGATGAAACAATACTTTGCGGTAAAGGCAAAGTATCCGGAGGCGATCCTTTTGTTCCGTGTAGGTGACTTCTACGAAATGTACGGCGAGGATGCAGTAGCCGGTGCGGCTATCACCGGCATTATGTTAACACACAAAGCCAATGCTTCGGGGACATTTTCCAAAATGGCCGGATTTCCGCACCATGCCTTGGATACCTATCTGCCAAAACTCGTCCGCGCTGGTAAGAAAGTAGCCATCTGCGACCAGCTCGAAGACCCGAAGACAACACGGAAAATTGTACGTCGCGGAGTTACCGAATTGGTGACTCCAGGAGTTTCCTTGAATGATACCGTTCTTGAGAGTAAAGAGAATAATTTCCTCGCTGCCGTCCATTTCGGCAAAAAAAACATCTGCGGGTTATCTTTTCTTGACATCTCCACCGGAGAATTTCTTGTGGCCGAAGGCAAGGCCGATTCGATTGACAAGCTCCTCAACAACTTTTCGCCCAAAGAAATACTTGTAGAGAAGGGGCAAAATCATCAATTCGAAGAATTGTTCGGTAATCATTTTCTTCTCACACCTCTGGGTGAATGGATATTTGCTTTCGATACGGCTCATGCCTTGCTATGCAAACATTTTGAGACGGAAAGCCTTAAAGGGTTCGGTATCGACAAACTGCAGACGGGAATATCGGCGGCGGGAGCAATCCTTCACTACCTCGAAAGTACTTACCACCGAGTTTCCCATATAGCAAAGATATCGAAGTTGGAAGAAGGCCATTACATGCGCCTTGATCGTTTTACCGTTCGTAGCCTCGAGCTGATCACTCCGATGAATGAAGAAGGTAAGAGCCTGCTGGACATCATAGACCATACGGTTTCTCCTCCGGGCAGCCGCCTACTTCGACGCTGGTTGCAGTTTCCTCTCAAAGACATAGAGACTATCCGGCGGAGACAGGACATCACGGATTACTATTTTCATAACCCGCAAATAGTCAATGTGTCTGAGGATTGCCTCCGGCAAATAGGTGACCTCGAACGGCTCACTGCAAAAATTGCCGCCGGACGGCTTTCTCCACGCGAAGCCGTCCAACTCAAGCACGCTCTCCATGCACTTATCCCTCTTCGCCAAACCTGTCTTGAAAGCGATCAGGCAAGCCTTAGGGATTTTGGCGAGAGGATTGATCCCTGCCCTGCCGTTGCCGAAAATCTTGCCCGTATCCTTAACGAAGATCCCCCTGCATTTCTTCACAAAGGAGGCGTCATTGCGGAAGGTGTAGACAAAGAGCTGGATGAACTGCGGCGATTAGCGGTTGGAGGCAAAGATTATCTCGCGGAAATACAGCAACAGGAAAGTGCACGGGCAGGTATCCCTCTCAAAATCGCCTTCAACAATATTTTCGGGTATTACATCGAAGTCCGTAATACCCACAAAGACAAAGTACCCTCCGAGTGGATACGTAAACAGACACTGGTCGGCGCCGAACGTTACGTCACAGAAGAGCTTAAGACTTACGAAGAGAAAATACTCGGTGCAGAGGAGAAAATCCTCACGCTTGAGACCCACCTTTTTAATGAACTCCTCGCTTCCCTCCTCCCTTACATGCAGGCGTTACAGACTAACGCACACCTTACCGCACGCCTCGACTGCCTTATCTCTTTCGCGCAGACAGCAAAGGAGAATGGGTACGTCCGTCCTGAAATAGATGTGTCGGACGTGATTGACATCTGTGCCGGACGTCACCCTGTCATCGAAAAGCAGCTCCCCGCTGGACAGGAGTACGTCGCCAATGATATCCGTTTAGACTCCAAACGACAGATCATCATCATCACGGGGCCGAACATGGCAGGCAAATCCGCCTTACTCCGCCAAACGGCGCTCATCACCCTGCTGGCGCAGACAGGCAGTTTCGTTCCCGCCCAATCCGCCCGCATCGGTATAGTTGATAAGCTATTCACCCGTGTGGGTGCATCCGACAACCTTTCCATCGGAGAATCCACCTTCATGATGGAGATGAACGAAGCCGCCGGTATCCTCAATAACCTTTCCCCTCGCAGCCTCGTTCTCTTCGATGAGCTTGGACGAGGGACAAGTACTTACGACGGTCTCTCCATCGCTCAAGCCATCATTGAATATATCCATGAAACGCCTGAAGCACGCGCCAAAATGCTCTTCGCCACCCACTATCATGAGTTGAATGAGATGGCGCAATCTTTCCCTCGCATCTATAACTGCAATGTCTCTGTTCGGGAGGTAGACAACAAAGTCATTTTCCTGCGGAAACTCGCCCCCGGAGGGTGCGCCCACAGCTTTGGTATTCACGTAGCGCGGATGGCAGGCCTTCCTAAAAACATTCTCCGCCGTGCCGAAAAGATACTCGCCCTCCTTGAGTCCCGCCGGCCTGCTGCAGATAATGGTACCCCTTCCCTCTCCGAAGACGCCTACCAGCTAAGCTTCTTCCAGCTTGACGACCCCTTGCTTGCGCAATTGCGCGACGAGATAGCCAAGCTCGACCTCAACAACCTCACGCCCATTGAGGCGCTTAATACGCTACACCGTCTTCGTAAGTCACTTTTGGGCAAGTGATTCCAGTGGTTTCACCACCCACCCCGAAACAATTTCCCCGTGGAAGAAGAACCACACATCAAACATCATCCCTGACCTCACCTCCGTCACACGATAATGTTTGACTGAGCCGTATTCTTCTATCAGGGCATACTCCCCAAGCTGCAAATCTTCGCTTTTTACACCCGAGTAATCCGCCATCTTGTCATGCACCTGCTGCATGACACCTTCTTTTTTGAACGGATCTATCACTATCTTCTCCGACGGCACTACGGGAATCGCTCCTATCGCCCGCTTTTCACGCATCTTATCGGCATACGTGCGGAAGAGCGTGCGCACCTCCGGTGAACGTACCGACTCCACCGTAAAGATGGCGATCCCTTCTGCCCCACTACTCAACGCCTCGTCCATATACTCCAGTACCTTCGTCGAATCTTCGGGGGACAGCAGTATTCCACAGTAAAGATCCGTCTGTGCACCCTTTTCCTGCATATTCTTTATCATGCAGTCGGAAATAAAGCTTTTGTCTCCCGTATAGAAGCTGTGGTACACCATGGGGAAGACGATGTCCAAATCCCATTTACCCCAATCCTGCCGCACAAGCTGACGCGCCATGCCGGGAGTAGGGAAGGGGGAAGCTGCCATCACCTTGTGACAAGAATGTACCACCTCCGCAATCTCATTAGCAACCTCCGTTACCTGGTCACAACGAAACTGCAACCAAACCTCATCCGACGTCGGGTCTTCTTTTGTGCACGGATCATATCCATACAAGGACATAAACTTCTCAATCATTGCCGAATGATATCCGTAGTCCCATTCCGGATAATCCTTATCCTGCATAATCTTGTAATGATCCCACAATTTTGTGGGAAGAATCACGTCCACCAACCGATTGTAATCTATCGCCACTCCCTTCAAGCCTTCCACCTCACAAAAAGCGTGTACTTTCTCAAGTACATAACTCCGCACCTCCGGCAGTACAGGGCATAGGAACTTGTAATACTTCACATACGCCATAGAGTCGGCCAAACTCCATCCCAGCCGGTTGACACTTAGCCAGTCCGGATGTGTTTGCGGAATATATTCGCGCTCAGCGTGATCAAGATTCAATATCCATAGCCACGCATAGACGTCAATCCCATACGTCTCGGCTACAATCACTGCCTCTTGCATCGCATCCGGCGTAGCGGCGTTGAGCATCAGCCCATCTATCCCCATCTCCTGCATAACGGCGCAGATAGAAT
This sequence comes from Tannerellaceae bacterium, assembly GCA_031288615.1. The sequence continues at coordinate 12,569 of JAITRC010000012.1, forward strand.
CAAATGTAGCAGGGTTATAATCCAGCCATGTCCAGAACATGGGATACTCTTTCACTTCGATCCTCTTGTCTTCGCTGCATGACCAGAAAGCTACGCAAAGCGCAAAGGTTGCGACAATCGCACATAGACACGCTTCTTTTCTCATTTGTATTCTATCTAAATAATTAATGCACCTGTCAACTCTTTCACTGAGCTGAAGCCTTTCTCCATGCAATAAGCGCCGAGCGCTTCAATAATATCAAGGCTAATATGAGGATCTACGAAGTTAGACGTTCCCACTTGAATCGCGCTTGCTCCCGCAAGCAAGAATTCTACCGCATCCTGCCAACTACTGATCCCGCCTACACCGATAATCGGCACTTTCACCGAGTTATACACCTGCCACACGCAACGCAAGGCTACCGGTTTGATGCAGGGGCCAGATAGGCCGCCGGTAATCGTTGAAAGCATCGGCTTACGCGTCTGTACATCAATGGCCATTCCCAGCAGGGTGTTGATCACCGTCAGCGCATCGGCACCCTCGCCTTCTGCTGTCTTCGCAATCTCCGTAATATCGGTCACGTTAGGCGAGAGCTTAACAATAAGCGTTCGCGGCCAAGCGCGCCGCACTTCCTTAACCACTTTCGCCGTGGCGACAGCGTCAACGCCGAAAGCCATTCCGCCTTCTTTTACATTAGGGCAGGAGATATTCAATTCAATAGCCTCTATATCCGTCAGAGGGACGATACGTTTTACGCAGTCTACATAGTCATTTATTGTAGAGCCGCCGACATTCACAATAATAGGCGTACCTAACTCTTTTATCGTCGGATAGATTGTTTGGACAAAGTAGTCAACGCCTTTATTTTGAAGGCCTACCGCATTAAGCATACCCATATTCGTTTCCGCCATGCGTGGAGAATCGTTGCCTTCACGCGCATGCAGTGTAGTTCCTTTGACAACGATTCCACCTAACTTGCCTACCTCAATAAGATTGTTGTATTCCGTTCCGTATCCGAATGTACCTGAAGCGACAAGTACCGGATTCCGTAGCACTAAACCTCCAATCCGTACGTCTAATGACACCATGGCAGTTCTTTCATATTGAACACCGGGCCTTCCTTGCATACACGGACATTCGTACCGTCCTTCAGTTTTTCCGCGCAGCACAAGCAAACGCCTATGCCGCAGGCCATCTTATTTTCGAGCGAAAACTCAACGAATGGAATCCTGTTCTTTATACGATCGGCCAAATTTTTCAGCATCGCCCTCGGCCCACACGCGTATACGCGGTCAAATTGTGCTTCTAATATAGGATGTTCTGTTACTAAGCCCTGAAACCCTCTGTCCTCTTGTTCCGTAGCCAAATGTACCGTCGCAACGTCTTTAAGTTTGTCGACAAAAGGAATATCCTTGAATGTTCTCGCTCCGACCAGGAAGTCCGGCCGTTTGTTCAGCTTAGTAGCCAGAAAGTATAAAGGAGCGACTCCTGTGCCTCCGGCTACCAACAACACCCTGTCGGTGTGCAATCGCGGCGTCGTGAAGCCTTTTCCCAGAGGCAGGATGGCGTTTAACCTATCTCCAGATACATAATTAAAAAGGGCGGCGCTACCTCTTCCGGCTTTCTTGATCAGTATTGCAACCACGTTCTTATCACGATCTGCATCAAGAATAGAGAATGGCCTTCGTAAGAAAATCGGTGATGCTTCTATCCTCAACATCATGAATTGACCGGGATGTATCTCCGGTAAGCTCTCTTGCGCTTGCAAGACGAGTATACAGTGATTGTCTCCATGCCGGAGGTTTTCTACAATCGTGAAATCCATCTTCTTACAGAACTTGGATAGGCTTTATTTGCGGCAAAGGTAAGGATTAGATAGGCTTATTATGAGCAAGAAGTTTGAACTTTATCACTTTGCCACCATATCCCTGAACAGCTACGCTATACGGATAGATTTGGGTCAATGCCGCCAGACGTCTTTCACCTGTAAAAAGATCAATGGCCTCCATAGCCTTGTTATCGGGTATCCCGCAAAATTCAAAGGCGTGTTGCGGTATATTGATGACAAATTTCGCCGCAGTATCAGAGAAATTAAGCACTACTAAGATGAGTTCTTCGCCCAGATAACGGAAATAGGCGTAGCCCGCAGGGTTAATAAATGAAGTTAGGTTATAATACAGCCCCTCCGTGATAGCCCGCTCTGTGAGGGCGATGTGACACAATTTGGCGTAGAAGTTGCGTATTTGCGCCTGATAATCATTGAGCGGATCCACGCAAAGACTCCAATAATCGAAGATGGACGTCCGTCCGTCCAAGCCGCTAAACCCTTCGGCATCGTTGCCTGGCTCGCCAACCTCTTGCCCAAAATAAATCATAAAAGGAGAAGTCGAAACCGTAGCAATCAGAATCATCGCAGGGAAGGCACGAAGCGCATCGCCTGCAAAAAAGGACGACGCAATACGTTGCTCGTCATGATTCTCCAGAAAATGAAGCATTCGGGGACGGATGTCGGACAGCTCTTCCAGACAATAAGATATTCTGGCGGCAGGTATCTCGCCGCGAATAACAGCACGCAACGTGTCGTAAAGACCTACCTTATCATAAAGATAGTCGAACTGTCCCTCGTAGAGGTAAGGACGGTAAAGGTGAGGCTGGTAAACCTCCGCGATAAAAAGGACGTCCGACTGCTCCTTGACCTTAGGTATCACCCACGCCCAGAAATCTAACGGCACCATCTCTGCCATATCGCAGCGAAAGCCGTCCACCCCCTTATTTGCCCAAAAAAGTAAAATATCCAGCATCTTACATCGGGTATCGTCCGTATAATTCAGTTTCACCGTGTCGTACCAATCCGGACTACCGTACAAGCGACTTCCGTCAGCAAGGATAAAATAATTTTCAGGTCCGAAATCCGTTTCAGGCTTAATATCCGAATGGTAATTACGAGCGACGTGATTGGGGATAAAGTCAATAATCACTTTAAGGCCGGCCTTGTGCGTCCGGTCTATGAGTGCCTCAAATTCTTCCATACGATGATGCACATCTTCAGCCAGGTCAGGATTTACGTCATAATAGTCCCTCACCGCATAAGGTGAACCGGCGATTCCTTTAACCACCTCTGGAGGATCGCCCTGTATTCCTGCTTCCGGATAAGCCGTAGTACTCGCATGTTCAAAAGTACCGGTATACCATACATGTGTCACCCCCATTCTTCTTATTTCCTCCAGCGTTTGCATAGTAAAACCGGAAAACTTTTCACTTCCGTTAACCTGTATGCTTCCGTGAGGAACGGGATGTTTACACTGATGATTACCGTATAAGCGTGTCAATATCTGGTATATCAAGAACTTTTCGTGCTTCTTCATAGCCTATCTTTAAAATTTTATCAGCTCCTTTCAGGTTAAACATGTTATAATGGTCAAAATCTTCCGTCTCCACCAGAAAATCACAAAGCCTCCTATCATGGAAGGTGTTCGCACGATAAAGATAATGGTACGCACGCTCCGCAACATACAAGAGATTGGGTTCGTACTTTGACCTCACCAGCGGAGTCACGTTGACCCCAATCACATATTTACACTCTTGGCGGATAGTTGTCACCGGAAAGTTTCGGAACAACCCCCCATCTACATAATGAACGCCGTTAATCACCACAGGGGTAAAGATAATCGGGATACTACACGAGGCTATCACCGCATCTACGAGGTCGCCCTGCCGAAACTCACAAGCCATACCGTTGTCGAAGTCCGTAGCCACAATAACCATCGGTATCTTCAGTTCTTCAATGCGTTTGGCGTGAAGGTTTTTATGGAGAAAGTCTTTGAGGCGCCCCATATCAAAGATACCTGAAGTAGGAAGGTGGATACGGATGAGGCGAAGAAGGTCTTTACCGGCAAAAAGCCGCCGGATATCCTCTGAAGTATATCCGTCGGCAAAGAGCGCACCGGCCAAAGCACCGGCCGAAGTACCTGAGATGATTTCCGGTTTGATCTCTCTCTCTTCCATAAATTTAAAGACCCCAAGATGCGCAAATCCTCTTGCGCCGCCGCCGCTGAGTGCCACCCCCAGCTTATACTTCTTTTCCATCTCTTTCATTTCGACAAAGCTAATGTTTACCTTTGCCTTATCTTATCAATTAACCCCAAAAAGGAAAAGATGAGAGAGAAAAGTATTCTGGTGAAGGGTCAACTATTTCGCTTTGAGAAGCCGGTAATAATGGGCATTCTCAATGTGACGCCGGATTCGTTTTACTCCGTCAGTCGAAAGGAAACGGAAATCGCCATCCGGCAGAGGGTGGAAGAGATTTTATCCGAAGGAGGAACAATCATTGACCTCGGCGGTTATTCTTCAAGGCCAGATGCAGAGGTGGTCACTGAGGAAGAGGAACAACGGCGGTTAGCCTTTGCCCTGGCTATCATCCGGAAACATTATCCGGAGGCTATCATTTCGGTAGATACCTTCCGTGCTTCGGTAGTTAGGCGGTGTGTAGAGGATTTCGAAGCAGACCTTATCAATGATATCTCAGGAGGAGAGATGGATACGGCGATGTTTGAGACAGTAGCTTCGCTTCACATTCCTTACATCCTGATGCACATGCGGGGGACGCCCAAGACAATGCAGCAGTTGACAGACTACACGGATGTCACCGACGAAGTCATTCTGTACCTTTCAACCCGCATGCGGGAGCTGCATCTTCTGGGAGTGGCGGATGTGATCATTGACCCGGGATTTGGTTTCAGCAAGACGATGGAGCAAAACTATGAGCTAATGGCCAGGCTCAGGGAATTCGATATCTTCGAGAGGCCGGTATTGGTGGGTATCTCCCGCAAGAGTATGCTGTCAAAGTTGCTAAAGATTGATACCTCAGCGTGCTTAAACGGAACGACGGTACTGAATACTTTTGCACTCCTTCACGGCGCGGACATCCTCCGTGTGCATGATGTGCGAGAGGCTATGGAGGCTATACGGATACTGGAAATGATGCGCATTACCTGTACTCCTGCCAAGTCTTGATGGGAATATCATCGACAGGGAGATTACAAAAGGCATGTATGAAGGCGTCAGCCAAGCGGGCGTTGGTAATCAGAGGGATGTTGAGATCAATAGAGGCACGGCGTATTGCATAACCGTTGTTAAGCTCAAGGGGGGTCAGGTTGCGAGGGATATTGATGACAAGGTGTATTTCTTGGCGGTGGAGGAGGTGAAGGGCTTGCGGCGTATGCGGCTCGCTAGGCCAGTGGACAAGGGTGGAGGGGATATGGTTTTCGGTCAGGAAGCGGTGCGTGCCAGGCGTGGCAAAAAGGTTGTATCCCTTGTGGGCAAGGAGTTGTGCGGCATCAAGGAGTGAGGCTTTTTGTCTGGGAGAACCAGCGGAGAGGAGGATATTCTTCTGGGGTATCTGGTACCCCACGGCAAGCATAGAGGTGAGAACGGCTTGGGGAAGGTCTTCGCCAAGGCAGGCCACTTCGCCTGTGGAGGCCATGTCGACACCCAGCACAGGGTCTGCTTGCTGAAGCCGGCTGAAAGAGAATTGGGAGGCCTTGATACCCACGTAATCGAAGTCGAACTCCGTCTTAGCCGGTTTGTCAACAGGGAGGCCAAGCATAATGCGGGTGGCTGCTTCTATGAAATTTATCTTTAATACCTTGCTGACAAACGGGAAACTGCGGGAGGCGCGGAGGTTACATTCAATGACTTTTATTTCATTGCCTTTGGCCAGATACTGGATATTGAAAGGGCCTGAGATATGCAGTTCGCGGGCTATTTGCTTGGAGATACGCTTAATGCGGCGATGGGTTTCGAGATATATCTTTTGAGCGGGGTATTGTATGGTGGCATCGCCGGAATGTACTCCGGCGAATTCGATGTGTTCGCTGATGGCGTAGAGGATGATTTCACCTTCCTGGGCGACGGCGTCAAGTTCAATCTCTTTAGCTTCTTCAATAAATTGGGAAACCACCACAGGATGTTGCTTGCTCACGTCGGCGGCAAGACGAAGGAAGCGTTGGAGTTCTTCGGGATTGGAGCAAACATTCATTGCCGCACCGCTGAGTACGTAGCTGGGGCGGACAAGGACGGGAAAACCTACTTCGTCGACAAAGGTATTGATGTCCTCCAGAGAAGAGAGTTCTTTCCAGCGGGGCTGATCAACACGGATACGGTCGAGGAGACGGGAGAACTTTTCGCGGTCTTCGGCATTGTCAATACTTTGTGCGGAGGTGCCAAGTATACGGATATGCTGCCGATCAAGGCGGACGGCAAGGTTATTGGGTATCTGGCCGCCGGTGGAGACAATGACGCCGTGAGGGTGTTCGAGGTCAAGGATGTCCATGACGCGCTCAAAGGTAAGCTCGTCGAAATAGAGACGGTCGCACATGTCATAGTCAGTGGAGACGGTTTCAGGGTTGTAGTTAATCATGACCGAGCGGAAGCCTTCTTTGCGGATGGTATGAAGGGCTTGGACACCGCACCAATCGAACTCTACGGAGCTACCGATACGGTAAGCTCCGGAGCCGAGCACGACGATAGAGCGGCGGTCGCCGGTGTACCGGACATCGTTTTCGGTACCGTTATATGTAAGGTAGAGGTAATTGGTTTGCGCAGGATATTCGGCAGCAAGCGTGTCGATTTGCTTGACGACGGGGACAATGTGTTGCTCCTTACGGTGGCTACGGATTTGGAGAACGGCCGCATCCATGTCTTTGGAGGTATGTTTGAAGACGGCGCGTGCGATCTGAAAGTCGGAAAAGCCTTGTTGCTTGGCGCGAAGGAGAAGGGATCCGGTCAAGGTTTGGAGGCCATCACATTGCTCCAGTTCTGCAGCAGTGCGAATGATACCATGCAGTTTTTGGAGAAACCACCTGTCTATTTTCGTCAGCTCATAGAGCTTATCTACGGTATAACCTGCCCTGAAGGCGCGGCTGATGGCGAAGATACGGGTATCCGTAGGTTCGCAGAGGGCTTTGTTGAGGTCGTGAAGGTCTTGAGGTTGTTGGGATGTTTCCGAAGGAGCTTGTACAAAGCCGTGCATACCCAGACCTGTCATGCGGAGGCCTTTCTGGATGGCTTCTTCAAACGTACGCCCGATTGCCATGACTTCGCCGACAGACTTCATTGCCGACCCTATCTCCCTAGCTACGCCATGGAATTTGCCCAAATCCCAGCGAGGTATCTTGCATACCACGTAATCAAGAGCCGGTTCAAAGAAAGCAGTGGTGGTTTTGGTGACGGAGTTTTTGAGTTCAAAGAGACCGTATCCCAGACCTAATTTAGCGGCGACAAAGGCTAAGGGATAGCCTGTAGCTTTGGAAGCCAAGGCGGACGAACGGCTAAGGCGGGCGTTGACTTCTATCACTCGGTAGTCCTCGCTTTCGGGATCATAGGCGTACTGTACATTACATTCACCGACGATACCAATATGGCGGATAATGCGTATGGAGAGTTCGCGGAGCTTGTGATAGTCGGTGTTACTTAAGGTCTGCGAGGGTGCGATGACAATGCTTTCGCCTGTATGGATACCTAAGGGGTCGAAGTTTTCCATGTTACACACCGTAATGCAATTGTCAAAACGGTCGCGCACCACTTCATACTCCACCTCTTTCCACCCCTTAAGGCTTTTTTCTACCAGGACTTGCGGAGAAAAGGCGAAGGCTTTTTCCGCCAATTCGTTCAGTTCTTCTTCGTTGTCGCAAAAACCGGAACCTAATCCTCCCAAGGCGTATGCCGCGCGGATGATCACGGGATAGCCTAAGGTAGCAGCCGCGCGGCGGGCTTCTTCTATCGTAGCCGCAGCTTCACTGTTGATAGTCTTGACTTGTATCTCTTCCAGTTTACGGACAAACAATTCGCGGTCTTCGGTATCCATAATAGCCTGTACGGGAGTACCCAGTACGCGGACGTTGTACTTTTCCAGCACACCTTTCCTGTACAAAGCGACGCCGCAATTCAAAGCCGTTTGTCCTCCAAAGGCCAAGAGAATACCGTCAGGGCGTTCCCGCTCTATTACTTTCTCTACAAAGAAAGGTGTCACAGGAAGAAAATAAACCTTATCGGCCACTCCTTCGGAAGTTTGCACTGTAGCAATGTTGGGATTGATAAGGATGGTCTCTATCCCTTCTTCCTTGATGGCTTTAAGCGCCTGACTGCCGGAGTAGTCGAACTCGCCGGCCTCTCCAATTTTTAATGCGCCTGAACCCAAGACCAGTACTTTTGCAGGCAAGCTCTTGAGTGTCGTATTGACAGAGCCTTTCTCTATCTTCAATACGCCGGTACGGACTGTCTCGGCAAAGATATCGAAGATGAACGCCGTGTCCGTGGGGCCGCTACATGCTTCGGGATGGAATTGTGCGGTGAAGAACGGCTTTGTCTTATGACGTATTCCTTCATTTGTACCGTCGTTCATATTGACAAAAAGAGGCTCCCAGTCGGTGCCTAACGTAGCTCCGTCCACCGCATAGCCATGGTTTTGCGACGTTACAAAACATTTGTCCGTGCCAACGAGCCGCACCGGTTGATTATGGCTACGGTGTCCGTACTTGAGCTTGAAAATGGATGCTCCACCGGCCTTTGCCAGCAGTTGGTTACCCATGCATATCCCGCATATCGGTTTATTTTCCGACAGTATTTTCCGAATGTTTAACACTGCTACCATGCAGTTGTCAGGATCGCCCGGCCCGTTGCTAATGAATACTCCGTCGTACTCCAACGCACTGAAGTCGTAGTTCCAAGGGACACGAATCACCGTCAGTCCTCTATCCAGCAGACACCGGATAATGTTATGCTTCACCCCGCAATCTATCAGCACCACACGTTTTTTCCCTTCGCCTTCGCCGTAGGTGATGACCTGTTTGCAAGAAACTATATCTACGTAGTTCGTCGCTTCGTAATCAAACGTCTCTTGAAGATTTTCCGGTACTTCATCGAAGAGGATTTTCCCCGTCATTACTCCGCTCTCACGCAATTTCTTAGTCAAAGCACGCGTATCTATTCCGCAAATACCCGGCACTTGTTCTTCTTTCAGCCAATCCCCCAGACTTTCTACTGCATTCCAATGACTGAACTCATAGCTGTAATCGCTCACAATGATCGCTGCCGCATGAATCTTTTCACTCTCCATGAAGACAGACAACCCATCTTCTCGCAAATCACGCGGTGGTACCCCATAGTTCCCTTCCAAGGGGTAGGTCAATACCATCAATTGTCCGGCATACGAAGGATCAGTCAAGCTTTCGGGATAACCCGTCATCGCTGTGTTGAACACCACTTCCCCCGTCACACCCCGCTCATAACCGAATGAAATCCCTTCAAACACACTCCCGTCCCCCAAAACCAGCCTTACCTTTTTTGCGCCCTGCATACTTGCCTTTATACCGTCAATCCCATTCTTGCCCTTGCCTCCTTTTTAGATCACAGTTGCTCGAAGAAGTCGTTACCTTTATTGTCCACAAGAATGAAGGCAGGGAAGTTCTCTACTTCTATCTTCCATATTGCTTCCATACCCAATTCAGGGTATTCCAGACATTCCACTTTCTTAATACTCTCCTGGGCAAGGATAGCTGCCGGGCCGCCTATACTACCCAGATAGAAGCCTCCATGCTTGCGACAAGCGGTTGTCACCTGTTGATTACGGTTACCTTTGGCTATCATCACCAAACTACCGCCTTGCGATTGGAAAAGATCCACGTACGAATCCATACGTCCCGCCGTTGTCGGGCCGAACGAACCGGACGGCATACCCGGAGGTGTCTTGGCCGGGCCAGCATAATAGATGGGATGATCCTTGATATACTGCGGTAAACCCTGCCCGCTATCCAAACGCTCCTTAAGTTTAGCATGAGCAATATCGCGGCCTACTACAATCGTGCCGCTCAGCGAAAGTCGTGTGGATACCGGATACTTGTCCAGCTCTTTCAAAACTTCTTTCATTGGCCGGTTCAAGTCTATCTTCACCGCTTCTCCTTCATCGGCGTACCGTAATTTCTCAGGTATGAACCGACCCGGATTTGTTTCCAGTTGTTCAATCCATATCCCTTCCTTATTGATCTTCGCCTTGATATTGCGGTCGGCTGAACAGGATACACCCATCCCTACGGGACACGAAGCCCCATGACGGGGAAGCCTAATAATCCTGAGGTCATGCGCGAAATATTTTCCACCGAACTGCGCCCCAAGCCCTATCTTATACGCCGCTTCCAACACCTGCTGCTCCAATTCGATGTCACGAAAAGCCTGTCCATACTCATTTCCTGCGGTGGGTAGATGATCGTAGTAGTGCGCTGAGGCCAGCTTTACGGTCTTCAAATTTATCTCTGCCGACGTTCCTCCTATCACAAAAGCAATGTGATAAGGCGGACAGGCAGCCGTTCCTAAAGTTTTCATTTTCTCCACGAGGAAAGGTAGCAATGTATCCGGATTGAGCAAAGCTTTTGTCTCTTGAAACAAGTATGTTTTATTCGCCGACCCACCGCCTTTGGCAATACAGAGGAATTTATATTCCGCACTCTCAGTCGCATAAATATCTATCTGGGCAGGAAGATTACACGCCGTGTTCTTTTCTTTGTACATATCCAGCGGCACGTTTTGCGAGTATCGCAAACTATTTTGCGTGTAGGTTTCATAGACCCCCTTGGAAAGAGCTTCCGCATCATTCGCTTCCGTCCATACTTGCTGGCCTTTCTTGGCCACAATCACCGCCGTTCCTGTGTCTTGGCAGAACGGCAACTTCCTTTTGGCCGATACTTCCGCATTTCTCAAAAAAGTTAGTGCCACATACTTATCATTCTTACTTGCTTCCGGATCGTTAAGCACCGCCGCCACTTGTTCCTGATGTTCCGTACGTAAAAAGAAAGCTACATCGTGAAAACAGGTCTGGGACAAAACCGCCAGACCTGCCGCCTCCACCTTGAGTATCTCCTTCCCCTCAAACTTTGCCGTCGACACATATTCCTTTGTCAGCAAGTAGTACTTTGTTGTATCTTCGCCCGTAGGAAAAGGCTCTTGATACTTAAATGAAGGCGTCGCCATACCGTTTCCGAATTAGCCCATGATCACTATTATTCACTGCCGCGCAAAAGTAGGGATAATTTCGTTTCATATAACTAATTCTTTTGTACCTTTGCCCCGCTAAAAACGAAAAGCATATAAGAATACGCATGGCAACAAGAATCAGATTGCAGCGACACGGACGTAAGGATTATGCCTTCTACCACATCGTTGTCGCGGACAACAGGGCTCCACGAGATGGAAAGTTTATTGAGAGGATAGGTTCCTACAACCCGAACACGCATCCCGCAACAGTAGATTTGAAGTTTGATCGTGCCTTGTATTGGTTACAGGTTGGCGCTCAGCCTACCGACACCACACGTGACATCCTCTCTAGGGAGGGTGTTTGCTTCAAGAAGCACCTCCTCGAAGGAGTGAAGAAGGGTGCTTTTGACGAAGCGGCGGCGGAAGAAAAATTTCAAACCTGGCTCGAAAACAAGAAGGCAGGCTTGCAGGCTGTCAAAGAAAAAGACCATGAGTCCATTCGGGAAGCCAACAAGGTTCGCTTTGAAGCCGAAAAGAAAATAAATAAAGTCCGTAGTGAGTCCCTCGCCAAGAAGCTTGCCGAGCAGCAGGCCGCTGAGCAAGCCGAAAAAGAAACTGCATCGGCAGAAGAGCAGGCAGGGGCAACAGAAACTCCTATAGCAGGATAAGGCTCACCTCTTCTTATCTTACCAACACACTTTACTCACACCTCGTGCATTGCGTACGAGGTAGATCCCTTTGGGTAAAGTAGTAGGAAGGCCATCGGAATAACGTCCGACAAAACGGCCGCTAAGTGTATACACATCTCCCGTAGTATCATCAGGATTCACGATAGGAGACAATGCATTCCCGCGTGCCACCATAATATGTGCAAAACTACTCCATACAGGAGCAGAAGCATACAATTCCGTACTGCCTGCCGGCACAACCAACTCGCAGGTGCCCTTATCCACACCGTCAAAAGCTACCGCCAACACATCTACTGGCGGCAATACACGCAAGCAAACAATACGCTGCATATCTACACAACCCGCAAAAGCACCTCCCTTTATCTCTGTTACAGACTCGGACAACGTCACTTCCGACAGCATCTCACAACCCTGAAATGCGCCTGCTTCTATGGTCTTCACTCCACCCGGAATGGTTAGTCGGTATAACTTCGTATTGTTCATGAACATCCCTTCGGCAATAGACTCTACCTTCGCCCCGAATTCAATATTCGTCAGTCTTGTCTTGCCATTGAACGGCGATCCCGCATCGAACAATAAAGTCCTCCCTACATACACCTTCTCCAGCGGACAAGAAGCTAAGGCCAACGGATGTACAAACCGCAAGGTATCCGGCGACGCCTCTATTGTGATCTCTTTCAGTCGCGTACAACCCACAAAAGCCGTCGCTCCTATTGTTGTCACGTCCTTTTCAACAATCAGCTTCTCCAATTGTGAGGCGTCATAAAAAGGAGATGTATTTACCGCTACGTCGCGTTGCATCCACAACACCTTCAGTCCCGTACCCGCAAATGCCCTATCTCGTCCTGAAAGCGGGTTCTCTCCTGGCTTCAACACAACCTCTTCCAAGCCTACACAACCTCCGAAGGCCGTATCTATATATTCCACACTCCCTTCAATGATCAGCTTTTTCAGATCTGTGCAGCCTTGGAACACCTTCCGGCCTATCGCCTTCACGTCGTACACAACCGTACCGTCCGCTGTATTCTTCCGCTCCACACGCGAAGGCACGAACACTTCACCCTTGTATACCGACTGACCGAACAGTGGATCGTTGAACGCAACCAATTCCACCTCCCCGCCAGCGACGATCCTAAAAGCCATTAATACCCCAACACCATTGTCGGCCTCGAAATAGGCAGATGAATACTCCTCCTCTTCGGATATAACCCGCAGACTCGTAACCAACGAGACACACAACGCGAGGAAGATTACCTTTTTCATGATGCCCGTGTGAATATGGGTAAGTTTAAGCAAGAACTATCTACTTACGTATGCCTAAATCCTTGATAATAGAACGATAGCGTTCTATATCTGTCTTGATCAGGTAGTCCAACAGTCTGCGGCGTTTACCCACCAACATCTTTAGTGAACGCTCAGTGGCGTAATCCTTGTGGTTCTTTTTAAGATGTTCCGTAAGGTGACTTATACGATAGGAAAAGAGCGCTATTTGGCTCTCCGCCGAACCGGTATTCGTAACCGACTTTCCATGCTTCTCAAACAACTCCTTCTTTTTCTCTGAATCTAAATACATGACGCTCCTCTACTTTAATAAATTATACCATATTATTCAAGCACCGGCAAAGGTAGAAGTTTTCAGCCACCTACGCAACGATGCGCAGAAAAAAGTATCGCGATGAATTTAGTCAATCTATTCATCCACATTCCGATCGCCGGCATGAAAAAGGAATGAATCAAGCCCGCCGACGGGATGGCAATCTTCAACGGCAAAGCATGGTATACACCGACCATCACCTTGAACCACCATGGACGGTCGTCAACCCATAAAGGATGGTCTTTCCATGGTGATATACGCAAGTACGCCTTCCACTCTTTGTAAAACCCTTCCGAAGGGCTTGTTTTTATCCATGGGCGGGGTGCATGAAAGAAGGTGGCGAAATGGATAACTACCGGATGGGCTACCGATTCTTGCACTTCTTCCTTAGAATAAAAAAAACTCGGCCGACGCCATTGCAGCAACTGTGAATAGGTAAACACACAACGCGAAATCAGGCAATTGTACCTCGGGTGTACAAGTTTCGTTCGATCGGACAGCACCATGCTTAGCAAACATTGATCACCATAAGGCCCCACCCCATGTAGTCGACGAATGGCCTCGCTCACTTTCTCCTCTACACCGAAGTTTCGCCAACTCTCCATGTCAATCAACATCATCCCCGTTTGTAGGTAAGGCTGATTTTTTTTTAAATAAACCCAACTCCTGTGCATGTTCGAACAGCAATCGTTCACTGCCACAAGTATGTTCCCTTCAAACACCATGCTCCACAATTCCGTCAGGCTGTCGATCACCAAGGTATCGCAATCCAAATAAAGTACCTTAGTCAGGTTTTTGGGAAGTAACTGTCCGATAAACAAGCGGGAAAACATACTGAGTGAACTTCTTGGCGTTTTATGTCCTTTCATCACCCGTTCAACCGTTTCTTTCGCCGGATAAAACGAACAGTCCCGCCCGTATTTCCCCGTCATTGCAACGATTTTCTCCTTGTTTGTACATTCAATCCCCCCATCCAGTATATGAAAATGTATTCGTTCGGCACTCCCGTTACTTTCCATTAGCGAAAGCATGGACACCCCCATAATCCATGCAAATTTATCGTCTCCTGCATAAACGATATCCATCAGCTTCTCCCTATCAATAGCAGTTTCTCCATCGCCGCAGGTATGTCTGTAGTTGCATACCCCATAACAAAAAGCGTCCCGTTACACAAGCCATCTCATACCAACCTCGTTGTACACAATACACTATCTCCCGCTTCCCTCGCGGTAAATAGCGCAAATCCGTCTCTTCCCGAAAAACATCCCATGCCGACCCTTGTACTATTTCCTGCAATATCTCGCTACGTTTTTTCTCCGGCACATAATGACGTAATTTCTCATGCAGCACATAGCATTTTAACATTTCGAAGAAACGGTCTGTGCACACGCCCAAAAAAGCAGGGCGAAAATCATCGTCTCCCCTACCCCACTGCTCCATCCGTTTGCGATAACTCTCCATTGTCAATTCATCTATCTGTTTCATATCAGGCTGAAAGCGCCTTATCTTCGACTGGGTATGCATCCTATAATGTATCAGGTAACGATTGTATATCGCCACCTTGTTCGCATACACAAACGCATCAAAACAAAAAACAGTATCCTCAACGATAGAAACCTTTTCGTCAAACCGTATCCCATATGCTTCTAAAAATGAACGACGGAACACTTTACTCCACGCTTCCCGTATTGGGGCAATTCGTAATCCTGTCCGTGCCTCTACATAGCAAGGTGACATTGTCCCCAATGCCAGCCATTTCAATTCATCTTTTCCTTCCTTTGTCAATACTTCCGGATGTATCGCCCTTTGTTTCCATTCCACCATCCGTTCGTTTGTGCCTTTTTGATACGGTACATTGAAAAAATGGTTAAATCCAACAATATCTGCATCCGTCTCCTGCACTATCTTCGACAATTCCTCCAATGCACACAATTCCAACCAATCGTCCGCATCTACAAACCATACCCATTCCCCCGTACAAACAGATAACCCTTTATTTCGCGCCGAGCTTGTTCCTCCATTCTCTTTCACGATCGCTTTGAATCGACTATCCTCCTTTGCCCGTTTTACGAAAATCTCCCCTGTGCCATCCTCCGATCCGTCATCTACCAATACCGCTTCCCAATCGCCATAATGCTGTCTGGAAATACTTTCCAAACATTTCTTTACAAACCTCTCCGCATTATATCCCGCAACTACAATACTCACCAATGCCATAAACCTCAGGCTATCTCCTCTCCTTCTGCTGTTTGCTCTTTGCTTTCAATCTGTTGACAAAAATACGACTTTCCCCGATTCATTTCTTTTTAGAGAAAAGCAACAAAAGAAGCCCGATGACTTTGAGTGCAATTGCTACGTAAAGCAATTGTTTAATAAAGAAATGGGAGAGGAAGACAAAGACAACGCCCGCCAAAATAAATTTCAATGGCAGGGACAGTCCGACTTTTCTTTTGATAAAAAGGATTGTCACAAGGAATATCACCTTACACAAGATGGCCAGGCAGAACAATAGTCGGACATAAAAAGGAGGTGCTCCTATTAAGTGAGCGATACCGGCGAGTGCCAGTAACCCTAAACCTCCGAACAGAAATTTCTTTGCATGTGCCCCTTTTACAAGGGGCGAAGGGCTTCGGGCCGTTTTAAAGGAAAGGATATGGATTGTGACGGCAAGAGCAATGACCGCGAGCAGTACTTGCAACCAAGTCTTTTCGACAACAAAAAAGAGGCTACCCAGAATTGTCAGCCAGAGAAGAGAGATGGACAATATCTTGATACGCAAGGGTATGGTTTTTTCGATAAGGAAGTTGCGGATGTAACTGCCAAGTACTTTATGGTTGAGAAGAAGGTGGTAGAAACGTGGGGAGCTTCTCGCAAAAAGGGCGGCGGAGAGTAGTAGAAAAGGGGTTGTCGGAAGCAAGGGAAGAAATATACCCAAGATTCCAAGCGCCAAACTGATAAACCCAACAAACATTAACAGGTACTTCATCTCAGTGTATATTCGGAAATTATTTTCGGAAGGAGGCAAGTATCGGTAGGGGCAAGCCACGTAATAGCAGGGTCACGGCGAAACCATGTGAGTTGTTGACGGGCGTAGCGGCGGGTGTTGCTTTTAATACGGTCAATGGCTTGGGGGAGGCTTAGAAGACCGTCGAAGTGAAGAAAGAGTTCCTTATAACCAACGGTATTGAGTGCGTTACAGTGGCGGAAGGGATAAAATTGGCGAGCTTCGTCAAGCAATCCGGAGGCCATCATACGGTCAACGCGGGCGTTAATGCGCTCATAGAGCAGTTCGCGGGGAAGGGTCAGCCCAAACTTACGGACATGAAAGGGGCGAGGTTTCGGCTTGCATGTATGGAAGGAGGTAAAGGGGCGGCCGGTACTGATACATACTTCGAGGGCGTGAAGGATACGTTTGTAGTTATGAGGATCTACCCGGTTATAGTAAATGGGATCGCGTTCGTGCAGTTCATCAAGAAGGGAGGAAAGTCCCTCCTGCGCATAGCGTTCGTAAAGAGACAAACGCACAGCGGGGTCAGGTGGCGGTATATCATCAATACCACAACAAACAGCATCAATGTAAAGCATTGATCCTCCGCAGAGGATTGCCGGAGGGTCTGTATTACGGGTAGCCAAGATACGCAAAACCTCCGTTTCAAAGAGGCCGGCACTGTAGGTAGCGTCTATCGGGAGAAAGCCGACGAAGTAATGCGAAACACGAGCAAGATCAGCTGGTGTGGGGGTGGCGGTACCAATGGAAAGCCCTTGATAAAATTGGCGGGAATCAGCGGAGATAATAGGGCAACCACAATGCTCAGCCACAGATAGGCTAACCTCAGTCTTGCCTACGGCAGTAGGGCCGAGCAGGACGAGCAGGGTGTTCACCGTATCAGAGACGGTCGTCCTCGAAGCCTTCGGCAATATCAAAGCCTTCAGCATCAAGTTCGTCGGCATCGAACTCGGTATCCCCGTAAAAATCCTCCCCCATTCCGGTCGCAAGTGTGGACGTAAGAGAGAGTTTACTTTCAAACTCTTTAAAATCAATCTGTTGAGGGGGCGCTTCTCCCAGAGAAAGGGATACAAACGGGCAGGTAATCTCCTTACGAGTAATGATTTCGCACAACTCTATAAAGAAAGCCCGTTCGGTCATGTAGTCAAAAACGAAGAGCAGTTTCTGCTTTTCTTCGGTGATCAAATCATCAAGATGAGTATCTTCCATGATGAAAGTATCCTCTTCCGAAGAGGTGTCCATCTCAATGAGAGTAATCTCTGCCCCTTTACTCCAGTCGTCGTCGCAGATAAAAAAAGATGTGATTTGACCTTTTTCGTAACCCACAGCGCCAAGTATACAATCATGTAGTTCGAGAAAAGTAGCGTGGGACGATAGCTGTATTTCTCGCCGAAACCGATCGCTCTCATCAGAGAGCACAAGGAATCTGTACACCATGACTACTTCGCCGTTTTGGGTTTACCTAACCACAAATTTGTGAATGGATGACTGTTTACCTTTGGTGGAGTGGAGAAGGTACACGCCCTTGGGGAGATCAAGGGGATACGTCTCCTCTTCAGAGGTGGGAATGAAAGTAGCTTGTGTGAGTCCGGCAAGGGAAACAACGAAAACAGGATGACCTGCGAACCCTTTCACAAAGAGAGTCCCTGCATGGAAATAGACTTGGCCGTCAACCGTCGGGGCTTCGACAGTGGATAATCTATTCCGTACCCACACCGCACATACGGCAGTTCGAGATGAACCGTCGGAAGAGATGGCATTGATTATGGCAGAACCTATATCATGAGCAGTCACTATACCGTCGGTGACCGAAACAATAGAGGGCTGATCCGAAACCCACGTAGCTCGCTCTCCCGTAGTATTAATGAGGGTAAGCGTAAACACCTCACCCTTGTTCATTTCTTTATACTGCTCCAACAGGTAAAAGGAAGAACTCAATGAAGAGATAATGCCGGTAACCGTGCAGGTATCGGTACGTGCTCCTGTAGACGCCGTAATTTTAGCCTCTCCAACACCCACAGCCGTTACCAAGCCTTTCGTATCCACAATGGCAACCGAAGGATCGGACGTAGACCATGTTATTTCGTCATTCGCTAACACCGGAACAAAGGAAACGGAGAGAGGATAGGTAGTGCCCTCCTGTAAATTGATTGCTTTTACATTGAGCCGGATGGCTGAAGCCCCGACTTTTACTTCACACGTATCGGTAAATCCATTAGCCGTAGAGGCAATAAGTTGTACCGTACCTAACTTCAGTGCCTCAAAGCCTCCTTCTTCCTGAACGGCAACGATGGTGGGATCCTTACTAACCCAGCTTATCTCGCTTTCATCGGCATCGTTGGGGAAGACCGTGGCGGGAATATCAAAGACGTCGCCCAATCCCGCAACTTGAGAAGGGGCAACTTCAATACCGGTAACGGGACTGATAACCGTCACCGTAAGGGAGGTGAACAACGTGTCGCGGGGGCTTTGCGGTATACCGGCCGTAATCACCGCCGTTCCCTGTCCAATGGCATGTATACTGTCCCCCTCAAGAATCACGACGGCAGGGTCGGAAACCTTGTACTTTACAACAATCTCATCCTTGATATTAGGCTCAACAAGAAGTTTAAATCCATAACGCTTACCTTTTTGGAGCGGTTCGGAGGCGGGAAAGAGGGGCTGCAGGGTGGCGGAGGAGGGGGCGATATAGATATCGTGGGTTGCATAGACCTTGTCATTGGCGCGGAGACGGGCGGTGACAACCACATGTCCGATGTGCCCTCCGGCCTTCAAAACACCCGACGTACTGTCAATAGTAGCTATCTCTGTATCAGAAACCGACCAGATAAGACGGCGGTCGGGAAGGTTGTCGGGAAGCACATCCGTACGTAAACGTACACTCTCCAGCGGAGAGATGATACGGGGATTGACAGCCTTGAATCGTATCTGCGCCACATACACTCGGCACGCAGACGCAAGGACTCTTTCTCCCGGTGCGGTAACGGTAACCGTGGCATCGCTGGGTACGTTTTTTGCTGTGATATACCCCGTACTTTGTCCGACTTCAACGATATCGGGGCGTGAGCTTGCCCACGACGTCGCCCTCTGGTCATTTTCATCAGAGAAGGTAGCACCAAACTGTAGGCTTTCACCGAACGCCAAAATAGGCGGTACGTCGTTCTTAGTTAGTGAAATCGTCAGCGGAGCACTCGTAACCATTTGTAGTTTGTTAACTCCATTTTCTTGCTCCCACTTGAAGGTAACCTGTTCGGTAGAGGAGAGTGCACGGCCGCTTATCGTATGGTGAAAGAAGTTAATCGGTAGGCGATTATCGCCTTTGGTGGTAAGTATGGTTCGCTCTCCGTTGGTAAAGAGAGGGTAGTCTACAATGAGGGAATCGGCAACGGCTAATTCTGAAAATAACAACCCTGATTCTCCTATTTCTTGATTATAACCCCCTCCTTTTATAGGGGCAAGGGTGACATTATTCATAGTCACTTTTCCGGAGGACGAAAATGCATCGTATGTAAATTTTCCTCGAAACGTCACATTGCCCGCTAATGAAACGGGACTATAGAATGATGCGTTTGACACTTTTGCCCCCTCCCAATTTCCTTCGACAGTCTTAACCACCGCGATACCATCCACCGCGATGTTCTGTATATCAATCTGTAGCGGGATGTCCCAATTGTAATCAAACGTAAGGACATCGCCACTGTCAGCCGACAAAGACAATCTACTTTCGCCGCCTTGCGGACTTTCTCCCCACCTTTCCTTTCCATTATAACCCCCCGACAAGGCAATATAATCACTCTCTATATATTGAGTTTCGGAAACCTTATGCGTACCTTCCAAGAAAAAATAGCGGTTATCGTAACCATTGCGTATACCCACCGCACGTGCGAAGTCAGAATAAATTGTGCACCAAGGGAGCCCTTCCGTCTTACTATCAGGACGTATGAACGTCGATTGAAGGGAATGCATATCTATTTGGCTACCTTCAAAAACCTCAATGCTTTCCGCTATCACAGACGCATGGAGGTAAACTGCCCCTGTCAAGGCTGAACAATTCTTGAACGCCCTACTTCCTATTCGCGCAAGTACGTTAGGGTCTATCCGCACACCTTCTAATTTTTCACATCCTTCGAAAGCACCGCGAGATTCGGGAACTGCAGGATTGTAACCTTCTATGTATTTAACATTCGCCAACTCCATCACCCCACTCAATTCCGTGCAACCGGCAAACGCTCCACCTCCTATAGCGGTGATACTTTTAGGGAAACGCACCGACTTTAAGCCCGAACAACCATGAAATGATCCGGCGCCGATACGTACCATCTTGCTACCCGATGATATCACCAACGTTTCCAATCCCGAACATCCATAAAAGGCACCCTTATAATTGATCGCATCTTCCAGAGTCTCTACGGATGCAGGGATATCCAGCGTACCGGCAAGTCCTGAGCAACCGGCAAAAGCACCTGCCCCTATACGTTTCAACCCCAAAGGCAGGGAAAGGAGACCCGCAATATTTGTGCCCACAAAGGCACTGTCTCCAATCTCTTCCGCCACCAAAGGAAGCGTGACGGTTTTCAGCTTATGCATACCGTAGCACGCCATCTCCGGCAACACACCCCCCGTAAATGTAGCCGATTGCAGATCCAGAACAATCAGTTCTTTTGCCTTGCGTAGGTGGCTAAAGTCCTGCGCATTCATTTCTCCGACAATCTTCAACTCGGTAAGGACTGCTATTCCGGCGGCATCTACCTTTTGGGACAGCGTACCCGGAGCACTTAGATTATACTGTTCAGCCTTGATCTCTCGAACGGTCAGAAAGGATAACCCCACGAGCGCAAGCAAAAACACCTTCTTCATAAACCTGCCTCTTTTCATGGATTTTACAAGGGCAAACTTAGCTATATTTCTTCTCTCTAACGCAAAGAGGGTGTCCCCTTTTTATCAGGAACACCCTCCTTTGTGCTATTTTTTTGAATGTACTACTCGGATATTACTGTAAATGATATCTCCACAGAAACTTCACGATGCAGGTTAGCCACTGCCTTATAGGTGCCCACTTTCTTCACTGCGTCTCCTATATGAATGAGTTTACGGTCTACCTCTATGCCTTTTTTGGCAAGGGCGGCTGCGATCTGGATACTCCCTACGGAACCAAAGATAGTGCCCGACTCACTCGTCTTAGCGGCCACAGTAAGGGACACCCCCTCCATCTTAGCCGCCAATGCCTGCGCCACTGCTTTGATTCCTTCCAATTTGTGCGCACGCTGCTTTTGATTTTCAGCCAACACCTTACGCGCAGCTGTCGAAGCAATCACTGCCTTGCGTTGCGGGATAAGATAGTTTCGTCCGTAGCCGTCTTTCACCGTCACGACATCGTCTTTATACCCCACATTGACGACATCTTCTTTCAGTATAATCTGCATAGTTTTTTTCTTTTCTTGGATTACTTCATCAAATCGGCTACGTAGGGCAGTAACGCCAAGTGGCGCGCACGCTTCACCGCTTGGGCTACTCGACGCTGAAACTTCAATGAGGTACCCGTCAACCGCCGGGGCAATATCTTACCCTGTTCGTTGAGAAACTTTTTAAGGAATTCGGGATCCTTGTAGTCGATGTATTTTATACCGTTCTTTTTGAAACGGCAATACTTCTTCTTCTTGATTTCTACCGTCGGCGGTACAAGGTACCTGACTTCCTGCTGCTGTTGTTGCTGTGATTGCTGGTGTTGCATTGCCATAACTCAACCTTCCTTTGATACTTCGTGATTTCCTTTCGACCCTTTGAGTTTACGTCTCTTGATCGCATATTCCAGGGCAAACTTATCCTGACGGAAGGTCAGGAAGCGTATCACCCGTTCATCCCGACGGAAATTGATTTCCAGCTTGGAAATCACCGCAGGGTCAGACTGAAATTCTACCAAATGATAGAACCCCGTCGTCTTCTTGTTAATTGGATAGGCTAACTTTCGTAGCCCCCACTGCTCTTGATTCACTATCTCCGCTCCTTCCGACTTGAGCAGGTCCGTGAACTTCTCTACCGCTTCCTTCATCTGATCTTCAGACAAAACGGGAGTTAAAATGAAAACGGTCTCATAGCTATTCATAAACCTTTATACTTGTTCTTTTTAGCGCGGCAAAGGTAAGAATACTTCCGACTTCCGAATATCCCTCCGTAACTTTTTTCTATTTCTCTTTCGCCCGTCGCCTCTCCCTGAAAAATCTCCCATATCTTTGCAGGACGAACTTATGCCAACTTACTACGAAAGTTGTGGACAAGCATACACAGACTTTTAACCTGCCGGATTGTTTATCCGACATTTGGAGACTGCTCACCGACCAGGAACACGATGTCCTCCGTACGGAATCAAGGGTTCGTTTATATAAACGTAATCAACTCATCTATACGGAAGGAGAGGAACCGCATGAAATGATGTGTTTGCTCCAAGGGAAAGTGAAGATCTTCAAGAGTGGAGTTGGAGGACGCAGTCAGATCATGCGTATGGTCAGGCCTGTGCAGTATTTCGGATACCGGGCTTTTTTTGCGCAAGAAAAATACCTCACCAACGCCGCAGCCTTTGAACCTTCTGAGGTTTGCCTTATTCCTATGTCCATTGTCTGCGACTTCATCAAGGAGAATTCCCAGCTTGCCATGTTTTTCATTCGACAACTTTCCACCGACCTCGGCATCGCTGACGAACGTACCGTAAGCCTCACCCAAAAACACATTCGTGGGCGGCTCGCCGAAGCTATTCTTTTCCTGCTTGACAGTTATGGCCTAGAAGAAGACGGTTCCACCTTGAGTATTTACCTCGCACGCGAAGACCTCGCCAATCTTTCCAACATGACCACTTCTAACGCCATTCGTACCCTTTCCACTTTTGTCAGTGAGCGTATCCTCGCCATTGATGGGCGGAAGATTCGCGTCCTTGACTCCAATCGTCTCGAAAAAATCTCCCGGCTCGGGTAATCGCAAACGACAAGGTTCATTCCCGCCGCTGCAAAAACCGGTGGATAAACCGCTGTTCAGCTTCCCTGTACTTAAACAGTTTGGCAGGAGGAAGGACTTTCTTAAACCGTTCATAATACGCCTTTGACAATTGCGCCGCTTGAAGGTCTGCCTTCACGCAACAGTCTATTGCTTGCTGGTAACGGCTGTCCGACATCTCCGTTTCCGTTTCCCTTCGCAATTCACGAAGAGAACGGCGGCATTCACGGCCTGACTCAAACTTCTGCTGGCGGTACTCACCGCACAATGGCAGAAAAGCTGCTGCCTCCTCCGGAGTAAGTCCTAACTCGGCAATGATAAACGCATTAAACTTGGCATCAAAGGCTTCCTTATCGAAATGCTTTTTACCCTCCGGCTCACCTTCTCTTTGCGCCCGTCCTTCGATAGGAAACGACAGCAATACCGCCAACGAGAATGCAATCAACTCTCTATTCATTGGGTTCATGTTTATTCAAGAAAACTGAGCTCTTCCGCCAACAGATGCCTGGTGTTTTCTTCCTGCAGATACACTTCGTAGTCCGCATCTTCACTATATGAGTTGGAGGGCGTTGGTGTGAGTGTACGGAAAAAGACGAGCAGTCCCGTGAACACAGCCGCAAGATAAAGCCACGGCACCACACGCTGACGCATACTAACTGCAGGAACAATCGTCTGCTGACGTTCCGGTAGGCTGTCCATCACTTGATCCGTCAAACCTTCAAAATAACCTTCGGGGACTCGAAACGGATTATCTACATAACTTCCCATAACACTTGTTTCGACTTTCGACCTCCATAGGGGAAAAAGGTTTAAGTAGCAGATACGGTTTCCCTGCTTTTTACGTTATGTAGTCACTGGACGGCGACTGAATGAAGAAGATCGTGTTTGGGTTAGCCTGCTGCTTGGCGTGGGTGGTAGGGTTGTTTGCGCAGGAGAAAGCAGACAGCTTGCCGCGGTATCCCATTGCGCGCACTTCGCTACAAGAGTATGCCGATCTTGTTCGGCAGTCGCCTATGGATTTGCATGACCCTGAAAACATCACACGGACTGTAGAGTACGACCTGCGTACGGGGATGTATGTCGTCCATAGCCGCGTTGGTGATATGGAAATTACCACCCCTGTGGTGCTTACCCCGCAAGAGTACAGTGCTTACACGCTACGCCGATCCCTCCATGCCTATTTCCGGCAGAAGAATGACGAGGGTTTCTCCGGCAATGAGAAGAAGATCTTTGACCTCTCCGAGATGCAGTTTGACATCGGTGCAGCTGAAAAGCTATTCGGACAGGGAGGGGTCAAAGTCAAAACACAAGGCTCCGCCGAAATCTCTCTGGGCTTGAAAAGTAATTCAACCCGTGACCCTTCCTTGCCGGAACGCGCACGTAGCCATACCTTCTTCAGCTTTGATGAGAACATTCAGCTCTCCATGCAAGCGTCTGTAGGTGACAAGCTGAACTTCGACATGAATTACAACACCCAGACCTCTTTTGACTTCGATTCCAAGAAACTCAAACTTGCCTATCAAGGCAAAGAGGACGAGATCATCAAGCACATTGAGGCCGGTAATGTCTCCATGACCACCTCCAATTCACTCATCAACGGTGGTGCCGCTCTCTTCGGTCTCAAGACGGACATGCAATTTGGTAAGCTACGCGTCAATACCCTCTTCGCACAGCAGGAATCGGAATCCATGACCGTCTCCTCTCGCGGCGGTGTACAGACCAAGCCTTTCGAAATCAAAGCCGACCAGTACGACGAAAACCGCCACTTCTTCCTTGCTCATTACTTCTATGATACCTACGACCAGTCTATGGCTTACCTGCCGTCCATTGCCTCCAAAGTGAATATCACCCGCATTGAGGTTTGGATCACCAACAAACGTAGCAACTACGACCAAGCACGTAACATCATTGCCTTCGCTGACTTGGGTGAAAACTCCCACATCAGCAACAGCTCCTTCACTCACCCCTCCGGTGCACAAACCATCCCCACCAACGAAGCAAACACCCTCTACTCCTCCTTACTCGCCAACTATACCGGAGCACGTAATATCAGTCAGGCGACACAGGTCTTGTCCGGTGTAATGAGTGGAGGGCGTGACTTTGAAAAGATTGAAAGCGCACGGCGACTCAACAGTAATGAATATAGCCTCAACCGCCAGCTCGGCTATATCTCGCTGCTGACACAGTTGCAAGCTGATGAAGTCCTTGCCGTCGCCTTCGAATATCAATACGGCGGTGCAGTCTACCAGGTGGGTGAATTTTCCACCGACAATGCCGACAACGCCTCCGCTTGCCTCTACGTCAAACTCATCAAAGGAACGACAGCCTCTCCTCTCATGCCGGTTTGGAAGTTGATGATGAAGAACGTCTATGCACTCACCAATCCCACCTACTCTTATATCCAATCCGGTATCCAGCGTGAGAAGTTTCGTCTGGACATCCTCTATCAGTCCGACACCACCGGTACTTACCTTTCCTATCTCCCCGAAAGTAGGATCCAAAACGAGATCCTCCTCCGGGTAATGAATCTTGACCGGCTAGATACACGCAACGAACCTCATGCCGATGGGTTCTTCGACTTCGTCTCCGGTTTCACCGTCCTTCCCGAATCCGGGCGTATCATCTTCCCCGTCATCGAACCTTTCGGCTCGCACTTGCGGGCACGCATCGGCGACGATGCCATCGCCGACAAGTACGTCTACCAGGAACTGTATGACTCCACGCTTACCTTCGCACAGCAAGTCGCCGAAAAGAACAAGTTCATCCTGCGGGGAGAGTATAAGTCTTCTTCCGGTGCGGAGATTCAGCTTGACGCCATGAACGTGGCCAAAGGTTCCGTGAGAGTTACCGCCGGAGGAACTGTGCTCACCGAAAACACCGACTACACGGTGGACTATATCATGGGCACCGTCACGATCCTCAATGAAGGTGTAATCTCCAGCAACACCCCCGTCTCCGTTACGCTCGAGAACCAGTCCATGTTTAACATGCAGCGCAAGACCATGCTTGGGGTTGACGTGAACTACGACTTCAGTAAAGACTTCATACTTGGTGCCACGGTGATGCACATGTCCGAAATGCCGCTCATCGTCAAGACCAGCATGGGTGGTGAATCTATCAAGAATACCCTGTGGGGACTTAACGCCTCGTACAAAGGTGAAAGCCAATGGCTCACCAACCTCGCCGACAAATTGCCGCTACTTACACTCACTCGCCCCAGCCAGATCTCCTTCAAGGCAGAGTTTGCCCATCTGATCGCCGGCCACTATCAAAACAAGTACACCGGTGAATACTCCTACCTGGATGACTTCGAGTCCTCCCAAATCGGGTACAATCTACAGGAGCCTTACGCCTGGCAACTGTCAAGCACACCTTTTGATGACCGCACCACCCCTCGTTTCCCCGAAGCCACTTTGGTCAACAACCTTGAGTACGGGAAGAATCGTGCCCTTACCGCCTGGTACGTCATCGACGGTATCTTCACGCGCAAGAACTCCAGCACCATCCCCCGTCATATCACCAAGAACGATCAGTCCAACCACTATGCCCGCGCCGTCGAAGTGCAGGAGCTCTTCCCTAATCGAGAACAGGCCATGAGTGATGCTTCCTTGCAACGCGTCCTGAACATCGCTTATTACCCCACTGAAAGAGGCCCCTATAACCTTGATGCCGATAATCTGAACCCCGACGGTTCACTGGCTTACCCCGAACAACGTTGGGGAGGACTTATGCGGCGGGTGGAGAAGAGTGACTTCGAGACCGCCAACATTGAGTTCATTGAGTTCTGGCTGCTTGACCCCTTCATCTACAATCCTACGGGCATAGGGGGTGACCTTTACATCAACCTTGGTGAAGTGTCCGAAGACATCCTCAAGGACGAGAAGAAGTTCTTTGAGAATGGGCTGCCTGTCAATGATGACCCTTCAGCTATTGATACGACTGTGTGGGGTGTAGTGCCTCGCCGCCAAAGTACGGTGTATGCGTTCGATAACGCCGCCGGTGCACGTGCACGTCAAGACGTGGGACTTAACGGGCTTTCATCCGACAGCGAAAGGAGCTTCCCCGCCTACCGTGACTACATCAATCGCCTCACTAGCCAGCTTCCGTCCGAAACGCTTGCGCGGATGGTGGATGATCCGTTCTCACCGATCAACGACCCTGCAGGTGACAACTTCCACTTCTATCGCGGGGATGACTACGACCGTCTTCAGCTCAGTATCCTCGACCGTTATAAGCGTTATAACGGAACCGAAGGCAACTCCCAAGAGTCCACTACGAACATTGAGACGTCGTCCAAGAACGTCCCTGATGTCGAAGACATCAATCAAGACAATACCCTCAACGAGACTGAACGGTACTACGAGTACCGCGTGTCGCTCCGCCCAAATGACCTACGGATCGGGGTGAATCATATCGCGGACATCCGAGAGACGAAACCGCTGCTGGCGAACGGTACTCGTGAAAGTGTCAAGTGGTACCTGTTCAAGATACCCATCCAACAGTATGCGCACTCGGTGGGAGGGATCAGTGACTTCAAGACGATCCGGTTCCTTCGGATGTACCTTACGGACTTCCGTGAGCCGGTGGTGTTACGTTTCGGGACATTGGAACTGGTGCAAGGTGAATGGCGGACGTACAAGCAAGACCTCTCCAGTGCACTCTCACAGGGGAAGCTTGAAGTGTCCTCGATCAACATCGAGGAGAATGGAGACCGTGAGCCGGTGAACTATGTACTACCACCGGGTGTGACGCGGATGCTGGATCCTAGTCAGCCGCAATTGCGTCAGGAGAATGAGCAGGCGCTCTCGATGAAGGTGATCAATCTGTCACCACTGGAAGCCAAAGCCATCTACAAGAACGTCAACTACGACCTGCGTCAATACCGTCGGCTGCAGCTGTTCACGCATGCGGAACGGTTCATAGAGGAGTCGACGCCCACGTTGTCGAATGGTGAGTTGTCGGTGTTCCTGCGTCTTGGCTCGGACTACCGTAACAACTACTATGAGTACGAGGTGCCCCTCTCACTGACGCCACACGGGGAGTATAGCAGTCGCAGTAATGCAGATCAGTTGGCGGTGTGGCCTGGTGAGAACCTGTTGAACATCGCGCTGGAGACGCTGACGAACCTGAAGCTGAATCGAAACCGAGCACGTAAGGAGGAACGGTCGGAGGTGTCCTTTCAGCAAGTGTACTCGGAGTATGACCCGGCGAACCCAAGGAACAAGATCTCGGTGATCGGGAACCCCTCGCTGGCGGAGGTGAAGACTATCATGATAGGGGTACGGAACAACACACGGGAAGCGAAGTCGGGGGAGATATGGATCAATGAGCTGCGGCTGACGGACTTCAATGAATCGGGAGGATGGGCGGCCAACGCGATGGTGAATGTGTCGCTGTCGGATCTGGGGACGGTGAACATGGCAGGAAGGATGGAGACGGCAGGCTTTGGAGGTCTGGATCAGTCACTGATGGAACGTCGGTTGGATGACTATAGCCAGTACAACATCTCGACGCAGGTGCAGCTGGGGAAGCTGTTTCCGGAGAAGGCCAAGGTGAGCATCCCGTTGTACTACACAAGCTCGCAGGAGGTGATCTCACCGAAGTATGATCCGTTTGACACGGACATCCTACTGTCAGAAGCGATAGGGAGTGTGCGGACACAAGGTGAGAAGGACTCGATCCGGCGACAGGCACAGGAGATGTCGTCTACACGGAGCTTCTCACTGAACGGGGTGGGTGTAGATATCCGAAGCGAGACGCCGATGCCGTATGACCCGGCGAACCTGAGCTTCTCGTACTCGTACAGCCAAAGCGACCAGCGTAACCCGGAGATCGAGTATGAGACAACGAAGGACTACCGCGGGAACCTGAGCTATACCTATACGCCGTACGCGAAGCCGGTGCAGCCGTTTGCGGGGATACTGAAGACGGAGAACGGGTACACGAAGTACCTGCGTCAGGTGGCAGTGAACTACCTGCCGGCGAACATCAGCTACCAGACGTCGATGGTGCGTAACTACTTCGAGACACAGCTGCGGGACCTGACGGGCGGAAGTGGAGGTGGAGGTGTGGTGAACGCACTGCCGGTGTCGTTCAGCCAGAACTTCGTATGGGATCGGGCGTTCAGCATGCGGTGGAACCTGACGAACAACCTGAACGCGTCGTTCACGTCGGGGACGAATGCACGTATAGAGGAGCCGTACATGCAGGTGAACAAGGAGCTGAACCCGGGAGGATATGGAGTGTGGCGAGACTCGGTGATGCAGAGCATCCGTTCGTTGGGGACGCCGATGAGCTATGACCAGAGCATACAGGTGAGCTATAGTGTCCCGTTGCAGCAGATCCCGCTGCTTGACTGGGCGACGGCTAACGCGAGCTACCAGGGGAGCTACAACTGGGATAGAGGAGCGGAGACGGAGGATCCGTCGTTAGAGATAGGGAACGTGATCAAGAACCAGCGTCAGGTGAGCTTGGATGCGACGTTGAACTTCACGAGCCTGTATGGGAAGGTAGCGTGGTTGAAGGGGGTGAACCAGAAGTTCGGGGTGAAGCCGGCGGTGCGAGGGGGAGTGAAGCCGGGTGCGGGGGCGGTGAAGAAGGTGAAGCGTTACGAGGGGGAGGTGCTGTTGTCACGGGACAGCGCTATCGAGGTGGAGCATAAGCTGGAAGTGGGGCGGGTGCGGGTGACCGCGAAGCGGGTGGATAACCAGCGGGGGTACGAGGTGAAGTATCGGTCGGTGAGTCCGACACGGGTGCGTATCAGCACGCGGGACAGCGTGCGGCTGAAGGTGACGGTGGTGCCGGATCCTCGGCCGTCGTTAGTGGGGGTGCTGACTCAGGTGGGTGAGTATACGGCGCGGTTGCTGATGGCGGCGCAGCGGGTGTCGATACAGTACTCGGTGACGGAGGGGATGGTGCTACCGGGGTTCCGTCCGGACATAGGGGATGCGTTTGGTCAGCAGCGTCAGGGTGGGGTGTTGATACCGGGGTTGGACTTCGCGTTCGGGGGTACGGGGCGGGGGTACGTTGAGCGGGCGGCGTCACAGGGGTGGCTGGTGATGAGTGAGACTAACGTGAACCCAGTGGCGTTGAGTGGGGCGAAGACGCTGAACCTACGGGGCAACCTTGAGCCGATACCGGGGTTGCGGATAGACCTGACGGCGAACCAGGTGGACACCCGTAACAGCACGATCCAGTACATGTACGCGGGGATGCCGGAGCTTATAGGGGGAAGCTACACGATGACGGTGGTGGGTTTGGGGAGCTTCTTCGAGAAGACGGAGGATGCGACGCGGGGGTACGCGTCGGCATCGTTCAGGCGGTTCATGGAGAACCGGGGGGTGATCGCGGAGCGGTTGGAGGCACGGTATGCAGGGCGGCGGTACCCAGCGTACGGGTTCACGGGCGAGGCGGGGTTAGGTGGAGAGGTGTATGATGGGGGTAAGGGCTCGGTGAGCGTGAACTCGTCTGACGTGCTGATCCCGTCGTTCCTAGCGGCGTACAGGGGTAAGGAAGCGGGCGGGAGCTCGCTGTCGTTGTTCCCTGGGTTGGGGAGCCTGTTCCCGAACTGGAACATCAGCTATGACGGTCTGGTGCGGTTACCGTTGTTCAAGCGGGTGTTCAAGACACTGTCGTTGAACCACCAGTACAGGGGAGTGTACACGGTGGGGTCGTATTCGTCGTACTCGAACTGGGTGAGTGCTGGGGATGGGTTGGGCTTTGTGCGGAACATCCAGACGGGGGCACCGGTGCCATCGTCGGCGTATGAGATAGGGTCGGTGAGCCTGACGCAGACGTTCTCACCGCTGTTGGGAGCTAATGCGGTGCTGGTGAATGGGATGACGGGGAAGCTGCAGTACAACACGTCGAAGGTGGTGAACCTGAACATCTCGTCGTACCAGGTGGTGGAGAACAGCAACACGGAGGTGGTGGTGGGAGGAGGTTATAAGGTGACGCAGTTCAACAAGGTGCTGGGTCGTAAGGGATCACAGAACTTCAGCAATGACCTGAACGTGTCGGTGGACTTTTCGTACCGGAAGTCTCAGGCGTTGATCCGCCGGATAGACGATGGGACGACACAGGCGACGAGTGGGAATGTGGCGAAGACGGTGATGCTATCGGCGGACTACGGGATGTCTCGGGCGTTGACGGTGCGAGCGTTCTTTGACTTGCAGATGAATGAGCCGTTGGTGTCGAACAACTCATTTCCGACGAGTAACGCGAACTATGGGCTGTCACTGCGTTTCTCATTGGTGCAGTAGTTACGGCAGAGGGAGAGTATTTGAAGGATGAAGCGGTCGCGTCGTAGGAAGAGGAAGGCGGCGTAGAGGAGGGTGGAAGAGGGGATGGCGGTGAGGATGAGGGTGAGGGGGTTGGAGATGAGGTGGGAAAGGAGGAGGAGGTAGGGGATGAGGAGGGCGGTGGCGGTGAAGTAGTTGAGGGTGGAGGTGTGCCGGAAGGCAAAGGAGAAATAAGGACGGCCAAGGAAGATACAGAGGAGGGTGACGGTGATTTCGGCGATGGAGGTGGAAGCGGCAGCGCCCCATTGAGCGAAGTGCGGCATGAGGAGGAGGTTGAGGGTGAGGTTGATGAGCGCACCGGCGGTGGTAGCCCGAAGGACGATGTGCTCTTTGCCTTGTGCATAGAGGATCTGCATGCCGATGATGCCGGAGAGCGAGATGGCGGGGATGATGGGAGCAAGGAGTTGGAGGGTGAGGATGGAGGGTTGGTAGTTAGATCCGGAGAAGAGGAGGATGGCGGCGGGTGCAAGGGCGATAAGCCCGACCATCATGGGAAGGGAGAGGAAGAAGACGAAGGCAATGGCCTTGGAGGCGAGTTCGTTAAAGGCTTGTGTTTGGTTATTGGAGATCATGTTGGAGAAGCGTGGCAGGAGAACAGCGCCGAGGGCGGAGACAATGCCGATGGCGGTTTTGGTGAGCCGTAAGGCTGGAGAATAGAAGCCAACGGCGGCATCGTCGTTGATGAAGCCAAGCATGACGGAGTCGAGGTTGACGTAGATGCTGATGACGACGTTGAGGGCGAAGATGTTGAGGGCGGGACGGAGGTGCCGGAGGGGGTGAAGGTCGGTGAGGGTGAGGCGAATGCCTTTGAAGTAAGTACGGAGTCGGAAGAGGTTGAAGAAGGAAGCGCCCATCTCGCCGAGGACGTGGATGAGGGAGTAGAAGATGAGGTCGTCCTTGGACTTGACGAAGAGGAAGAGTCCGGCGAGGAGGAAGACGCGGAGGATGGAGACCCTGATAGTGACGTACTTAAAGTCTTCCATGGCTTGGAAGAACCAGCCGGCGCCGATGACCTGGAGAGCGAGCATGGAGGAGATGAGGAGGAAGAGGTGTGGATGGGAGATGCGAGGCAGGAAGAGGGTGAGTGCGATGACGAGGAGGTAGGCGATGAGGGTGGTGGATCCATGCAGGATAGAGACTTCGAGGGTGACGATGGCGGCTTGTCGCGGGTCATCGCGGACACGGGCGACCTCACGGACGGCGTAGAGGGGTATGCCGATGGCGGCGGCAAGGGCGATGTAGGCGATGATGGATTGGTAGAAGGAGACGAGTCCAAGTCCGTCGGCCATGAGGATACGGGAGGCGTAAGGGAAGGAGAAGAGAGGGAAGATGAGCCCACCTCCGACATTAAGGAGGTTGTAGAGGTAGTTGCGTTTGAGCGAGGAATGCGTTGACATGGCGGCGCGAAGTTAAATAAATGCACTTATTTTGTAGAATGAAGATACGATTTGAGATAGAGGAGGGCGTGATAGGGTGGTGGTGGCGTACGGTGCGGAAGCGTCACGTGGTGGTGTGGGTGGGGGAAGTGGCGGGTGAGTATGGGAAGGAGGTGGGTGAGATCAACTACCGGTTCTGCAGTAGGGGCCGGATGCTGACGCTGAACCAGCGGTGGCTGGGTCACAACTACGACACGGACGTGATCACGTTCGACTATAGTGAAGGTACGGTGGTGAGTGGGGATATTGCGATAGGGGTGGAAACGGTGCGGGAGAACGCGAAGGAGGTGGGAGTGCCGTTCGAGAATGAGCTGTTGCGGGTGATGATACACGGGGTTCTTCACCTGTGCGGTCTGAAAGACAAGACGCGGAAGGAGAAGGTGGAGATGCGGTTGGCGGAGGAGCAGGCATTGGAGGCGTGGGCGTCCTGAGGACGCTTCCATTGCAGAGCCGTAGATAGGAAGTAGACACATTAGTAAGGTAGGTTGGAGGGGGTCAATGGCAGTAGGTGGGTCGGTGTCGACGTATGTATCGGAAGGGGGAGAGGCGTAGGTCGTCGAGGGTGAAGGGCGGGTGGGTGGTTTTGGGTGCGGGTTTGGGTTTGGGAGGGGCGGTAGGGGTGGATTTGGGGGCGGGCGGAGGGGTGGGCGTGGGTTTAGGGGTGGGATTTGCGGCTTCGGCGGCTTCGGCGGCGGCAGCTTTGGCGGTGTTGTCGGCGACGAAGCGGTCGAAGGCGAGGTCGGCTTCGGTGGGCGGGCCTGGTTTGGGCAGGGGTGGCGGAGGTGGTGGAGGGGTGGAGTAATTGCACAAATTCACAGATTTGTTAACGGATTTAACGTTCTTCGCTAACGTTTGTTCACGTTTGGCTTTAAGTTTGAGCTTGGAAAGTTCGAATTTGAGCTCGTTAAGGTTTTGACGTGCATGGCCTTGGCGGATTCTCTCGTTGTTGTGGATGGCTTTGG
>JAITRC010000020.1 GCA_031288615.1 Tannerellaceae bacterium
AAGATGAGCACGTTAAGCTCGTGAAGCGAAGGGACGTCACCAAGTATCATACTTTTGCGTGTTTAAATTAAAAGACAGGGGCAAAAGTAGGGGGAGGGTAGGGGTGAAAATTCACGACGGCATCCTGCAGGATGCTTTTATTGCAGAGAAGTGGATTGGTAGTGGTCAGGGAGGGGGAGTTAGGGAGGAGGGGAGAGGGAGGCGTCGAGGAAGGCGAAGAAGCGTCGGGCGTAGCGGTTGGAGAAGGTGTAGAGCCAAAGGAGTGGGATGAAGCAGAAAAGGAAACGCTTGACGGAATAAGCAAGGACATTTTCAATGGAATCCCACTTGTAATCGAGCTGGTAAAGGAGGGCGACGTAAAGGAGGAAGGCGGCGAAGGTGAGCCCGAGAAGGGGGAAGTCTTCGTGGAGGCGCTTGTGTCGTAGTGCAGGGAGGAGGTTGGGGAGGTTGCAGAGGAAGGCGATGGCGAAGAGGGGGAAGGTGAGGCCGTAATAATTCTGGCTGTCGAAGAGCGCGGCGAGGTAGTGCGCGATGACGGCGGCCTTATCGAGGTCGAAGAGGGGGAGGAGGTGGATGACACCTTCGGCATGGAGGTCGTAGAGCTGGATGAAGGAGAGCCAGAGGAGGAGGGGGAAGAGGGAGATGGCGGTGAAGGTGAGGATCTGCTTTTTACGAGGAGCGAGGAGGCAGACGGCGGCGATGGCGGCGAGGGTGAAGACAATGCCTTCGTGCCGAACCCAGAGCTGCGCGGCAATGAGCAGGGCAGGCGTCGTAACGACGCTTTCATTGCGCGTGGCGGGCGTCACGGAAGAGGGGGAGGGTGAGGGAGTGCGAGAAGTCATGGGGGGGGGTAATACGGGCGGGGCGGGGTGGGTGTGTCG
Organism: Tannerellaceae bacterium; assembly: GCA_031288615.1. The sequence goes on from JAITRC010000020.1 coordinate 882, forward strand.
AAGCCAGAGGGCGGTGTAGGCAAGGCCTAAGGAGGCGAAGATGGCATGGATGACGTTGGTGATGGATAAGGAGGAGAAGGCGATGAATTCGGGGGTGATGAGGGTGAAGAAGGTGATGATGGCGGCGGCGGTGGTTCCGGCGAATCGCCGGGCGACGGCGAAGAAGGCGATGAGGAAGGAGAGGAAGGAGAGAGCGGGGATGATTTTGGAGGACTCGGCGCCGAGGTCGTAGACATAGGCGTAGGCGAGCTGGACGAAGGGCATGTAGTTGATGTAACTGCCGGGGCCGTCAATGCCGTGGAGGTAGCTTTTTTGGAAGATGGAGAGGTCTTTGAGGGTATGCTCCTGTGCGATGATGTATCCGATGGTATCGAAACCGCAGAGGGAATCACGGTCGAAGGTGGGGAAGAAGAGGCACTTAGTCCAGTTGAGGTACTCGAGGTAGGCGGTGAGAGCGATGAAGAGGAGAGCGACGGCGTGGTAACGACGCTTTAGTAGCGCTACGCGGAAGTCACGGAAGGCGTGGGGGTGACGGAAGGAGAAGGCGGTGAGAGCGGCGATGAGGACGAGGGAGAGGATGAGGACGTTGTTGGCGGTGAGGCCGAGGTTGGCGACATCGAGGAGGATCATGAGGAAGGTTTGGGTGGCAAGGCCAAGAGGGAAGGCGAGGCCCAACCTCTCAAGGCGAGAGAGGGAAGTAGTCAGGGCGTTAAGGAGGGAGAAGCCGAGGAGGAAGGAGGTGAATAAGCCAAGCGTAAGCATAGGAGGGAGAGGATTAAGGGTTAATAGGCAGGACGGCGTAAGCGGGGGGATTGGGGGGCTGTGGGTAGGGGAGGTGTTCATAGCCCCATCCATTGACGATGGCGACGTGGGTGATGCGATCGGCGAAGCAGTTGAGGGCGGTGTCCAATTCGTAGGCATCGACGATGCGTCTGGGGTGTAGGATGCGAAGTCTCCAGAGCTTGTTGAAGACTTCGGCATCGCCGAAATCGGATTTGGGGTAGGCGTCCCAAGGAGGCATGAGGATGACGGCAGAGTCGGGGGTCTGTTCACGGATGAAGTTGATGTACCGGAAAGCGAAGCCGAGCTTCATCTCACGCCTCTGGTCTTGTGAGAGGGCATGGTGTTCCTTAGCAAGGGTGTAGTTACCGCGAAGGAGGGAGTCGTGAATCCAAGCATAGGAGGGCACGCCTTTGTAGGCGAACCAGACGAGGGTCCAGGCAATGGCAAGGGCGAGGATATTTTTCCAGATCATGGGTGCAAAGGTATCAAATTGAGTAAAGAATCGTATCTTTGCGGGGACGATATTATAGATACGGATACGGCAATGAGAAGGAAAGCAGGAGCGGTGCTGGGGGGCGTGTTGAGGGGCGTGAGCGTGGGGATGAGTGTGTGGGTGAGTGTGCTGCTGTTGGCGAGTGTGCCGGCGGTAGAGGGGGCGACGTACTATGTGAAGATAGGCGGAGAGGGTCAGGGCGTGACGGCAGAAGATGCATGTAGTCTGGATAAGGCACTGGAGTGGAGCCGGAGTAGCGACATTATACGGATAGTGGAGGGGGGCAGGTATGCGTTGGCGGATAGTGGGAGTATCTGCATCACGAAGCATTTGCGGGTGATTGGTGAGGTGGAGGGGATAGTGCTGAAGGCGGGATTGGGGAAGCGCGTGGTGGTGGTACAGGGGGCAAGTGCGTCGGAGCCGGTGGTGGTGGAAATAGCTGGGGTCACGATAGAGGGAGGTGCCGCGACAGCGGAAGAAGAGATTATAATTGGAGCGGAGCGGATTGTGGTGCCGGCAGGCCGGGGCGGGGGTATCTATACCCGTTACGGGGTGACGACATTGCGGGACGTGGTGGTAAGGGGGAACAAGGGGAGTATCACGGGGGATGGTTACGGGGGGGGTGTGTACAATGCGGACAGCAGTAAGGTGGTGCTGATAGGGGGGCGCGTGGAGGGGAATATTGCGACGGTGGGCACAGGAAGCGGTTACGGGGGTGGTATCTATAGCGCGGGGGACATGGAGATAGAGGGGAAAGTGGAGGTGAAGGGGAACTACGGGGTGAAGAATGAGGTTAGTAAGGGGACGGGGTTAGGCGGCGGGGTGCTGAGTGCGGGCGGCGGAAAGGTGCTGGTGAAGGGAGTACTGGAGGTGCGGGAGAACGTGGGGACGGTAGGTCTTGGCGTAGGTCAAGGGGGCGGGATAGGGATTGCGTCGAACACACTGTTTGACATTGTGGGCAAGGGGAAAGTAGGAGAGGTGGTGCTGTTGGTGGAAGGGAACGTGGGGGTGCAGAATAGCGCGAGCAAGAGCGAGGGCTGGGGCGGGGGTATCTATGTAGAGGAGGGCGAGGGCTTAGGTCTGTCGGATTTGCGGTTGCTGACGTCGTACGCTGGGGCGGTGGAAGTGGAGGGGAATATAGGGACGACGGGGTTGGGGAAGGGCTATGGGGGCGGTATAGCGATAGGGGTGCATGGTCGGGTGCGCTTTGACGGTGCGGTGCGGATAGAAGGTAACTATGCGATCAAGAATAGCCAGAGTACGGCAGAGGGTAGCGGGGGAGGGGTGTACCGCGCAGCGGCAGGCGGGAGTGCACAGCTGCAAGCGCCGGTGATCAAGGATAACATCGTCACGACGGGTAAAGGGGGCAGTGGGGAGTCGGAAGGAGTATGGACGCTGACGCTGAACCGGCGGGGCGGGTTTGAGCGGCCGTATAGTATAGAGGTGTACGAGTCGTTGGAGAATGCGCTACCGCTGACGCTGACGCTGGGGGAAGGCTTTGGAGCGGTGACGCCACGATTGTGCCGAGACACGGCGTTGGTGTCGACAGACATTGCGAGCGAGAAGCAGGAGGGATTGACGTATTATTATACGGTAGAGAGCACGGGGGATGTGTACCTGTATGCGCATACGTCGACGCGGAAGATAGAGTTTATCACGAACTCGGCGGGGGTGACGTTTACGTCGTGGGGAGCAGGGTCGGTGAATGTAGACGCGAAGCGGGTGTTCAAATTTGTGGTGCAGAAGGCAGGGGAGAAATACATAGGGGGGGAGATAAGGAAGGTGAGCTGGTCGTACGTGGATGAGGGGGGTGTACGTCACAAGGAGGAATTGGCAGGGTATGACCTGGTAGGGGATGGGTATACGTTAGAATATACGATCTCGTCGTTGGTGTGCGATAGCATATGGGCGGAATATGACGGATGCCGTATAGTACTAGCACCGGCACCGGCAGGGGAAGGGTTCACGTACCGAGAACATACACCGACATGGAAAGAAGGGGAAGAGGATGTGGTGTATCTGTCGTCGGGGAAGGAGTTTATGGTGAAGGTGTCGACATATAGTATAGACGACATGTATGCACCGGAGGTGTTTGTAGACGGGTGGAGCGTAGCGCCCCGAAGCCGGAACAGCGTGGAAGGGACGTCGACGTACTATATCCCGGTGGTGGGGGAGAGTATGTTGGTGGAGGCGAGCGTGTATGCGCGGGTGGTGGTGATGAAGGAGCTGCCGGCAGGGGTGGAATTCATCCCGTACGGGAAGGAGTTTTATGTGCTGGAGGCGGGGACGTACCGGGTGTCGGGGGACTTCAGTGTGGCGGTGCAGAACAAGTCAGGCGAGATGCGGGATGTGGTGTTGCTGAACAAGGGAGCGGAGACGGAATTCATCGGGAAGAATTATGAGTTGAAGGCGTACTATTATACGGTGAAGGTACCGAAGAAGGAGAAGGACACGATCTATCTGGAGGTGGACTACGCGGGGCTGAACATCGTGGTGTTTGAGCCGGCGGGGATGTACGGAGCACTGAGCATAGGAGGAGAGTCGTTGAGCGAGGGGAAGTATCAGTACGCGGTGAAGCAGGGGGAGGCACTGAAATTCAGGCTGTACACGTTGAGTCTTCGCCCGTCGGTGGAGGCTATTAGTGAGGATACGCTGGTGGCGCTGGGAGCAGAGGTGATATCGCGCGGAGTGTATGAGTACACGTTTCCGTACACGGGCGGGGAGGTAGGGTTGGACACGTTTGTGGTGCGCAGCACGGAGATACCGCATTTATCGCTGTATGTCCGAGTGCCGGAAGGGGTGGAGTTGTTGGACAGTGAGGGGTTGGAGGTGACGGAGAAAGGGTATAGGCGAAGCATCACATCGAAGGAGGAGAAGGTATCGTTTGTGGTGAGTGAGTATTATAGGCTGGCACAGCCGATAGTGAAGTGTCGCGGTAGCGAAGAATATCCGGCACGAGGTCAGGATACGGTGACGGTGATCCTGAGCAACCTGATAGAAGATACGGAGGCGGAAGTGGCGTTCCTGTACCATAGGCTGTTGTTCAGTATCACGGATCCAGATATATACACAGACCTGAAGCTGAAGGACTTCGGGGTGGCACCGGGGAGTAGTTTTGAGTTTGGGCTGAAGCTGAACGGGTATGCACCGGCGGTGATAGTGAACGGTGAGGCGGTGATTGCAGGGATGGAAGGGGATGGCCAGTATAGGGTGCGGTTGGAGAACATCAAGGAGGACTTGGAGATATCGGTGCACAAGACGGCGGTGACGGTGTCGTTTCTAATCACGGATCCGGGTATTACGATGTCGCCGTCACTGACGGCGTTGGCGATAGCGCCGAACAACGACCTTGAGTTCTATGTGTATCTGCCGGAGCAGGTGCCGACGGTGATGGTGAATGGGTCGTCGGTGGAGACGGTGGAAGTGGAAGCGGGGAAGTATAAGGTGGTGGTGCCAGTGGTGACGCAGGACTTGGCGATCACGATACATAAGTATGGGCTGGGCGTGGTGGAGGTGGGTGAACAGCCCGGAGGGCTGATAATCTACAGCCTACGGGGTGTGCCGGTATTGGAGGTGTCAGCAGTACCGAGTGAAGGGCTACCGTTAGCGAAGGGGGTGTATATAGTCAAGGAGGGAGCCCGGACGTATAAAGTGCATTGCAGATAGAAAAGGTTTGCTACCTTTGCGGGCTCATTTAGGAGAACAAATAAAGTGAATCAATAGGATGAAGACATTCGCATTGGCAGGGAGTCTGCGGGAGGTAGCGACAGAGACGGGAGACAAGAAACGGGCACTGAAGGCACTACGTAAGGAAGGGTTGATACCGGCTGTGCTGTATGGAGGAGCGGAGGTGCAACATCTGACGGTGACGATAGAGGGGATACGGAAGCTGATCTACTCGCCGGAGGTGTTTCTGGTGGAGCTGAGCATAGGGGAGAAGAAGGTGATGTCGATAGTGAAGGCTATCCAGTTTCAGCCGGTGAGTGAGGAGGTGCTGCACATCGATTTTCAGGAGATATTTCCGGAGAAGGCGATCGTGATGGAGGTGCCGGTGGCGCTTGAGGGGTATGCCGAAGGGGTGAAAGCGGGCGGTAAGCTGTCGTTGCAGATGCGAAAGCTGAAGGTGAAAGGCTCGTACGCGAGCCTGCCAGAGAAACTGCTGATCAACGTAGATAGCTTGGGTCTGGGGAAATCGATGCAGGTGCGGGATATCCAAGTACCAGGTCTGGAGCTGATAAATGCGCCGAACGCGGTGGTGTGTGCGGTGCAGTTGACGCGTGCAGCGCGTGGTGCGGCAGCAGCAGCAGCAGGGAAGTAAAGTAGGTGTCGCGTTAGCGGCAGCAGCAGGGAAAGGCGGTGTCGGGAGGGTCGTACCTGGTTGTGGGGTTAGGGAATATAGGGGCGGAGTACGCGGGAACGCGGCACAACATAGGCTTTCGGGTAGTGAATGAGCTGGCGGAAGGGTGCGGAGCATCGTTCGTGAGTGAGCGGTATGGAGGTGTGTCAAGGCTGAGACTGAAGAATGTGCGGGTGACGCTGCTGAAGCCGAACACGATGATGAACCTTTCGGGGGATGCGGTGCGGTATTGGCTGCAGAAAGAGAAGCTGGGGTTGGGTCAGGTGCTGGTGGTGGTGGATGATATAGCGCTGCCGTTTGGGTCACTGCGAGTGCGAGTGCAAGGGAGCCACGCGGGTCACAACGGGTTGAAGCATATCCAGGCGCAATTAGGGAGCACGGAGTATGCGCGGTTGCGGGTGGGTATAGGGAATGGCTACCCCCGCGGGGGTCAGGTGTCGTACGTGCTGGGTCAGTTTACAGCGGAGGAGCAGGTTGCACTGCCGGGGCTGGTAGAGCGTAGCGTAGAGGCGGTGCGGACGTACTGCCTCAGTGGAGCCCAGGAGGCGATGAACCGGTATAACTAAGGTAGACACGGGGGAGGGGGAGATCAATAAGTCAAAGAACGAGGGGGTGCAGGGGCGGGGTTAGTGTCGCGAAGCGGACGGGGGTGGATGTAGAAGGAGGGGGATGGCTTTGAGGGCAAGGTCGAAGAAGACGAAGCGGGAGTTGACGTTGCGGTCGATGTCGGATTCGGCACGGGCGAAGGCGTCCATGAGGGTGGAGACGTTGCGGTGCGAGATGAAGGGGGCGAAGTTGCGGGTGAAGGTGGTTTCGGGCTCGTTGAGGTAGGAGAGGGAGGGAAGCTGAAGAGGGAAGACGAAGTTTTCGCGGAGCATGAACTGGGTGTAGCGGAGGAAGTGCTTTTGCTCTTCACGTCCGGAGGCGGCGAGGGAGTCAGTCCAGTCTTTGAGGTTTTTGAGGTTACGGGTGTAGGCGTTGCGCATGAGGGATTGGAAGAGGTCGAAGAAGCGCTGGTGTTGGAGGTCAAGTGCGGAGGCGAGTTCCGGGGCGGTTGGAGGTATGGGGATAGGCGGGAGGTGTATACGTTGTGATCGGGAGGCGATGGTGGGAAGGATATCGTCGGGGTTGAGGGAGATGAGGAGGAAGAGGGTGTTGAGAGGAGGCTCCTCGATGAGTTTAAGGAGTTTGTTGGCGGCTTCGGGTTGGAGTTTTTCGGGTAGCCAGAGGATGACGGTGCGTGTGCGTGCTTCGGCGGGTTTGAGAGCGAGAGCACGGAGGAGGTGGTTGGCCTCGGCGGCGAAGATATGGAGGTGGGCGTTAGCGGCGTCAAGGGTGAGCCGCCAGGCATCGAAGTCGAAATAGGGGGATTGTGCGATGAAGGAGCGCCAGGTGGGAAGGAAGTCGTTGCAGAGGGAGGCGTTGGAGCGTTTGGCGATGGGGAAGACGAAGAGGAGGTCGGGGTGTGCGAGGTTGTCGAACTTTTTGCAGGCGGGGCAGGAGCCACAGGCATCGGAGGGTGTGGGGTGGAGGCAATTGAGGTAGCGAGCGAAGGCAAGGGCGAGAGGGAAGGCACCATGTGGAGCGGCCTCGGAAAGGAGGAGGGCGTGGGGGAAGTTGCGCTTGTCGGCATAGGCGCGCAGGCGTTCTTTGAGGGGCTCTTGAGCGAAGACGTCTTTGAAGTACATGGGTGCAAAGGTAGGCATAATTTGGGTGATTAGTAACCGGGGGGAAGGTCGGGGCGTCGGAATAGGGGGTGTGAGGGAGGGTAGTTGTAGCGGATACGTTGAGAGCGGGAGGAGGGGTCGGGAAGGGAGATGACTTTTTTGGGTTTGGGGGGAGTAGGAGGGGTAGTGGGGGTGGGTTGGGGGGTGGGATTTGCGGCTTCGGCGGCGGCAGCGGCGGCTTCGGCTTTGGCGGTGTTGTCGGCGACGAAGCGGTCGAAGGCGAGGTCGGCTTCGGTGGGCGGGCCTGGTTTGGGCAGGGGTGGAGGAGGTGGCGTGAAAGAATTGCACAAATTCACAGATTTGTTAACGGAATTCACATTTCGCGCTAACGTTTGTTCACGTTTGAGCTTAGCAAATTCAAATTTGAGCTCGTTGAGGTTTTGCCTGGCGTGTCCTTGTCGGAGTTTCTCGTTGTTGTGGATGGCTTTGGCAGCGAGGTGGAAACAGGCTTGGCGGATGCGTGTGCGCTGGAGGTGGGTGCAGTGTTCCATATCGTCGGCGAAGCGCTCGAGGAAGTCGTTAGCGAGGTCGAAGATGAGCACGTTAAGCTCGTGAAGAGAAGGGACGTCACCTAAAATCATGGCATTACCTATTTAAATGAAAAGAACAGGGGCAAAGATAGGGGGAGAAGGAGCTGAAAATTCACGACGCCTTAAGTATGTGAAGGAAAGGCCGTCGTAACGACGGTTTTGTGGCAGAGTAGTGGATGAGAAGTAGAGAAGGGGAGAGGGGGAAGGGGATACGATGTTTTTCTTACCTTTGCACCATGAAACATAGGCATGCATTTTTGCAGGATTTGTTTGGGACTGCCGCCAAGGCGGCGTTCGCGGTGTTGTGCCTATCTACGGCGTCGTCGGTCTTCGGGAGTCTGACGGGGTCTGAGCCGGACGCGGGCTTCCTATTGCGAGCCGGGGGAGTCTTTGTCATCGGGCTCCTCTTCGCCGCTTTCTTCGCACTCCTCGCCTACCGTTTCGCAAAGAAACGGGATCTCCACGAACATTCACTTAATTCTTAATACCATGGATATCAACACCTATCTGGACCTCATGCTCGTCTTCTATGGGACAGGGTGCCTCATCATGCTGCCTATCGTCCTCTTTGTCTACTCCAAGAAAGGCGACGCCTGGCTCGATAAGCATCTTTGACTAACCTCGTTAATTTCGTTAATAAATCTGTGAATTTGTGCAATCCCTCTTTGCCATGAAACAGACGCTTCTCGCTCGCTTGGCGACACGCTTTTTCCCCTCCCCTACTAAGAAGCGTGTCTACCGTGTAGTGTCACTAATAGCATCCTTATGATGCCGCGTCGCTTTTGCGTGTTTAAATTAAAGTACGGGGCATGGAGGAGGAGGGGGTAAGGAGGTAAAAGAAAAAAAGCCGGTATGGATTCTGTGGTGGTTTAGTCCTCTACTGCATCAGGTAGGGAGGATACTTTCATATACCAATCGCGATATGCCTCGTATGGTGTTCCGTCCTCCTCATCATAGCGCCTTTCAAGCACGAGCGTATTATCGGTGAGACTCACTACGGTTCTTGTGTGCACGTATATTTCGTGTATTTCGTATATTTCATCATCCTCTTCTTCCCTCAAAGTGAGGGTAGAACCTTTGAGCGTGTAGGTAACCGACTTTTTATGCCACCCTTCTATACTATCCCCCTCATAGCTCCAAGCCGTTCCATCCGACTTGAATTCCATGAATCCACTGTACTCTCCTTCAGGTTCTTTGTTAGCCTCCCAATCGAAATCTTCCAACTTACCATCGCCTTCATACCCATAGGCTCCATACCACCCGGCCGCATGGGTCACTTTCCAGATGCCGACTATTTTGGAATTGACTTCATCATCCCCTTTGTCACAGGAAGTGAAAAGGAGGCCACTTAGCACTACCGTGCTCATTAGAGATAAAAGATTCTTCATTTTTTTTGTAATTTATTGATTTATATATAGAACCCATACCGGCTATTCATTGTATTCCTTACAGCTGTAATTCTTCATTTATCACCGTAGTACAATTTGTACTCAGGTGATTTTGTTTGGGAAAAGTTTTGTATCTTTGCGGTATGAAAGTGAAACACTGAAGTAGGCAGGTGATTCAAGGCGAATGCCCGATCATTGATGCAGACTGAGGAGCACGAATGATAAATCACCTGAGTACAAATTGGACTACGGTGATTTTAGGGGGGGGGCGAAGTTGGTGCGCCGAAGGCGAGGAGGGCGAGTTGTGCGTATAAGGGTTACCTTTGCGGCAAAGCGAAAGAGAATGAAGACGATAATCATACTGGGGGACGGGATGGCGGATGAGCCGATAGGCTCACTGGGCGGCCTCACACCGCTACAATATGCGAAAACACCGTGGATGGACAGGCTGGCGTCGGAAGGAGTGACGGGGCGTCTGCAGACGGTGCCGTTGGGGTATCATCCGGGGAGCGAGGTGGCGAACCTGTCGGTGCTGGGGTATAATCTTGGGGAAGTGTTCGAGGGCCGTGGTGTGCTGGAAGCAGCAGCGATGGGCGTAGAGCTGAGAGCGGGTGAGCTGGCGCTGCGTTGTAACCTGATCTGTGTGGAAGGAGGCCGGATCAAGAATCACTCGGCAGGTCATATATCGACAGCGGAAGCAGGTGAGCTGGTGGACTATTTGAATGCGGAGCTGGCGGGGGAATATGTTAAAATTTACAAAGGTGTATCGTACCGTCATCTGCTGGTGATGAAAGGAGGTGACAAGAGGTTGGCCTGTACGCCCCCGCATGATGTGCCGGGAGCGTCGTTCGAGGGATATTTGGTGAAGCCGGAGGCGCCAGAAGCGTCATGGACAGCATCGGAGCTGAATAAACTGATACATCGGTCGCAAGAACTACTGGCATCGCACCCGGTGAATGTGCGTCGGGTGTCGGCAGGGAAAGATGCGGCGAATAGTATCTGGCCGTGGTCGCCAGGGTACCGTCCGGCAATGCAGACGCTGTCAGCGATGTATGGGTTTAAGTCAGGAGCGGTGATCTCGGCGGTGGACCTGATCCGGGGGATAGGGGTGTACGCAGGGCTGCGTCCCATCTACGTGGAAGGAGCCACGGGCTTGTACGATACGAACTACGAAGGGAAAGCGTCGGCAGCAGTAGCAGCGCTGGCAGAGCATGAATTTGTGTACCTGCACGTGGAAGCAAGCGATGAGGCAGGTCACGAGGGAGATGTGGGATTAAAGATACGGACAATAGAGAATTTGGATAGCCGTGTGGTGGGGCCTGTGTATGAGTCGGTGCAAGGGTGGAAGGAGGGAGTGGCGATAGCCGTGCTGCCAGATCACCCGACGCCGTGCGCGCTACGCACGCATACGAGTGAGGCGGTGCCATTTGTGATATATAAGCCTGGTTGTGAGGCAGATGAGGTGAGGAGGTTTGATGAGAAGTCGGTGGAGAAAGGAGGGTACGGTCAGCTGGCAGGAGCAGAATTTATGGGGAAGATTGTTTCAAGACGATGAAAATAAATCGTAGTTTTGGGGGAAATTTTAATCGTAATGAAAATAATTGTGGCGAAAAAAGGGGCTGAAATTTTCCGTAGGGACGAGTATATCAATAAAATAGCGCCGTTTATCGACAAACAGGTAATTAAGGTATTGACGGGTCATAGGCGTGTGGGGAAAAGCTATATACTGTATCAACTAATAGACCTGATTGAAGCGAATCACAAAGCTGCTAATATTATCTATATCAATAAAGAAGACATCAAGTTTGACAAGATACGAGATTATAAACAATTGAACAGTTATGTATCTTCGAGACTAAAGAAGGAAACGAAGAACTATATTTTTGTAGACGAAATACAATTGATTGCAGAATTTCATGTCGCTATAAAATCATGGGCCTTAGATGAGAACAATGATATATACATCACAGGAAGCAACTCCAACTTACTATCAAGTGACCTAGCGAATGAACTTGGGGGTCGATATATTGAATTTGCAATTTACTCGCTTTCCTACTTAGAATTTTTGGATTTTCATAAGCTTGAGAATAGCGATGAGAGCTTAGCGCGTTATATGCGTTACGGAGGGCTGCCCTATCTGATACACTTGCCTGATGATGATGTAGTGATTAAAGAATATCTGAATAGCATCTATTCCACAATAGTATTGAAAGATGTAATAAAACGTAAGAAGATACGTAATGCTGATTTTTTGGAACGTCTTATTCGGTTTTTGGCAAACAATACAGGGAATCTTTTTTCATCAAAAAGCATACAAGATTACCTGAAGAGCAATAAAGAAGAATCATCAGTAAACCAGATTATAGAATATACAAATGCGCTAGTGGAAGCATTTATAGTGCACCGAATTAGGCGTTACGATATTGCAGGGAAAAAAGTATTCGAACGAGGAGAGAAATATTATTTTGAAAATATGGGTATACGTAGTGTGATAGCGGGCTATAAACCACAAGACCGTGCACGTAGAATGGAGAATGTGGTACTGAATCATTTACTGTACTGTGGATATAGCGTGAAAATCGGCACATTGCCACCTGAAGAAATTGATTTTGTTTGCACTAAAAATGGAGAGACGCTGTATATACAGGTAAGTATTGAGCTGTCTTCGCAGGAAACAATCCACAGAGAATTCGGAAATCTTTTGAAGATAAAAGACAACTATCCCAAGATGGTTGTGTCAGGTGAACGTGTATTTGAAAACACATACGAAGGGATAGGGCATATTTATATTCGCGACTTTCTTTCGAGGAAGGGAATGTAAAAGTAAATGATGGAGTTTATGAAAAAGAGGAAGTAAATGCCTTGCCGATATGAACAGAGAACAACAACGTGCGGAACTGCACCGTACCATTTGGAATGCAGCCAATCAATTGGTGCACGGAGGAGTACTCACCCCCGTACAATTTATGAACTACATGCTGGGCGGGTTGTTTTACCGCTTTATCAGTGAGAACCTTACCGTTTATTTAAACCGAAAAACCCGCAAAGCGAGGAGTAATAACAGTTTCGATTATGCTAAAATCAGCGATGCGGAGGCTGAAAATGCCCGGCAATCCACTACCGAAGAAAAGGGTTTCTACATTTTGCCGTCTGAACTTTTTGTGAACGTGACTACACGTGCCAAAGACGATGCCAATCTAAACGAAACGCTTGAAAAGGTGTTCAAGCACATTGAAGGTTCGGCGATTGGCTTTGAGAGCGAAGATGACATAAAAGGCTTGTTTGATGACTTTGATGTGAACTCCAAGAACTTGGGCGACACTGTGCTGAAGCGAAACGAACAATTGCGCAAGTTGCTCGAAGTGATCGGCACATTGCAGATGGGCGAATTTGAAGCGCAAGTGATTGATACGTTCGGTGATGCGTACGAATACCTGATTTCGATGTATGCCGCCAATTCGGGTAAAAAAGGTGGTGAATTTTACACCCCGCAGGAAGTCTCGGAACTGCTGACCAAAATCACGCTGGTGGGTAAAACAGAAGTAAACAAAGTATATGACCCCGCTTGTGGCAGCGGCTCACTGCTGCTCAATTTTGCTAAAATCCTCGGCAAGGACAAGGTACGGCAAGGATTTTTCGGGCAGGAAATAATCCTCACCACGTACAACCTCTGCCGGATGAATATGTTTCTGCATGACATCAATTTTGATAAATTTAATATTGCCAACGGAGATACGCTCAAAGATCCGCAGCATTGGAACGATGAGCCTTTTGAAGCCATTGTCAGTAATCCGCCCTATTCCATCCAATGGGACGGCGACAGTAACCCGTTGTTGATTAATGACCCTCGTTTCTCACCTGCCGGCGTGCTTGCCCCAAAGTCGAAAGCCGACCTTGCTTTCGTGATGCACATGTTGGCATGGCTTGCTACCGATGGAACGGCAGCAATCGTAGAATTTCCGGGAGTACTCTATCGAAGTGGTGCGGAGCAAAAAATACGCAAATACTTGATTGAGAATAATTACATTGATACAGTGATCCAGTTGCCTGCTAACTTGTTTTTTGGCACGAGTATAGCTACCTGCATTATTGTCCTGAAAAAATCGAAGGCCGACAATGCCACGCTCTTTATTGATGCTTCAAAAGAGAGCGTACACAGTGGCAACAAGGAAAAGCTGACAGAAGAAAACATTCAGCATATTCTTAGGTGTTTTGTGGAACGAAAAAACGAATCGCATTTCGCCGCTCTCATTCTCAATGCAAAAATTGCCGAAAACAACTATAACATTGCCGTATCGTCTTATGTGGAACAAGAAGATACCCGCGAAACTGTTGATATAAAGGAACTAAACGCCCAAATTGTGGAAATTGTAAAACGACAGGACGCTTTACGCAGAGCGATAGATGAAATAGTGAATGATTTGGAAGGAGGCAACAAATGAATAACCAACTTCAATTCTTGTTTTATACTACACCACAAGAAGATGTAAAGATTAATGTAGTGGTGAGAGATGAAACGCTTTGGCTTACCCAAAAGGCAATGGCTGAGCTGTTTGACGTTGGAGTGCCTGCTATTAGTAAGCATATTAAAAAAGTTTTTGAAGAAGGAGAATTGTTCGAACAAACGACTATTTCCAAAATGGAAACAGTCGTGAATCGAGGCTTTAGAGGCGAGGTCAAGGAGGTTCTGGATTTTTACAATTTAGATATGATTATCGCCGTTGGCTATCGTGTCAATTCTAAGCGAGCTACCAATTTTCGTATATGGGCCACACAAACGCTAAAAGAATTTATCACCAAAGGTTTTGTGCTTGACGATGAACGTTTGAAGCAGGGAAAGACAGCTTTTGGTAAAGATTACTTCCGTGAGTTATTAGAGCGTGTTCGTTCCATTCGTGCAAGTGAACGCCGGATTTGGCAACAGATAACGGATATATTTGCTGAGTGTAGTAGTGATTATGATAGAAATTCTTCTATTACACAAGATTTCTATGCTATGGTGCAGAATAAGTTTCACTACGCTATTACGGGACAAACAGCTGCGGAAATTATCTATACGAAAGCTGATCGGAATGCTGAACATATGGGATTAGCTACATGGAAAAAATCGCCGGATGGTCGAATTTTGAAATCGGATGTTACAGTTGCGAAAAATTATCTACCGGAAGTCGAAATTCGCCGGTTGGAGCGAGCCGTAACAGGTTATTTCGATTACATAGAAGATTTAGTGGAACGAGAGAATACTTTTACTATGGAAGAATTTAGCGCAAGTGTAAATGAATTCTTGTCTTTTCGAAAATACAATATATTGAAGGACAGGGGTAGGATCACGAAGTTACAAGCCGACCGAAAAGCCGAAGAGGAATACAATGAATTTAATAAAGGACAGAAGATAGTTTCCGATTTCGATAAGGAAATTAAGAAATTAAAAATAAGAAGTAATGAATAAGATAGAAAAACTAATAAAACAGCATTGCCCGGATGGAGTGGAATATAAAATGTTGGGAGAAGTTTGTGAATTTCAGCGTGGTACAACCATTACGGCAAAAGATGCTGTTGAAGGCGATGTGCCTGTGATTGCAGGTGGACAAACGCCTGCATATCAACATAATGTTGCGAATCGAACAGGCGAAACAATATCGGTTTCAAGTTCAGGTGCGTATGCTGGCTTTGTTGCTTATTGGACAATTCCTGTTTTTCTGTCCGATTCATTTTCAGTAAACCCTAATCCTGGATTTCTTTTGCCAAAATATATTTATTATTTCCTGAAAAATATTCAGAAACAAATTCACCATTCAAAAAAAGGAAGTGGAGTTCCACATGTTCACGGTTCGAATTTGGCAAAATTTTCAATCCCTATTCCGCCTCTCACAATCCAACACGAAATCGTTTCTATCTTGGACAAGTTCACAGAGCTTGAGGCAGAGCTTGAGGCAGAGCTTGAGGCGCGAAAGAAACAATATGAGTACTATCGTACTAAGTTGCTGACATTCAGCGAAATAACAGGAATGGGGGGGGGTATTAAATGGATGACAATGAATGAGATAGGAATGCTAATTAGAGGGAATGGATTGCAGAAAAAAGATTTTACTGAAAGCGGCGTAGGCTGTATTCATTATGGCCAAATTTACACCTACTACGGTACTTTTGTCAATCAAACAAAATCATTTGTATCAAAAGGACTGGCTAATACTTTACAAAAAGTAAATAAAGGCGATTTGATAATTACAAATACAAGCGAGAATGTAGAAGATGTTTGCAAAACCGTTGCTTGGCTTGGCGACGAGGAAATTGTTATAGGTGGACACGCAACTATTTTCAGACACAAAGAAAATCCCAAATATTTAGCATACTACACGCAAACGCCAATGTTTATGGATGAAAAAAAGAAATATGCTATGGGTACGAAAGTAATTGATGTGTCAACAAATAATTTAAGGAAAATCAAAATCCCTATTCCTCCGCTTTCAGAACAGAACCGCATCGTAGTGATATTGGATAAATTCGATGCACTGGTAAATGATATTTCATCAGGGTTGCCTACTGAAATACGAATGCGGAGGCAACAGTACGAATACTACAGAAATAAATTATTGACATTTGAAAAGGCAGTATAATGAAACAGTACGATTTAGTAGCTGAAAATCCTGAATCGACAGTTGTAGCCGAATATCAAGTCGACTACAAACGCGCCACTGCATACCAGAGCGAAGCCGACCTTGAAAAGGAATTTATTGAAATTCTAAAAAAGCAGAATTATGAATACCTGCACATCCTATCCGAACAAGATTTAATCCGGAATTTGCGTGCGCAATTGGAAAAACTAAATGAGTACACTTTTTCCGACAAAGAATGGGAACACTTTTTTACGCAATATCTCGCTAATTCAAACGAAGGAATAGAGGAGAAAACACGTACTATACAGGAAGATTATATCAAAAACCTGACACGTGATAACGGTGAAACGAAAAACATCTATCTGATTGATAAAAAAGACATTCATAACAACCGATTGCAGGTGTTGAATCAATATACCACTGAATACGGTACATACGCAAATCGTTACGATGTGACCGTTTTAGTGAACGGTCTGCCGTTGGTACACATTGAGCTCAAACGACGAAGTGTGGACATTAAAGAAGCATTCAACCAAATAAATCGCTATCAGCGAGAATCGTTTTGGGCAGACAGCGGACTGTTTGAGTATGTGCAGATATTTGTGATTTCAAATGGCACTTATACAAAATATTACAGCAATACCACCCGCAATCAGCACATCAAAGAAAACGTAGGCAAAAACGGAAAATCTTCCACTCAAAAGAAAACAAGTAACTCCTACGAATTTACTTCGTGGTGGGCGGATGCCAACAACCATCCGATAACAGATTTACGGGGCTTCGCAAAAACATTTTTTGCACAACATTCATTACTGAACCTGCTAACAAAATACTGCGTTTTTACTTCCGATAAAATGCTTTTAGCCATGCGACCCTATCAAATCGTGGCAACCGAAAGGATTTTAGGGCGTATCAATATGTCGAATAACTACAAAACCTACGGTAAGACAGCAGGCGGCGGTTATATTTGGCACACTACCGGTAGTGGAAAAACACTGACCTCATTTAAAACGGCACAACTTGCAAGCCGGTTGCCGTTTATTGATAAGGTGCTTTTTGTGGTTGACCGCAAAGATCTCGATTACCAAACCATGAAAGAGTACGACAAATTCGAGAAAGGGGCGGCAAATAGCAATACGAATACAGCCATTTTGAAAGAGCAACTTGAAAACCCAAACGCACAAATTATCATTACCACTATCCAGAAACTGGCGGTGTTTATCAAAAAGAACACTAGCCACGCCGCTTATTCCGGTCGGTTTGTCATCATCTTTGACGAGTGCCACCGCTCGCAGTTCGGCGACATGCACACGGCAATCACCAAGAAATTCAAGAAATATCATATTTTCGGTTTTACCGGAACACCCATTTTTGCCGCTAATACAGGTGCGGGTGGAAATCTCAATTTGCAAACCACTGAACAGGCTTTTGGTGACAGACTTCATACGTACACCATAGTAGATGCCATTACAGATAAAAATGTGTTGCCTTTTCGCATTGATTACGTCAGTACTATGCGTGAACAGGAAGACATAAAAGACGAAAAAGTGTGGAACATTGACCGCGAACGGGCATTAGCCGCACCTGAACGGATAAGCAACATTGTGAACTATATTCGTGAGCATTTCGATCAAAAAACCAAACGTAATTCATCCTATCAGTTGAAAGAAAGACGTTTGGCAGGTTTCAATTCCCTATTTGCAACAGCTTCAATTGATATTTGCAAGTTGTATTATAATGAATTTCAACGTCAGCAAAAGGATTTGCCCGAATCACAACGTTTGAAAATTGCAACCATCTTTTCCTATGCCACCAATGAAGAAATTCCTGATGGTGAATTATCTGATGATAATTCGGACGACACAAGCGGATTAAACCAAAGTAGCCGTGATTTCCTCGAAAGAGCCATTCAAGACTACAATAAAATATTCGGTACTTCTTATGACACCTCTGCTGACAAATTTCAGAACTATTACAAAGACGTATCACAGCGAGTGAAAAACCGTGAGATTGATTTACTTATTGTGGTAAATATGTTCCTGACAGGTTTTGATGCAACGACTTTGAACACGCTTTGGGTAGATAAAAATCTGCGACTGCACGGGCTTTTACAGGCATATAGCCGTACAAATCGCATCCTCAATTCCATAAAAACATTCGGGAACATTGTCTGTTTCCGCAATCTTGAACAGGCCACCAACGAAAGCATAGCCCTTTTCGGTGATGAGAAAGCCAGCGGTATAGTATTGCTCAAATCGTACAACGATTACTATTATGGTTACAAAGATGAAACAGGAGAAACAGTGTACGGCTATGAGGAACTGGTAGCTGAACTTGTGGGGAAATATCCGGTTGGTAGTCAACCCAGCGGTGAACAGGCACAAAAGGAGTTTATCAAACTTTACGGTGGAATACTGAAAGTCCGCAATATACTTTCTTCATTCGATGAATTTATAGGTAATGAAATCTTGACCGAACGCGATGTACAGGACTATCACAGCATGTATATCGACCTTTATAATGAGTTCCGCAACAAAAATAAAGGCGATAGCGAAAACGTGAACGATGATATTGTCTTTGAGATGGAGTTGATAAAACAGGTCGAAATCAATATTGACTATATTTTGGAACTCATCCGTAAATATCACGAAGGTCATTTGCAGGATAAAGAAATCGTAGTATCGATAAGAAAGGCAATAGATTCGAGTATGGAACTTCGTAACAAGAAAGACCTGATAGAACAGTTTATTGCCTCACTCACGCCTGCCACCGATGTAGATGATGATTGGCGAGAATATGTGGATGAAAAGAAGATAGAGGAGTTAAACCGTATTATCGTAGACGAGAACCTGAACAGAATAGAAACAGAAGTTTTCATGAAAAATGCTTTCCAGGACGGTTTTGTTCCCGAAACAGGCACAGCCATCACCAAGCTTCTACCACCGCTTGACCCTTTTGCACCCAACAATCAGTACACGGAAAAGAAGACGACTGTCATAGAAAAATTAAAATCGTTTCTCAACAGATTCTTGGGAATATAGAGAATTGAAATACTAAAGTACCCGGAGCCGGGGTCGAACCGGCATGGATGTGAATCCACTGGTGTTTGAGACCAGCGCGTCTACCGATTCCGCCATCCGGGCCTTTGTAAGAGAGCAAGCAAGTAAAAGAACAAGGTCGGGGTGAGAAGATTCGAACTTCCGGCCTCCACGTCCCGAACGTGGCGCGCTGCCAACTGCGCTACACCCCGGTAACTCAGGGAGGCAAAAGTAGTCATTCTTTGGAGAGGTTACAGAAGTGCGTCAATTTTTTGGATGAAGGCATCTTTGGTGGCAGCGCCGACGATTTTATCGACCACCACACCGCCACGCAAAAAAAGTACGGTAGGCACATTGCGAATAGCAAAACGCTCAGTCAAGGCATCGTTCTCATCCACACTGACTTTACCGACGATGACTTTGTCGTCATAAAGCTGAGCAAGCTCCTCAATAACAGGCGTTATCATCCGGCAAGGGCCACACCATTCCGCCCAGAAATCAAGAATAACCGGTTTGTCTTGAGCAAGCAGACCCTCAAAATTTGCTTCGGTAATGTGTTGTACCATACAGATTGTATCCTTAAGTTCGAGGTACGAAGGTAGCATTATTCCGTAAAGGGGATACCTTTGCAGTCTGTGAGGAAATCCGAAAGACAAGAGGGATGAAGGGAAGTAAGTATATCTTCGTGACAGGAGGGGTGGTATCATCGTTGGGTAAGGGCATAGTATCGGCTTCGCTGGGGAAATTGCTTCAGTCAAGAGGGTACACAGTGACGATCCAGAAGTATGACCCATATATAAATGTAGATCCGGGCACATTGAATCCCTATGAACATGGGGAGTGTTACGTGACGGTGGACGGCTGCGAGACGGACTTGGATCTGGGTCATTACGAACGGTTCCTGAACATACCGACCACAAGGGCTAACAATGTGACTACAGGTAAGATTTACCAAAGCGTGATTAATAAAGAAAGACGGGGGGACTATTTGGGGAAGACGGTGCAGGTGGTGCCTCACATTACGGATGAGATCAAGCGGAATATCAAGCTGCTGGGCGGGAAAAAAGGATTCGACTTTGTAATCACGGAGATAGGTGGGACTGTGGGGGATATAGAGTCGTTACCATTCATCGAAAGTGTCCGTCAATTGAAGTGGGAACTCGGTAAAGACTGTCTGAGCATACATCTAACGTACGTTCCCTATATCGCGGCGGCGAAAGAGTTCAAGACGAAGCCTACGCAACACTCGGTCAAAAGCCTTCAAGAAGCAGGGATACAGCCTGATGTACTTGTGTTGCGGACAGAACGGGAGTTGCCAGCGGGCCTGATGCACAAGGTGGCACTGTTTTGCAACGTGAGTGAAGACGCGGTGATCCAGTCGATAGATGTGCCGACAATCTACGAAGTACCCTTAGTGTTGCGTCGTCAACGGATGGATGAGCTGGTGATCCGGAGGATGGGGTTGACAGTAGATAATCCGTCGGATATGCATCGTTGGGAATCTTTTCTGGAAATGCAACGGGAGGCTACGGAAAGTGTCCACATCGGCTTGGTAGGTAAGTATGTGGAACTGCAGGATGCGTATAAGTCTATCGTAGAATCACTCTCGCAAGCAGCCGTTTATAATCGTCGGAAGCTGGAATTACATCTCTTCCATTCGGAGAAGATCAATGACGGCAATGCGGAAGAGACGTTGAAAGGGATGGATGGCCTTCTCATCGCCCCAGGTTTCGGACAACGTGGGATAGAAGGGAAATTTGCCGCCATTCGCTATGGACGGGAAAAAGACGTGGCTTGTTTTGGGATCTGTCTGGGGATGCAGTGTATGGTGATTGAGTTTGCCCGTAATGTGCTGGGATTGAAAGAGGCGAATACAACAGAGCTAGACCCTCATACACCTCACAAAGTGATAGACTTGATGGAAGAGCAAAAAAACGTGACTAACATGGGTGGGTCCATGCGCCTGGGCGCATACGACTGCATGTTAAAAGAAGGGTCGAAAGCACATGAGTCCTACGGTAAAGATGTAATACAGGAACGTCATCGACATCGGTTTGAGTTTAATAATGAATACAAGGAGCTATTTGAAAAAGCCGGAATGGTTTGTACGGGAGAAAACCCCGATACAGGTCTTGCCGAAGTGGTAGAATTGACCGGTAAGCGGTGGTTTGTGGGAGTACAGTACCATCCGGAGTATAACAGTACAGTGGTGAATCCAAATCCTTTGTTCCTCAATTTTGTTAAAGCAGCGATACAGCATGGATAAAAATACAGTGATAGGATTTGCCCTGATCGGGGTAGTCCTGGTGGGTTTTTCGTGGTTAAATCGTCCTAGTGAGGCACAATTATTGGCCATTGAACAACAGCGGCATCAAGACTCCTTAGCAATGGTGGAGAGGCAGCAGGTGTCAGCCCTTGCACAGGTGCAAGAACCGTCTTCGCTTGTTCAGGCTGAAAAGGAAAGCTCCCCTTTTGCAAAAGCCTTGATAGGAGAAGATACTTACCTGACTTTGGAAAACGAGAAAATAGAAGTACGGATAAGCCACAAGGGTGGGCAGGTGAATTATGTCCGACTGAAAGAATACGATAATTACAAGGAGGAACCGGTGGTTTTGTTTGAGGGAAAGGAGTCCGTTTTTGATTTTACCCTCATCACGGCCGACAAACGAATTTTCCCCACCAAAGACGCCTATTTCAGTGCCGTACAGGAAGCCGGCCAGGAGGGGAAGTCCGTATCCATGCGTTTGGAAACAAACGAAGGAGGTGGTTATTTGGAGATTACTTACAAGTTGGCGGAAGGAGATTACCGGCTGGATTGTACGGTGCGAGGTGTCGGGTTGAACGGAGTGCTTGCACCGGAAACGGAATCCCTTGCTTTGGTATGGCAACAAGATGTACGGCAACAGGAAAAAGGGAGGAAGTTTGAAGACCGTTACGCCGGACTTTTTTACCGTACGGCCGGCGGTGAGGTGGATAATCTGAGTGAAACGCAGGATGCAAGCGAAGAACCCGAAGGGCGTTTGCAATGGATAGGGTTCAAGGATATGTTCTTTTCGGCCGTACTGGTTGCCAATGGGGGCAAGAGTTTCGGGTCACCTAAATTAGCATCAACGGCACTGAAAACCAGTGGGTATCTGAAACATTACAAGGCGGCCGTGTCAATGCCTTTTGACTTGCAAGGGAAGGAAGCTTCGGGCTTGACATTCTACTTTGTACCGAATAAATATGCCCTCCTTAAATCTTATGATGTGGATAAAGAGGAAGGTGAGAAGTTGGAGCTGTCGAAGTTGGTGTCATTGGGGACAAGTGTATTCCGGTGGATCAACCAATATTTCATTTTGCCCATCTTCGACTTCATGGGGAAATACATCGGTAATTATGGTCTTATCATCTTCTTATTGACAATCATTGTTAAACTGATATTGTTCCCCCTCACCTACAAATCCTACATCTCTACCGCCAAGATGCGCGTACTCCGCCCACAGGTGGAAGAAATCAATGCCCAGTATCCTGGGCAGGATAAAGCCGTCGAACGTCAGCGGGCTACCATGGATCTCTACAATCGAGCCGGAGCCAGCCCAATGAGCGGATGCGTACCGATGCTACTACAAATGCCGATATTGATAGCATTGTTCATGTTCTTCCCTTCGGCCTTCGAGTTGCGGCACGAAAGTTTTCTTTGGGCTAAGGATTTGTCTACCTACGACCCTTTGGTGACGTGGCATGCCAATATCCCTCTCATCACACCTTACTTTGGTAACCACATCAGTATCTTCTGCGTCTTGATGACCATCACCCAGATAGTCTACACCAAATTCAATATGGAGCTGACCGCCACCGGGCAGCAACAGATGCCGGGAATGAAATCTATGATGTATCTCATGCCGCTGATGATGATGTTCTTTTTCAATGAGTACGCGTCGGGGCTTACTTATTATTATTTCATCTCTACACTCATCACGATCGGCCAAACTTTCATTTTTCGCTATACCATCGACGAGAAAAAGCTCCTTGCCAAACTGGAGCAGAATAAACGCAAGCCTCAGAAACGTTCCGGGTTTATGAAACGTCTGGAGGAAGCCCAGAAGTTACAGGAAGAAAAATTGCGACAGCAAAAACAACAACGGAAGCGCTAAAAAAGTATCCGCTCCATTCGGGATTGTTTCCTATCTTTGCCACACGGCGTTGTGCGACGTATGGTTGTGCGCGTCCACGCTTACAAGTTGTTCGGCAAAGAAGCGATCCGGAATGAAAACAAGACAATTGCTGGCTCTCGCTGCATTATGGTTCCCACTTGCAGCTTTTCCCGCTCAGCGGGTAGTCCTCACCGCAGGAGCGTCGCTCCAACGGGAAATTAAACGGGCTGAGGCGGGTACCGCCGTCGCTCAAGGGAGGCCGGATACCGTCTTCTTGCGAAAGGGTATCTACCGTACGGCAGGGGATGTCGTTGTGTCAGGGTCAATCTGTATTATGGGTGATACCTTATACCCTTCAGAGGTCTCTATACTGCCCTACCAAGATAACGAGGAGTCGACGATCCATCGTGTAATGTTTATCCATAACCCCACTAAACAGGTACACGTTACGTTACGAGGTCTCACAATTACCGGTGGTGATGCGTCTTATGATAACCTCTACCCCGGCAAGGGAGGAGGTATCTACAATTCCGGTGAGACGCTTACGCTAAGGGACGTCCGAGTGATTGGTAACATTGCTTCTTCTTCCGAGCTTCTCTCCTCCGAAGGTCGTGGAGGAGGGATATACAATGGTGAAGGTGGAACTACCGTGATACAATCTTCGTATGTGGGTAGTAATTTTGCCAAAAGTAAGGGGGTAGCCGGTTCAGGTTATGGGGGAGGTATCTATAATGCGCCGGGAAGTATTGTAAAGGTGAGCGATTATTCGTCAATTCAAAGCAACATCGCTGTTCAGGGACAAAGACAAGTCGGTTATGGGGGAGGGTTGGCTAATTTTGGGGATACACTTTTGATTGAGCATTCCGACATCGTCGGCAATTATGCAAATCGCTCCACTGTATTTGTTAAAGCGGATACGGTGAGAGGTCTTGGCGGGGGGATATATAACGACGGAACGGTTACGAAGCCGGCTGTGCTGAAGCTGTTCGGTTCTCCGACGGCGGTAAATACAATTTCGTCCATGCAAATCAGGGGGAACGCGGCCGCCTACGTGTTCAGTAATGTCAACTATGATAAAGCATATGGTTACGGGGGAGGAATCGCGAACGGGGCAAACGGCCGTATTCTTTATACGGGAGAAACGCTCATCGTTGATAACTATGCTTTGGGTAACCAACATCCCGCCGTACCCGCATCCGGAGAGGGATACGGCGGCGGCTTGTTTCAGTATCAAGAAGTAGGGAAAGGAGGGAAGGGCATTTACTGGTCTCCCGATCCGACCCCTGGCGTTCAGAAAGACACAATGTATATTACGGGTAACCTTGCCGCTGATATTCTTTCGACGGGTGAACCGCTTCCGGTGTCATACGGACATGAGATTTGGATAGGGAACTTGTTTCCCCCTTCTCTGGAATTTAATATTCAGTATGAAGGTGAGAATTCCGCGAAGATGACGCAGATGTTCCAATTCAAGGAGAGTTGGCGCTGGGGTTATCAGAAGATCAGTAACGGAGCAGACCATAATATCCTCTCTTTCGTTTTACCCTTCAACCTTCAGCCGCAGGTGTCAATCGCAGGTGGTAAGTATGTAGATATTCAAATTGATGGAGACGGTGTGTATCGTTGCCGTTTGTTGCCCGATGATGAGAGTGGATCGTTGGATACGTTGGATGTGAAACTTCAGATTATACCGTTTCACGAAATCCCGCTACATGTCACAGGAGAAGGACTAACACTTATCACACATACCAATTACACACTTTCATATAGAGGAAAGGATACTATCTACATCTCCAAAGGAGAACAGTTTGAGTTTACCCTTCAGGTTGATGAAGATTACCGTGGACTTATTCCTGTAGTAACTTACGGAAGGAGTGTCATCCCAGGTCAAGCAAAAGATGGTCAATTCTATTATTCACTGACAGCAACAGGCAATGAGACCTTGACTTGTTCGTGGGATGCGGACGGACAACAAAACCTTGTGAGAGTTGAGTTTAATCTTCCAGACGGGATAGAAGTTATATACAAAGCATACGGAGAGGATCCCTCCTTCGTACAGTTCTATGGTGCGTATATCCCCAAAAACAGTACGCTCACCTTCCATTTGCAGGCCAATTATCCGTATCATGAAATTAAACCGACGGTATTATTGGAAGGGAGTAATGATCCGATATCTGGAACACTGGCATCCGGAGGCATCGAGGGGTTATATACGTTATATGAGTTTCAACAGAAAAATGTTTCCCGAAACACGACAATTGTCATCAGAGCTGAGTATAAAACAATCGTTCTGCCTGAACCGCCTCATGGATTTTATATTTACTCACACGCAACGGGTAATCACTATATTCATTCGGACGCTGTCTTCTCGTTTACTTTAAAACCGGCAGATGAGGCAATGATTGATTTTCTCAAAAACAATCCGTCGCTATGGCCGACCGTACATTCCTCCACGTTTGATTCCAAAGAGGCTTCATCACAGGGAAAATATGAGCTACCTGGAGGCAAAGATCATATCCTCACTTTTGAAGCGAAGCACCGGACAATACACCTCCCCGACCGCTTGCCTTCCGGTATACAATTAGAGACAGGGGTAAGATTGGGAAATAACTATCGTCCGGTAAATGAACCGACATTCTCATTCAAATTGGCGTTAAACTCCTTCCCCGACTATCTTCCGAAAGTGGCTGTGGACGGTTACGAGTTGCAACCTAACGCCGATAAAGCGACTTACTCAATAAATGTCACTAAGGATGTGAATGTGACAATAGACCGACACATTATAGTAGTCCGTGCGGATAAAGAGATAGAACGGCTGTCCCCTCAACGCGACACATTCCAAACCGCAAGCGGGGAATTTGTCATTGAATTCAAAAGGACGCATGACTATCTGATACCGCGAGTAATCGTAAAAAATGGGAAGGTT
The DNA here is from genome assembly GCA_031288615.1 of Tannerellaceae bacterium. Next base: position 26,877 of record JAITRC010000020.1, read on the forward strand.
CTCAGTCTGACTGAGAGTGCGGATAACGTCTTTTATTGTACCATAAAAGCCGATGAATCCCCCACAGATGACGTTACCAGTGTACACATCAAGACCGAAGGAAGTACCTCCTTCGACATCCTCTATCCGTCGGAAAAGGTAGAATTGGTGTATACAAGTGTAGTTCCTGTACAAGGTATCTATAGCTTGTCACAGAACAGTGTTTTCACCTTCAGCTTGAAAATAAAAGAGGCGTACAAGGATGCCTTACCGGTTGTTTCTTATGCAGGGAAACAGCTGACAGGAACGAAGAACGGTTTGGTTTGGACGTACACCCTTACCGTCGTTCGTGATGCCGAAATTGAAATTAACCTGGATTATGTGGAAATCAGTTTCGACATCCTCGCTACAGTGGGATTGTTGGATCTGAAGAACAAGGATAATCTTCTCCGACGTGACAGTATATATACCTTCTCTATAGAAGCCTACTACCCGTCTCACAATATACAGCCCATAGTAAGTTCGGATCAGGTGGAGTATAAGGGTGCTATTTATGAAGTTCCCGGCTTCAAGACTGTATACAACTATCAACTGACCGCCAAAGAGAATGCCGTCATTAAGATACACACGAACTATAGAAAGCTATTTTTCCACATATCATCTACTGAGTTAACAGTAAAGGATGATCAAGGGAGATCTTTCACACCCGAAGACTCTATGACCGTATCGGAAGATGCCCGCAATATTTTCTATGTGACGATACCGAACAAGTACGGAAGCACCCTGCCCAGCGTTACGTTCAATAGCGTGCTGATTCAACCCATTGCCAAACCCGTCTCCGACGAAGGAGGACTGAAGTACACATATATTGTGACGGCAAAGAAGAACAGCACGGTAAACGTAGGTTTGAATTGCGCGAAAATTATTTTCGGCGGATTGGGGAACAGTATTTCTCTACTATCCCCCACTGCTGCCGATACGCTGTATGTCACCTCCGGCACCATGTTCAAATTTCGTCTAAAGGTGGCTCCTCCTTATACTTCCGTTGTCCCTGTGGTGCAAGTATCCCACACCGGCGAATATCTGGTTCCGGAAGCGACAAGTATTGAAGGAGTGTATGACTTCGCCGTACCCGTAGGCAATGGCCTTATTTACATTGACGCGAAGCTCAGCTCCTGCAAAGTCCTTCTGTCTGTCCTTAATCCCGAATCTATGGAATTGGAGGGTGGACAGGATATTTTCTATTTCCCGCAAGCAACGGAAGGTAGCCCCAATGTATTAGTCTTTACCGTAAAGGTGAAAGACGGTTTTGAGTATATCACTCCCCGAGTGAAGGTGGGATCAACCTATTTGCGTGTAATAAACAGGGACAAGGAGAAGTATACCTACGTCTTGGGAGATATCCATGAGGATCTTTTCGTGGATATACAAATGGAATATGCACGGTTAAAATTCACTCTTTCTAACGGTGTGGAACTGGTAAATACAGGACAGACTATTCGTCCGGATGGCTACTATTACCTTCATGTTGACAGTACTTTCACCTTCTCTTTACGTGCGCCGGCTGGTGCTCCGAACGCTGCACCTACAGTAGTGGCCGGAAATGAAACCTTGCTCTCTCGCTCTCTCGGAAATGGAATCTTTGCTTATACCGTCAAGGCGAAACTTGGTGACACGGAAATAAAGATAAGCCCTTACCGTGAGGTGGTTTTCAGTAGCGATATTCCCGCCGACATCACGCTTCGTTCACATAGCCAGGGGATATACTATGCTCCGCTTGGTAGCCGCTTTGAATTTACTTTGGAAGTTAAAAGCTCTTACAAAAATGTGGTTCCAACCGTAATAGTAGCGGGGAATGCTGGTGCGCAGGCGCAATTAATTGATCGCGACGACACGAAGAATCTCTATCGTTTTGCGATAGAAATAAAGGATAATGCAACGTTGCATTTCTCCCTTCAGACATTAACATTGCGGTTTGCCGCCCTACCTGAAGGTGTTTCCTTCATCAACGATCCCGGTCCCTTTGCACAAGTAGATGCCAAAGGTGTGTTCACCCTCGCTGTACAGGTTGACAAAGCTCACAGCAACATACAGCCTCACGTTTCTGCCGGTGGTAATCCTGTCACTTTAGTTTTCGTAAACGAAAACAGTTATATTTATACATATACCATAACGGTCACTAAGAGTGCCACTGTCTTTGTGTCTCTTTCTGCAACCACTGTCTTCCTTTCTGCCGAATTACCCGAAGGGCTGGAATTAACCGGAAACAATAAAGAAGGAACATACCATCTCTCCTATGGGCAACCTTTCTCTTTCTCTGTCCGGAAGTCTCCTACGGTGGGTGCCGATGTCCGGCCTACGGCTCACGTCCGCACCGAAGAACGGACATGGGAGATACTGCCCGTTGTCAATGGCGAATACTTCAACTTTACCTTGCAGGAGGTTACCTCCAATACGGAAATCCTTGTTGATGTTAACTACCGTACTTTGACAATACCTGTCCCTGCTAACAATCTCATCCTCCTCTCTCCCATCTCCGGAACGTATGTGGTAGAAACAGGTGGTACTTTCAAGTTCTCTGTGAAAACGGTGAACAGTCTGTTGACGTATATACCGCCCACCGTGACCTCAAAGAATAAAGTGTCCTATACCTTCGATGAAGTCAACGGCATATATAACTACACGTTGACGGCCTTATATGATGACGAGATCAGTATAAAGTTGAACTATGTGACCATAATTGTCGACCTCTCCGAAGGGATAGCTTTGGTTTCTCCAACCGGCTTACGGTACGGTAAGCAAGTTGTTTATGCTCCGATGGGCGGTGGCTGTACGTTTGATTTCCAAATGGGCGAATATGCCGGAGGTGCGATTTTCCCCAGCATCATCGTAGATCAAGCCAAGCTACTCCCTCCCTCCGAAATAACGGAAGTAAGTACCGGTGTATACCGAACCACCCTCTCCCAACTGACGGAAGACAAACACCTCAAGGTAACCGTTCCGAGACTTAACAGTATAAGTCCGATTGACATCTCCTTCCTCATCGCCGACGGTATTACGGTTAGCCTTGCCGGTTACGAATATCGTTCAACCGCACGGCATACCATCCATACCGGTAACCTTTGCCAGTTCTTCTTTCAAACCGATGAACCGTATCTGGATGCCGATGTAGCCCTTTTGGTTAACGGGTCGCTTTACAATTTCACTACACTTGGTGGAGGTAACTATGCTGTCAATCTGGGGTCGGTCATCTTTAATACCAACATTCAGATACTCATGGCCGCAAGCAAGAATAGCCCCCTTCCTTCAGCCGCCAAGGTGAAGATCACTACCCAAGGTAATTACGTGACGGTAGAAAGCGAAGATGAAGTGCCGGTAGTTGTTTACACCCTGACGGGACAAGTACGCCTCCAGCGCAAGATACAAGGAACCGATACCTTCACTCTCCCCGCCGGCATTTATGTAGTACGTGCGGGTACCGAAGTCCTCAAGCTCCGCCTCAGCTCCCACTAAGTAAAGGGACTGAATAAAGAAGGATGAAACAGAAAACCGCTAAACTTTGGGTTATACCTTGTGAAATAAAAACACCCAACTTACAACTTTGTGTGTAAAATTGGGTGCTCATTTTGCAACTTACTGAAAACCAGCATTGTTGGCGGTATGGACGGGACTCGAACCCGCGACCCCCTGCGTGACAGGCAGGTATTCTAACCAGCTGAACTACCACACCAATTCAAAAACTCTTCACCTCCGAAAAGGTGTCGCAAAGATAGTGGTTTTTTGAAACCTGCAAGAAAAGAGAATAAGAAAGTGACGATGGGGAAAGATACACTCCGAACGTGTATCTTTGCACCCATACTACAGATTGAATATGAGTGTAATAGATTTGATTGGGAGCGAGGGTAAAACCGCCTTCTCCTTCGAAGTGCTGCCTCCACTGAAGGGGAACAGCATTCGGAACGTGTACGAGATTATAGATAAATTGCTGGAGTTTGCTCCCCAATATGTCAATATCACATCTCATCACAGTGAGGCGATCTACAAAGAATTAGTAGATGGTTCGATGCAGAAAATGAATGTGCGGAAACGTCCGGGTTCGGTGGCAATCGCATCGGCCATTCAGAATAAGTACCACATTCCGGCAGTTCCTCATATCCTCTGTAAAGGATTCACCAAAGAGGAGACAGAGTATGCGTTGATAGATTTGAGCTTTTTAGGCGTGTTTAACCTCTTGTTATTACGAGGAGACGACAAATCGACAGAAAAAGTATCTCATCCGGAGCAATACCATACACATGCTACAGATTTACAGAAGCAGGTAAATGATTTTAATCGGGGAATAGCGCTTGACGGCTCGACTTTCAAAGTCAGTGAAACCTCTTTCTCCTACGGAATGGCTTGTTATCCGGAAAAACACGAAGAAGCCCCCAATAGAGCATCAGATTTGTTTTATGCAAAAGAAAAAGTGAAGCAAGGGGCAGAGTATTTGGTTACACAGATGTTTTTTGACAACACTAAGTACTATGCTTTTGTGGAAGACTGTCGGGCGGCCGGGATTACCGTACCTATTATTCCGGGTATCAAGCCTATAGTATTCAAAAACCAACTGACTGTATTGCCGCGCGTATTCCGTTCCGACATACCGGAAGTTTTTGCCGCCGAGCTACGTAAATGCAAAGATGACACGGAAGCCAAGTCTGTAGGCGTGGAGTGGTGCATCCGGCAATGCCGAGATTTGATAGCTCATGGTGTGCCGAGTCTTCACTTTTACACCTTTTTAGCGGCCGAGAGCGTCTACAAAGTTGCGAAGGAAGTGTTTTAGAAGCGGCAAATTGTGTACGTTTGTACTTTCATTAAGTGGGCTGCAATGTTTCACCGTTAATCTAAACAGCTATGGCAGCAAAGAATAGATACTCTGATGCCGAATTGGAAGAGTTCCGTGTTCTCATACAAGGGAAACTTGACAAGGCAAAAAAAGATTATGAGGAATTGAAATCAGGAGTGAGCAATGAAGGGAAAGATGTAGAAGATACCTCGCCCACCTTCAAAGTTCTGGAAGAAGGAGCTTCTACCCTGTCAAAAGAAGAAGCCGGACGATTGGCGCAGCGGCAGATGAAGTTCATTCAGTCACTGCAAGCCGCCTTGGTGCGTATTGAAAACAAGACTTATGGAGTTTGTCGTGAGACAGGGAAGTTGATACCTAAAGAACGACTGCGCGCCGTACCCCATGCTACGCTCAGTATCGAAGCCAAAGAAGGAGGCCTCCGTTAGCGTATGTCGAAATGTTCGAAAGGGAGAGGAGCATTATGCGTGGTTACGCTGATACTCTTTCTTGACCAGCTATCAAAGTTCTGGGTAAAGACGCACATGGAGTTGCACGAGAGTATCGTTGTGACCCCTTGGTTCCAGATCTATTTTACGGAGAACCCTGGAATGGCCTTCGGGATGGAAGTGATAGATAAGTTGTTTCTAACCCTCTTCCGGATCGTAGCAATGGTCGCTATCGGATGGTTCTTGTATAAACTGGTCAAGAAGAATGTTTCTTTTGGCTTAGTGGTTTGTTTTGCCATGATCTTGGCAGGGGCGATGGGGAATATCGTTGACTCCATTTTCTATGGAGTAATTTTCAATGGCAGTGTCGGCCAGGTGGCTGAGTTTCTTCCTCCCCACGGAAGTTATGGAGAGTGGTTGCACGGCAAAGTAGTAGACATGCTTTATTTCCCTTTGATACAAACTCGTTTCCCTGACTGGTTCCCTTTGTGGGGCGGGGAAAGATTCATTTTTTTCCGTCCTGTCTTCAATCTGGCAGATTCTTCAATCTGCGTCAGTGTCTTTCTGCTCCTCATCTTCTATCGTAAGTCACTCTCCACGTTGACGGTATTCGATAAAAAGAGAGGCGATGGCAAACATTAAGATCGGGAGACTTTCCATTCTCTTATTAGTTGTTGTCCTTTTCGGTTGTGGACGGGTACCTGAAGGGGTATTGTCGGAAAAAGAGATGGAGGCCGTGCTCACGGACATGTTGAAGGCAGAAGCTTGGGTAGGTTTGGAACCAGTAGCTTACCGAAGTGATACGGTAAAAGCGAGAATGTATGAGTCTGTCTTTCGTAAGTACAACATTAGTCGGGAGGTTTACGATAGCTCGTTAGTTTGGTATGGGCGTAACGCGGACATCTATTTGCGGGTCTGCGAACGGGTGCTAACGAATTTGGAGAAGCAGATAAGTCGGGATCCTTTATAGCATGATCCTTTTAGCAGACGGGGGTTCCACGAAGACAGACTGGTGTTTGGTGGAGGGGGGTAACCAGGTGGCGCGAACGCTGACGCGAGGATCAAGTCCCATATTTCATCCCATTGAAGCGTTACAGGCCGAATGGAAGGAAACGGTAATTCCTTTTTCGGCAGGTTGTCGGATAGAAGCGATACACTTCTACGGAGCCGGTTGTTTTTCGGAAGAAATGAAGAACAGCATGCGGACAGCTTTATCGAACTGTTGGCCTGAAGTCGTTGCTATCAAAGTTGAGAGTGATCTACTCGGAGCTGCCAGAGGTCTCTGTGGAAACGAAGCGGGCATCGCTTGTATACTCGGCACAGGGTCTAATTCTTGTACGTACGACGGGCAGAATATCTGTAGCCACATACCTCCTTTAGGCTACATACTTGGGGATGAGGGGAGTGGGGCCATGCTGGGAAAACTACTGATAGGAGCTTGTTTAAGAGACCAATTGACGCCAGAACTAAAGGAGCGGTTCTTCGAATATTGTGGATTGACCCCGGAAGCCCTTCTGTACAAGGTATATCATGACCCGTCACCTAATCGTTTTCTATCCTCATTCTCTCCCTTTTTACTTGACAACTTAACTTTTGACAACATATCTACGCTTATACACCATGCTTTCAGCGAGTTCTTATTAAAGAATGTTTATCGATACGACTATACTCATCTGCCTATCCATTTCACCGGATCTATCGCTTTTCATTATCGCGAAGTCTTGCGAGAGGCCGCCTCCGGCTTGCACATTTCCATTGCTTCGATCAACCTTTCACCTATGGAAGGCCTTATTCGTTACCATTCTTCGCTTCGGTGAGGAGAGCTGCTTGTGCGGTCTTGTCGGCCGCAAGCCTACCGAGGAGAGCTTCCACAATAGCCAGTGCAAAGGGGAAAACATAAGCCGGTCCACGTGCGGTGATGAAAGGGAGATCCACCTCCACAGGAGCGTATGTAACTGTAGCGCCTTCGAGTTGCATCTCAAAACCAGGGTAACAAGTAGCCCGCCGTCCTTGAAGGAGTTTGAGCTTACCAAGTATAAAAGGAGCGGCGCAAATAGCAGCGACAAGTTTGTGTTGTGCGTGATGAGTAAGAAGTCGTTGGCGCAAGTCAAGGTTATTAAAGAGGTTGTCGGCACCCGGTAGCCCGCCCGGTAAAATAAAAGCGTCGGCATCGGTAATTTCATGAAGAAAAACATCGGCAGAAAGCGTCAAGGAATGGGCACCGGTGACTTGGAGGCTGTTACCTGTAGAAACAAGAATTGTTTCAATGCCACTCCGACGGAGGATATCCACAGTGCCGACGGCTTCTATTTCTTCAAATCCTTCGGCTAAGAATACGTATACTTTTTTCATTGTAAATTTGATTTAAGGTAAATCCATATCGTCGTCATCTATCTTCTTTTTGAGACTAAACAACTCAGCGACACAAAGTACGGAAGCTGTCACAATCGTATTGATGAAAATACGCAGACAGAAGAACCCAAGGCTAGGAAAAGCAACAGACTCAACAATTGCAAGAGTAACATGGTGTACACTCACAAAGAAGAGAACATATAGGATAAACCTCTTGTATCCAAAATTTTGGTACGAAGGTATGGATTCGTCAGGCAGATTTTTTTCGAAAAGTCCGGAAATAATGTACGGACGGACAAATCCGGCAACCGTACAAGCGGCAGCGTGCATACCTGATGTATTACCAAACAGATCAATCACCCAGCCTATAAGAAACCCAAGTAAGAGTACATAACTTCGAGCCAATCCGAAGGGAAGTTTGAGTAGAAAGTAGAGATAGAAAAAGGGTGTAATAACGCGTAATATGTAAACCTGACTGAAGATAAATGCCTGAAGAGCTACGCAAAAGACAAAGACGAAGACCGAAGAACTTACACGGTTTACCATAGTTGCGCCTCCTGTTCGATATCAGATTGTTCTATACTCAGGCTATTGATGATTACATGCACATTGCTGAGCGCACTAAAATTAACCGAAAGTTCCACGTCGGCGGCATAGAAGTTATTGTTGTAGTACGAGTAGTATTCGCTTACCGTACCCACAGAAATACCGGGTGGAAAAATGGCCGAAAAACCGCTTGTAATAACTATATCCCCTTTTTCCACTTGCATATGCCGGGGTAATTCTTCCAATTGTGCATGGTAGATACTCCATCCATTCCATACCAGTGAACCAAAAAAACTCGTCCCTGCAAGGCGGCAACTGAGTCGGTGATGAGGATTAAGTATCGGAAGAACAACTGCAAAACGGGAAGATACGTTGGACACGATACCCACTACACCTTCCGGAGCAATAACCCCCATTCCAGCAGCAATACCATCTCTTGTTCCCTTATCTATCGTGATGTAGTTATTAACCTGCGCAATACTGTTATGCACCACCTTCGCCATCACGAATTGATAAGGCGAACCTTCTATAGTATCGTTATCGTGCGGTTGCAGGCGACTTAATTGCAATTGTAGGTCAATCACTTGCTTCTCCAGTATCCCGTTGCGTGCCGCCAATACTTGATTGGTCTTTTGGATGTTCACGTGAGAAGATATACTTCCTATCGCTGCCGATATACTTCCCGTAATTATATTCGTGGAACTGATAAAGGGCACACGCCGATAAGGCGTACTATAAAACATCAAGACCCCCGCAAGCGAAAGCAACAATACAAACAACACCCAATGCCGTCGTCTGATAAGGAAGTGCAAAAACTTGTTCATCCTCGTCTATCTTCCTACTGCCACAGATACTGATGAGGATAACCCTGCTCCACGTTATACTTTAACGGATAAGGAAATTAAACTTTTCGATATTCTTGAGCGCCACTCCCGTCCCGCGAGCTACTGCATGCAAGGGATCATCCGCTACATGAAATTGTATCCCTATCTTATCGGTCAGTCGTTTATCAAGTCCCCGCATTAAAGCTCCTCCTCCTGCAAGATAGATACCGTTACGTACGATGTCGGCATATAACTCAGGGGGCGTCTGTTCCAACGCGCCGAGTATTGCCGTCTCCATTTTCGAGATGGATTTTTCCATACAATGGGCTATCTCTTGGTAAGAAACCGGCACCTCCATCGGAAGGGCTGTCATCTGGTTGGGGCCATGGACAAGGTAATCTTCGGGAGGATTATCCAATGTGGCCAATGCCGATCCGACATTTATTTTCACCATTTCCGCCGTACGTTCCCCTACTTTTACATTATGCTGACGGCGCATGTATTCCATGATATCTGCTGTCAAATCATCCCCTGCCACGCGGATAGACTTGTTTGAGACGATACCTCCAAGTGAGATGACGGCAATTTCTGTCGTTCCCCCACCAATATCCACAATCATATTTCCTTCAGGGGCTTCCACATCAATACCGATACCAATAGCCGCTGCCATGGGTTCATAAATCATGTACACATCCCGTCCGCCCGCATGTTCGGCAGAATCCCGTACCGCTCGTAATTCCACTTCCGTACTTCCTGATGGGATACAGACCACGATCCGTAGTGAGGGCGTATACCAACGGTTTTTGTCACTGATCATTTTGATCAACCCCCGTATCATCTGTTCGGCAGCAAAGAAATCTGCTATCACTCCATCCCGTAGCGGTCGTACTGTCCGGATGTTTTCATGCGTTTTGCCGTGCATTTGCCGTGCCCGCTCTCCTACCGCCAGCACCCTATCCGTACGTTGGTCAAGGGCTACCACTGAAGGCTCGTCCACCACCACTTTCCCATTACGGATAATGATCGTATTGGCAGTCCCTAAATCAATGGCCAACTCCTGAGTAAATGAAAATAGTCCCATAATGAAGTATGTTAATGTTTGAAGTGGCGCACTCCCGTTTTGGCCATCGCTAATCCATGCTTGTCACAACTGCTTACCGACAGGGCATCGTTAATCGACCCTCCTGGCTGTATTATGGCCGTGATACCGGCTTCGGCGGCTATCTCTACACAATCGGGAAAAGGAAAGAAAGCATCAGAGGCCATTACAGCCCCTTGAAGATCGAATCCGAAAGTCTTTGCCTTTTCAATGGCCTGTCGGAGCGCATCCACTCGTGAGGTCTGCCCGACTCCCGATGCACACAACTGCTTATTTTTCACTAATGTGATGGCGTTTGACTTACTGTGCTTCACCACCTTATTGGCGAAAAGCATATCCTCTATTTCCTGTGCAACGGGTTTATGTACGGTGAGAATCTGTAAATCCGCCGACGCCTGTACGGAATCGTCTCGATCTTGTACTAATGCTCCGTTCAGTAAACTACGGTACTGTTTACGGGGTAACTCTCCCTGCGGGTTATACACCAGAATAATTCTGTTCTTTTTCTGTTTGAGTATCGCCAGGGCATCTTCCGTATAGGCTGGAGCCAGAATGATTTCAAAGAAAATCGTATGAATAGACTCAGCCGCTTTGGCGGTCACTTCAGTATTAGTCACGAGAATCCCGCCGAAAGCAGAAACAGGGTCACAGGCCAAGGCATCCGTCCAAGCTTCTTCCACCGTAACGCGAGAAGCGATACCGCAAGCGTTATTGTGCTTGATGACCGCAAAGGTCGTTTCTCTGAAATCACCAATTAAACCGAGAGCGGCCTCAATGTCCAGCATATTATTGTAGGATATCTCCTTCCCTTGAATCTGGGAAAAGACGCCTGCAAGATTCCCGTAAAAACAAGCTTGTTGGTGAGGATTCTCTCCATAACGCAAAGGCAATGGGCTGTTTACAGCCATTCGGAAATGCCCTCCGTCGCCGACTTGCGCATCCCCTTCATTGAAATAATGATAGATAGCTGTGTCATAACCCGACGTCACGGCAAAGGCTTTCTGTGCCAACATACGCCGTTCCGCCAATGTCGAAAAGGCTCCGTTCCGTTCAAGTAATTCTCCTAACGTTTCATATTGCCCCTTGGAAGCTATCACCACTACGTCTGCAAAATTCTTGGCCGCCGCCCGAATAAGGGAAATGCCTCCAATGTCAATTTTTTCGATAATCTCCTCCATCGGAGCATTCTCCGCAACAGTCTGCTCAAAGGGATAAAGGTCTATAATCACCAAGTCAAACTCCGGAATATCATAACGATGTAGCTGCTCTCCATCTTCTTGTTCGCTACGCCGCGACAAAATACCTCCGAACACTTTTGGGTGCAAAGTTTTCACCCGTCCGCCAAGTATCGACGGATAGCCCGTCAACTCTTCCACCGCTTGGCAAGGAAACCCTAAGGAATGAATAAACGCCTGCGTTCCTCCTGTCGAAACGAATGCGACCCCCTCTTTGTGGAGCTTCTCAAGAAGACCATCCAGCCCCCCTTTATTGTACACTGATATTAAAGCCCGCCTAATTGGCTTCTTGTCAACCATCCCTTATTTGACCTTTGTTTTCCTATTGTTTGTCGGAAAAACGGTATGCTGTCGCAAAGGTAATTTTAATTCTTGATATACTGAGGGCTGTCCTTCGTCTTCAGAGTTGTCTCTTCTTACCGATTTTTTATACTTTTGGGGTCGCAAAACGATTGGAGAGTATGGGTTATGGAATGAATCATTTGAGAGAACTGGAATCCGAATCGGTGTACGTTATCCGAGAGGTGGCGGCACAGTTCGAGAAGCCAGGGTTGCTTTTCTCAGGCGGTAAGGACTCTATCGTGATGGCGTGGTTAGCACAAAAGGCTTTTTATCCTGCCTCCATCCCTTTCCCTTTTGTCCACATTGATACCGGACACAATTTTGAGGAAACGATACAGTATCGTGACGATATTGTCAAACGTATGGGGGTGCGCCTTATTATCGGTTCCGTACAAGAATCTATTGACAAGGGAAGGGCAGCCGAAGAACATGGCTTCAATGCCAGCCGGAACAAGTTGCAAACCGTCACGTTGTTAGATACTATTGAACAGTATAAGTTTGATGCCTTGCTCGGTGGCGCACGTCGTGACGAAGAGAAAGCGAGGGCTAAGGAACGATTCTTTTCGCACCGCGACGAGTTCGGTCAGTGGGATCCCAAAAACCAACGTCCGGAACTATGGAATCTCTTCAACGGCAAAAAGCAGTTGGGAGAGCACTTCCGGATTTTCCCGCTCAGCAATTGGACAGAGATGGATGTATGGCAATACATCCTCACCGAAGGTATAGACCTTCCAAGTTTGTACTATACCCATGAACGTGACGTCTTTGAACGTGAAGGGATGTGGCTTGCCTACTATCCTTTCATGAAACTAAAGGAAGGAGAGAAAGTGATCAAGAAGCGGGTACGATGTCGTACGATTGGAGACATCACGTGTACCGGCCTCACCATTTCGGAAGCATATAAGGTGGAAGATATTGTCGGGGAAATTGCCGCTTCGCGAGAAACAGAGCGCGGTGGACGAACGGATGACAAGCGATCCGAAGCTTCCATGGAAGACCGAAAAAAAGAAGGCTACTTCTAAGCAGACAAATCTATGGCGAGTTACTTGGATATGGAGCTCTTGCGTTTTACCACCGCAGGTAGTGTGGATGACGGAAAAAGTACGCTGATCGGGCGGTTGTTATACGATAGTAAATCCATTTTCGAGGATCAATTGGAAGCAGTCAAAGCTGCCAGTGAGCGCATGGGGAACAAAGAGTTTAATCTCGCCCTCCTTACCGACGGCCTCCGCGCCGAACGGGAACAAGGTATCACCATTGACGTCGCTTATCGTTATTTCGCCACCCCCAAACGCAAGTTCATCATCGCAGATACGCCTGGACACATTGAGTACACCCGAAATATGGTCACCGGCGCTTCTACGGCCGATGCCGCCATTATCCTTGTTGACGCCCGTAACGGCATTGTCGAACAGACCCGCCGCCATTCATGCATTGCCTCGTTATTGCGACTTCCTGATGTGGTGGTGGCCATCAACAAGATGGATCTTGTGAATTTTTCGCAGGAGATATTCGAGCAGATACGGGCTGAATACGGGGAGGTGGCCAGGAAACTGGGCTTGAAGCGGGTGTACTACATCCCCATTTCAGCGCGCGACGGGGATAATGTCGTCAATCCGTCCGAGCGCATGCCTTGGTTTAAAGACAAGCCTCTTTTAGAGTTGCTCGAAGAGCTCCCCGTCGGGGGAGAAGGCCGTGCTGCTGCCGGACGATTCCCCGTGCAATACGTCATCCGCCCTCAAAAGGACGAGTATCATGACTACCGTGCTTATGCCGGACGTATTGCCGGAGGTCATTTCAAGGTCGGAGACCCTATCATCGTGTTGCCTTCAGGGTCTACGTCTGTAATTGCAGGTATTGAAGAGATGGGGGTAGAGCTTGAATGTGCATGGGCGCCAGAATCCGTCGCTATCCGTCTCAAAGACAATATAGATATAAGCAGAGGCGACATGATCGTCAAAAGCGATGAGCTTCCTTTGGTGAGTAACGAAGTATCCCTTTTAATATGTTGGTTGAACCACCGCCCCTTGCATGTCGGCAGTAAGTACATTATCCGTCACACCACCAATGAATTGATCGGGATAGTCAAAGAGATACAGTCCAAAATAGACGTCAATACACTTGACGAAGTGTCCGGCGATATGGAGGTACGGATGAACGACATCGCTCGTATCCTCCTCAAGACCGCCAAGCCTCTCAAGTACGACCCATACGCTGAAAATCGCACTACCGGTAGCCTTGTTCTTATCGACGAAGCAACCTTCGAAACTGTCGGCGCCGGCATGATTATCTAAGAGAAATACCCCAATCATGGGATTGTGAAGTGGTAGGAGGCCAAATACTTTTGCCTCCACACAAATTCACAATTCGCCATGAAGAAAAACTATTTTTTCAGTATCGGGAGGCAACGTATCCTCACCCTACTCCTCGTTACCTTCACTTTAGTATCGGCAACGACGACAGTAACGGCACAACGACGGAATGTAGTCATCCAGGGGCATATCGTCGACGAACGTACTAAGGAGGCCATTATCGGCGCTAACGTTTTCCTTCCCTCAGAACGTACGGGAGATATTTCCGACTCAAACGGGAGCTTTCAGCTCACCGCCCGTACCTTACCCACCACCCTCACTGTCAGTTTCATCGGGTATCGTACCCAGGAGTTGGAGGTTTACAGTGCCGACCAGCCTGTCACCATCTACTTGCGGGAAGACTTCAGCCTCTTGAATGAAGTCGTCGTGGTTGGCTATGGTACCCAGAAACGTAAAGAATTGACCGGTGCCATCGCTTCAGTTCCGGCCGCATCGCTCCAACAGGCCGTTACTTCTTTCGACAATGCACTCTCAGGCGTTGTGGCCGGCTTGAATGTCACACAAAGCTCAGGGCAGCCCGGTGCTACCTCCACCGTTCGTATACGCGGTGGCAATTCCATCACCGGCGGCAACGAACCGCTTTACGTCATCGACGGTTTTATTCTCTATAATGACAATAACAGCACGCGCACCGGCGGCGGTAAGTTTGACGGCGGCCTCAACCCCTTATCTTCCCTCAATGCCGGCGATATAGAATCCATCGAAGTCCTCAAAGACGTTTCCGCCACTGCCATTTACGGCTCGCGAGGCGCCAATGGCGTCATCCTCATCACCACCCGCAAAGGGCACAAGGGTAGTAACACCGTAAATTACCAACTAACACTCGGTACTCAGCATGCTTCCCGCAAACTTGACCTCCTTAACGCCGCCCAATGGGGCGAACTGTACAATGAATTGACGGCCGGAAGCGACGTCAAATCCGTTACCGCCGACGAGATTGCGCTTGCCGCAGGTAGCGACTGGCAAGACGCCGCCCTCCGTTCGGGTTCCTCGCAGAACCATCAACTTTCTATCAGCGGCGGCGACGAACGTACCCGCTACCTCATCTCCGGCAACTATAATCATCAGGAAGGTATCCTTCTTAACACCGGCTTTACCCGCTACGCGGGACGACTTAACTTCGACCGCGACCTATCCCGTAACCTCGTTGTCGGTGTCAACATCTCCGCCGCTCATGCCGCCCAAGAAGGACTCACTAACCTCAGTGCCAACTACTCTGCCGGTCGTGTTGCCGGCCCCTTCGACTATGCCCTGCGCCTTTCACCGGTCATTCCCGTCTATGCTCCCGACGGTAAGTTCAATTACGCCAATCGCTTTGAAACAGGTGACTTCAATATCGGGGGTCGTACCGTCAATCCTATCTCCGACCTTATTAATACCCAAGCTGTCACCGAAAACACCTCGTTTATTGGCAATTTCTTTGCGCAATACACCCTTCTCCCCGGCCTTGTAGCCAAGATTAATACGGGCGTCAACCTCAGCAATACCGTACAGAACTTCTACGCCCCTTCTACTTCCGCCGCCGGATTGCTTACCCAAGGTTACGGATCAATAGGCAACAAAAAAGCCAACTCTTCGCAAGTAGAGGTTACCCTCAACTACACTAACCGTCTCAGCGAAAACCATGCCCTCGACCTGCTCGCCGGCTATACCACACAACAGACCCACGTGCAGTATTCTGCCGCCTCCGCAAGTAACTTCCCCAACGAATCGTTAGGGTATAAGAACCTTGCCGGTGCCTCTACCCTCGTACCTGCCACTTCAGGTGCCTATGAGTCGGTGCTTAACTCCTTACTTGGGCGCGTGAACTACACTTTTCTTGACCGTTACAACCTCACCGCCACACTTCGCGGTGACGCTTCTTCACGTTTCGCCGCTAAACATCGCCTTGCCGTCTTCCCTTCGTTAGGTCTCTCGTGGAATATTGACCAAGAGCCTTTCTTTCGTAGCAATACGACGACCGTAAAGCTCCGACTGAGTACAGGGCAAGTTGGTAATCAGGAGATTGGTGATTATAAATACGAAGGTACATACACGCCTATCCTCTATTCTCTGGGAGGGAAACTTGTTACCGGGTACGAACGCAAGAATCGTTCCAATCCCGACCTCCGTTGGGAAACGACTACCCAGCATAATGTCGGTTTGGATGTGGCCTTTGCACAAGGGCGCTACGCGTTCACGCTGGATGCGTACTCTAAAAAGACGACCGACCTGCTGGTAGAAATACCGATTGAGATTACTTCCGGCTTCAGTAGCGAATTGCGTAACGTTGGCAATGTGGTTAACCGGGGTATTGAAGCGAGTATCTCTGCTGTCCTCATCAAGAAGCGCAATCTCTCTTGGAATGTTTCGGCTAATATCGCTCATAACCGCAATGAGGTAACGTCTCTGGGTGGGACGGTGCCTTATTTTCTGCCTTCCTTCGAAGAATACCTGCCGTTAGCAGAAGTTAATCCGCTTATCGTCAAGGTTGGTGAGCCGCTCGGCTCTTTTTACGGACGTATCTTCGAAGGCGTCGACGCTTTCACCGGTGACGCCTTGTTTAAAGACATTAACAAGGATGGTACTGTCAATGATGAAGACCGTACCGTCATCGGTAATATACAACCTGACTTCACCTACGGCTTTTCGTCCACCCTTAACTGGAAGCGTTTCGATATCGCCCTGCTTTTACAAGGCAGCGTTGGCAATCAGCTCTATAATGCCCTCAGACATAACCTCGAAACCCCCACTACTACCTATAATGTCTCCACCACCCTCCTCGACCGATGGACACCCGACCATACTAATACCTCCGTCCCCAGAGCCAAAGTGCAGTCGTACATTAACCTTGACGATCGCTACATTGAGGACGCGTCCTTCCTCCGTCTTCGCAATCTTTCCTTCGGATATACCTTGCCGGGGAAGGTTGTTTCACTCCCTAACGCTAGTCTTCGCCTAGCTCTCTCGGCTCAAAACCTACTGACCTTTACTTCTTACAGCGGTTTCGACCCTGAAGCTTCCCGCTTCGGTGGTGATGAGAGTAATAGTCTCTATCAAGGTATTGACTTAGGTGCATATCCTGCTGCGCGCAGCTATCTTTTCTCCCTTTCACTCACATTTTAAATAGACATAGCCATGAAAAAGACATTTATCTACGCAATTATTCCTACTATCGTCAGCCTCTCTTCTTGCGCCGACCTCTCCTTGGAGCCTAATTTCCTCACGGGAAGTAATTTCCCCAAGACTGATGCCGATGCCATCGTTGCCACCAACGCTATCTACGTGCCCGAATCGAAGATCAGCGCTACCATTACCTATTTCGTGGATGCTGCTTCCGATGCCACCATCTCCGGTGAAGCTGTCTTGGGTGATGGCGGAGCCACACTCTCTAATCTTACCTACGGCACTAGTAACACTAACGTAGACTACATCTGGAAGCAGTTGTATATTGGTATTTCTAACGCTAACGCTTTAATTGAGGCGCTTGGGGACGCTTCCAGCGTGAATCCTACTCTTGCAGAACGGCTTACCAACGAAGCTCGCTTCCTCCGCGCACACTATTACTTTTATCTCGTCCAACTCTTTGGGGATGTTCCCCTTGTACTTTCCACCGGCGGAGGTATCGGTGTACCTCGTGACGACGTGCATCAGGTCTACTCCCAGATTGTGGCCGATCTCCAAGCCGCTACCGCCCTACCCCTGGATGCCGATTATCCGGCAGCCGATAAAGGACGCGCTTCCAAAGGAGCCGCTTATGCACTTCTGGCTAAGGTACATCTTACGTGGGCAACTACTCCTGGTGTAGATAACCCCGATGCACACTACACCGCTGCCGTCACCGCTGCTTCCCAAGTTACCGGCTATAGCCTCACCGATAATTTCCTTGACAACTGGAACAAAAACAATCGCTACCCTACCGAGCATATTTTCTCCGCTTCGCACATCGTTGGACAGGAAGCGGCTGGCGACGGGGGCAATCACCAGGCACATTGCGCTTTCGCCACCACCTTTGACGACGAAACGCCCCACCTTGTTGTTTCTGATTCCTCCTTTTTCACCCGTTTTGAGCCGGATGACCAACGCTACGAAGGTTCTTACCTCTTTGAGGCCACCAATCCCGACAACGGGAAAACTACCCGGTACACCCTCCCCCGATATCGCAAGTATATAGATGTAGATAACATCGCTACTTCTGCCTTTACCCGCGATCATAACCGCACTATCCTCCGTTATGCCGATGTCTTGCTCATTCATGCTGAGGCACTCAACGAACTTGGCCATACTACCGACGCACTTCCATTACTTAATCAGGTTCGCCACCGTGCTTTCCATAACGTGACGCCTCCTTTGTACCCTGAAAATTTCTATATCCACGCTACTTCTCAAGAAGAGGTCAGAGATGCCATTCGCCGCGAACGTTTCTTTGAGTTTGTCTATGAGCAATCCCGCTGGTTCGACCTTGTCCGCTGGAAAGTCCTCGTGAAGACTATCCGTAAAGTCGAAGCCCAAGAGAAAAATAACCATGTCTCCCTCAAACACTACCGCTTCCCCATCCCCCAGTCTGAGCGTAACCTCAATCCTAACCTTACTCAGAATCCCGGTTACGATGACAACAATCTCTCCCCTTACCTTGCCCCCGATTATGAAGTAGGTACCGACGGTTTCTAAGGCTTAAGCGAGAACTTTCTTGAACAACCGACGGGTCTTGTGATGTTCGCGTTGAAAGTAGCTCCACTGGGATTGCACGGCGGTGTTATTCTCCAGTTCGGGGTTACTTTCGGCGTAGATGATGCCTAATTTGCGATAGATGGGAATCAAGTCATTGAAGAGTAAGGCATTGACTCCTTTATTTTGGTATTCCGGATGGACGGCGACGAGATAGAGGTCTATGACTTTAGGGTTTATCTTGAGTGCGAAGAGTAAGTGCAACCATCCGAAGGGGAAGAGGTGTCCTTTAGCCTTCTGCATGGCCGTCGAAAGGGAAGGCAAGGAGATGCCGAAGGCGACGAGGCGTTGGTCACTCTTGCGGACGATAAGGGTGACTAGGTCGGGGCGAAGGATGGGTAAGTAGATGGAGAGGTAATAGTCAACTTGACGCTGGGTTAGGGGCACGAAGCCGTAGAGGGGTGCGTAGGCGATGTTGAGTAGCTCGAATATTTGTGGCGCGAAGCGAGACAGTTCTTTTCCGGAGGCTTTGACGACTTCAAGAGAGTAACGTTCCTTCACAATTTGGCCGATGCGCAAATGTTTTTGGGGGATTCCGTCGGGAATGTAGATTTTGAACTCATGCCAGTCGGTTTCTTTGGTGTAGCCAAGTCGTTGGAGCTGATCCTTGTAATAAGGGTAGTTATAGATGGTGGCCATGGTACCGAGCTGGTCGAAGCCGTCGACCAGGAGGCCTTCATGGTCGAGGTCGGTGAAGCCCATGGGACCCACTAACTTCTCCATGCCTTGTGCTTTAGCCCAACTTTCGGCTGTGGCGAACAATTTATCAACTACTTCGTCATCATCTTCAAAGTCTACGAACCCGAATCGTGCGTAGCGCTGGCTCCACACGGTATTACTGATTTGATTGACCATCACAGCAATCCGTCCGACCACTTGCTTGTCAAGATAGGCCAGGAAGTAGGCCGCCTTGCAATGATCGAAGGCGGGATTTTTGGCCTTGTCCAGGGTCATCATTTCTTCACTGACCAGACTGGGTACGTGAAACTTGTTTTTGCGGTACAGCCGGTGGTTGAACTTAACAAACTCGCGCAAAGCGCACCTTGTGGTCACCTCTTTGATCGTTACCATTGGGATAATCCTTTATATGGCCATCAAATACTCCTTAAAATCGTCGTAAGTCGCGCTAATCTCTTTCGTGTCCTTCTTGCCCTTGAGAAAATTCTGCAGGGTATCGGGGAGGTCTATCCCGCCAAGGACGAGAGTGTTTATTATCTCCTGAAATTTCGCCGGATGTGCGGTCTCCAGGAATATTCCTCTTTCCTCTTTCTTCAACTCTTCGGTCAATCCCCGATATCCGCACGCCCCATGAGGATCAAGGATATACCCTCTTTCAGCACATACCGAGCCAATCATGGACGCTATTTGCAAATCGTCATAGCTATGTGCACTAATGAGTTTCTTTATCTGCTCATGCGACCCGTCGTAGAGCGCTAATATGCGCGCAAAGTTGCTTGGGTTGCCGACGTCCATCGCATTGGCCAGTGTTGTCTTGGAAGGGCGCGGATTAAACTTCCCTGTTTGTAGATATTCCTCGAATACATTATTCTCATTGTTGGCTGCTATAAATCGGGATACGGGTAGCCCCATCTTATGCGCCATTAGCCCCGCCGTGAGATTCCCGAAGTTCCCGCTAGGTACCGAAAAAACCACGTCCCCTTTCCGTCCTGTCGTCTTTTCAAGCTCACTCACGCCTATAAAGTAGTAGAATGTCTGCGGTAACAGCCTCCCTATATTGATTGAATTCGCCGACGTGATAGATAGTGTCTTCCGTACTTCCTTATCCGAAAAAGCCCCCTTGACCAACCGCTGACAGTCATCGAACGTTCCGTCTACCTCCAACGCTGTGATGTTATTTCCTAGCGTGGTGAACTGGCTTTCCTGAATTCTGCTCACCTTCCCCTTGGGGTACAACACATGCACTCGTATTCCGTCTACTCCCAGAAATCCATTGGCCACCGCCGATCCCGTATCGCCCGATGTCGCTACCAGCACGTGAATCTCTTTCTCCCGTGACTCCACAATAAAATGGCTGAGCAACCGTGCCATAAATCGCGCTCCCACATCCTTGAACGCTAACGTGGGACCATGAAATAGTTCCAAGCTAAACTTATTCTCAAAAAGATTCTCCAGCGGAATGTCGAACGAAAGCGTCTCCCTCACGATCTTCTCCAATACATCCTCCGGCAAATCTCCTCCAAAGAGACCCTTGCCTACCGTGAAGCCGATCTCTTCCTTACTAAATTTGTCCAGATTCTCCGCAAATCCCTCCGGTAGCAGACCTGTCAACTTCTCCGGCATAAATAGTCCACCGTCATCGGCCAGCCCTTTAATCACCGCCTCTTCCAGAGACACCAATTCCTTTTTCCCGTTTGTACTGTAATATCTCATCTGGCTATGAAATTAATTATGTTTGACAAAACTATGTTTTTCTACTCAGTGATACGCTTGCAGACTGTCTTTTAATAATCCCACCGTTCCGTAAATGATCACCGCCGACACCGCCAACCCTATTACCGGGTCTATTATATACATCCCCGTGTATCTGATCACCAATCCCGAAACTAATACCCCTACCGATACAAGCGTATCCGCAGCCATGTGGTAGTACGCCCCTCGGGCATTTATATCCTTCTCCTTCTCTTTTACGAATAGCCACGCTGTCACGCCGTTAATCAACACCCCTATCCCCGCCGTCCACATCACCCCGCTCCCATTCACCTCCACCGGCTCCATTATCTTTTCGATACTCTCCCAGATTATAAATCCTACTGCTACCAACAGTATCACCGCGTTCAAACACGATATAGTTACCCCCATTCTCTTATATCTCCCCCCTATCGACAGTCGAAATCCCACCAATGCAAGTATAAGCCCCACCACATCACTTAGATTATGCCCCGCATCCGATATCAGCCCTGCCGAGTTAAAATACTTTCCCGCTGTCCACTCCGCCATTACGAAGATACTGTTCAATGTAATGCCGATAATATATTTCTTTGTCTGCGTCATCTTTTTCCCGTTCAATGAAGTATCCTATATATAAGCTCTTTGAGCAATTCGCCATCCTCTACAGAATTGTTGTCCACCCCTTTACTTCGCCCATCCGCCACCCGTATGGCGTCTATTGCCTCAACAACCTGCTTTGCGCTGTAGTTCCGCATCCCCGTAACGTAATCTTTTACCTGAAAACTCTGACGAAACCCTAATGCAGTCATCAATCCTCCTTCCGTACGGTCTTCCGCATAATGACAACAAATAAGATTCGAAAAGTAATTGAAGAGAACCGCCAGCGTAGCCTGTATCGGATTATTTTTCGGTGTATGGCTGAAATATTTAGCAATCGTGTACGCCCGTTTATTGTTACGCTGAATGATCGCCCGTAGTAACTCGAAATTATTATACTCCTTACTGATCCCTACATGCGCCTCCACCGTCTCCGCTCGGATGGTTTTCTCCTCTTTAAGCAGCATTCGCAATTTACCCACCTCTTTTCCCAGCCTTGTAAGGTCATTCCCTATATGATCCGCCAGCATTTGTGATGCTTTAGCCTCAATCTCTATCCCGTACCCTTTTAAAAGGGTATGGATAAACCCCACTAACTGATATTCCGGCACCTTTTTACTCTCAAAGAGCACTCCATTTGCTTCCGCAGCTGACGCCAGCATCTTCCTCCGGTCTAATACCTTATATTTATAGTTAAGTACTAATATCGTCGACTCAAGCGGCTTTTTCACATACCCCGCCAGCGTCTCTATGTCCTTAAGCTGTTGTGCCTCTCGCACTACTACCAATTGCCTCTCTGCCATTACAGGATAACGACGCACCGCATTCAATACATCCCCTACAGATACATCCCCCCCATACAATACAATCTGATTAAAATCCTTGTCTTCCGACTTTACAACCTCTTCAAGTAATAATGTAGTGATAGCATCTATAAAGTACGCCTCCTCGCCCATCAGTATATACACCGTAGCAAATTTTCTATGCTTAATATCTGCTACTATAGATTCAAAAGTAAGATTCTTCATTGCGAAACCTATTTCAGTGTACAAAGATACAACTCTACCTACAGCAACTCCTTTGCCAGACGACGCGCTTGTGCATCACTGCTTACGTAATCCTCATACACCGGCGAAGGCAGAAAATCCGCACGCAACATCGTTTGCTCTATCACCCGACTCATCCCCACAAAGCTGATTTCCTCCTGTAAAAACGCCTCAACTGCTATTTCGTTCGCTGCATTCAGGATACATGGCATATTCCCTCCCTTTTCAATTGCCTCGTACGCAAACTTCAGGTTCGGAAATCGATTCATATCCGGCATCTCGAAGGTAAGTGCCCCGTATCTTGTCAAATCAAGCCGTTGCAAGCTGTTCTTAAGACGATGTGGATAGTTCAACGCGTATGCAATCGGTATCCTCATATCCGGTATCCCTAATTGCGCCATCACCGCCCCATCTTCAAACTGTACCATTGAATGAATAACCGACTCAGGATGCACAACCACCTCTATTTTCTCTGCCTTTATGCCGAATAGCCACCGCGCTTCGATCATTTCAAAGCCTTTATTCATCATTGATGCCGAGTCAATACTAATCTTTACCCCCATACTCCAGTTAGGGTGTTTGAGTGCTTGTGATTTCGTCACTTTTCCCAGCTCCTCCAGGGTTTTTGTCCGGAACGGACCTCCTGAAGCAGTAAGAATGATCTTCTCCACAGGATTGTGTACGCTTCCCGCAAGGCATTGAAATATCGCCGAGTGCTCCGAATCAATAGGTAACAACGGCACTTGATGAGCTATGGCTAAAGACGTTACCAGTTCCCCCGCCACCACCATTGTTTCTTTATTTGCCAATGCAATAGCCTTACCTGCACGGATGGCGCTAAGCGTAGGCTTCAATCCCGCATATCCCACCAATGCCGTAACCACCATATCTATCCCCTCCGACCCGACAACCTGCGCAATAGACTCTTCGCCCGCCCACACCTTGACCGGAAGCTCTTTCAACGCTTCCTTCAATTCTCCATACTTGCCTTCGTTCGCAATCACAACTACCTCCGGCGAAAATTCTCGCACCTGCTCAGTAATCAGATTGACGTTATCATTCGCTGTAAGGGCATACACTTCAAAGAGATCACGATGTTCCCTTACCACCTCCAAGGCTTGCACCCCTATTGACCCGGTAGAGCCTAATATAGCTAACTGTCTTTTCATTCTTTCCTTAATCTTGCAACATACTCTCTACCTTTGCCTCAACGAAAGTACTATAAAGTAGTTATAAAAACGAAAGAACAAAGATGATAACTATTAGTCGGCTATTAGAGGTTTTGGAGGAGTTTGCTCCACCGGCGTTACAAGAAAGCTTCGATAACACGGGAATCCAAGTAGGTGAAACGGGGCAAGAGGCGAGAGGTGCCTTGCTGTGTGTGGATGTAACCGAAGAGGTGATTGACGAAGCATTGGCCAAGGGCTGTAATCTGGTGATTGCCCACCATCCGTTGCTATTTAAACCGGTAAAGTCGTTGCGCGGGGCGACTTACATAGAGCGTTGCGTGATGAAGGCCTGCAAGTACAACATAGTGATATACGCCGCTCATACAAATCTGGATAATGTGCGCAAAGGTGTAAACGGTTGTTTGGCCGAACGGATAGGCCTGAATAACATACATATCCTAAGCCCGAAAAGGGAAGGGTTGGTGAAGGTGGTCACCTTTGTACCTTCCGAGCATGCGCAAAAAGTGCGGGATGCGTTGTTCGCCATCGGTGCGGGATACATAGGTAACTATGACCGATGCAGTTTTCGCCTTGAAGGACTGGGGTCATTTTGTGCTCAGGACGGAGCGCATCCATTTATAGGAGAAGTAGGGATGGAACATGTAGAACGGGAAGAAAGGATAGAAACGGTTATTCCGGCTTACCTACAGGGAAAAGTTTTGCAAGCGGTGCAGGCGGCGCATCCATATGAAGAACCGGCTACGGATATCTATCCATTGAATAATGCATGGGAAGGGGCAGGGGCAGGTATTTGGGGAGACTTGCCGGAAGAAGAGAATGAACAGGATTTCCTGTTGCGTATAAAAGAACTGTTCAATGTACCGTGTATTCAACATTCCACCCTGAGGGAGAAAGCGGTACGGAGGGTAGCAGTGTGCGGGGGTAGCGGAGCTTTCTTGATCAAAGAGGCTATTGCTTGCAGAGCAGATGTCCTAATCACGGGTGAAGCACGGTATAATGACTACTACGATGTAGAGAGTCGTCTCTTGCTGGCAGTGACTGGGCACTACGAGTCGGAAGCCTGTACAAAAGACATCTTCCGGACGCTCATATTGAAAAAATTCCCTACTTTCGCGCTGCATCTTTCGGAAACGGATGTAAACCCTGTAAAATACTTGTAGATAATGGCAGCAAGGAAGGCCTCCAAAGTTGAGAAGGAATATACGGTTGAGGAAAAACTCTTCGCGTTGTACCGGCTCCAGTCAATGGTGACGGAGATAGACAAGATACGAACCCTTCGGGGTGAACTACCTCTTGAAGTACAAGACCTCGAAGACGAGGTGGCTGGCTTGGAAACACGCCTACAGAAATATACTTCTGAAATTCGTACAGGAGAGGAGTCTATTGCTACTCAAAAGAAGAAGATAGCAGAAGCTACCGCCCTCATCTCGAAATACAAGACACAGTTAGATACCGTACGCAACAACCGCGAGTTTGACAGCCTGTCAAAAGAAATTGAGTATCAGGAACTGGAAATAACCCTTGCGGAGAAGAAAATGGCGGAGAGTACCGAGCTTGTCGGGCTAAGAAAGGGTGAAATAGGCTCTATCGCCGAAATGCTTAATCAACGTAAGGAAGATCTGACCCAAAAAAAAAGTGAATTGGATGAGATTGTTTCCGAAACACGTCAAGAAGAAGATAAACTTCGTGAAAAAGCCAAGGCTCTAGAGACTAACATTGAGCCGCGATTATTGGCTGCGTTCAAACGTATTCGTAAGGGTACCCGTAACGGCTTGGCGGTCGTTGATATTCAGCGTGATGCTTGTGCCGGCTGTTTCAACAATATCCCCCCACAGAAACAGATGGACATTAAAATGCGTAAGAAAATCATCGTTTGTGAATACTGCGGACGTATTTTGGTGGATGCCGGAATGAGCGAAGGGGAAAAGTGAGTCTTACCTGTATCGACACAAGGGTTCGTACTTACATACACAAGCATGGACTGTTGAATGAAAGTGGCGATCCGGTAGTTGTTGGTCTAAGTGGAGGGGTTGATTCCGTAGGATTGTTGGCGATATTGATAAAGTTGGGTTATTCATGCGTGGCGGCGCATTGCAATTTCCGGCTAAGGGGAGAGGAATCGGAGAGAGATGAAGTTTTTGCCGAGCAGTTCGCGAAAGAAGTAAGTGTCCCTTTCAGGAAGCAATCGTTTGAGACGCTGGTTTATGCCAAAACGAAAAAACTTTCGATAGAAGTGGCGGCACGAGAACTTCGGTATCGGTGGTTTGAGGAAATCCGTTGCGAAGTAGGAGGACAGGCAATAGCCATTGCACATCATCAAGACGACAGTGTAGAAACCTTTTTGTTAAACATAGTACGGGGAAGCGGGATACGGGGGTTATGCGGAATACGTCCTAAAAATGGCTGGGTAATCCGACCTTTGCTTGGTCTGAATCGACAAACTATCTTGAAATGGGTGGAAGAACAGGGGCTGAACTACATGACCGATAGCTCCAATTTCTCAGACGTATATACGCGGAACTTTTTGAGATTACGTGTCATTCCTCTCTTGGAGAAAATCAATCCTTCGATCATTCAATCCGTCACACGTAGTGCGGCACACCTTTCTGACGCTTTACTTTTGTATGATCACGTTATTTCAACCGCCCGAAACGAAGTGATTGATACAAACGGTACGGATATAGAAACCCTACGATTCTCTATTAACGCTTTACTCCGTTTTCCGGCAGTAGAAACCGTTCTTTACGAATTGTTGAAACCCTACGGATTTACGCCGACTGTTTGCCAAGAAATATTCATGGCACTTTCGCATATATCAGGAAAAGTTTTCTTCTCGCCGGAATGGCGTTTGATAAAAGACAGGGAATACTTGATTGTCTCTCCCCGAAAACATCGCGAGGGGAAGCCTATTCTTTCCTATCGCATTCTTACCGTCCCGCCGTCCTCCAGCTTGTTTGTAACGACAGATAAGCGGACAGCTTGGTTCGATTACGACAGGCTGTCTTTCCCTCTTACATTGCGGCAATGGCAAAAAGGTGATTGGTTCATCCCCTTCGGAATGAAAGGGCGGAAAAAATTAAGCGATTACTTCTCTGATCATAAGTTCAGTCTTTTGCAGAAAGAACAAACCTACCTCCTGTGCAGTGGTGAAGATATTCTCTGGATCGTCGGTGAAAGGGCAGACAATCGTTTTCGCGTCAACGATACGACACACCGTATGCTTGTGGTCAGTATGAAATCCTCCGAATCTTGAGTAATTTTTCAAGATTAGTTTGTACTTTTGCGCTATGACATCTGTCTTTCGACATATTGTAGCCTTATTATTGCTGACGATTTTTGCGACGCCGTTCGTCGGAAAATCCTTGCATCTCCTCAGCAATGATAGTTGTCATGCCCATCACGTGCACTATTCGGGTGATGACGATTGCCCCGTCTGTCACTTCACCCTTTCATGGTTCACTGAAACGGAAGCAACAACCACAGACTTCCTTCCGTCGGTTTGTTCCTTCACACCGACGCTTCATTGTACGTCAATCCTTATCCGGCCTACTGCCGTTCGTTGTCTGCGCGGCCCACCGGTGATTTAGTTTTTTGGTTCCCACAAACATTTCCCTTTTCATGAACATCAGACAAGGAATAGTATGCTTAAAGGAAGCAACTCTCCGGTGTGGTTGTTCCTTGTGTTTGTGTTTACCTGTCCCGTTGGGGCGCAGGAAGTTGATTCGGTAAAAACCGTTACCCTGTCCGACATAACGATAAACGCTTCGTATGCGAAGAGTTTGTCCCGTTTGTCTGTGGTACCGATTGACGTTGCCGGAGAGGCTTTCTTGCGGGAGCATCCGGCGGGAAGTCTCATGCAAACCTTGGAACATATACCGGGCGTTCAGTCGATAGATATAGGTGCAGGTTTTTCCAAACCTGTTATACGCGGCATGGGATTCAACAGAGTCTCTGTTGTGGACAACGGTGTTAAACAAGAAGGCCAGCAATGGGGCATAGACCACCCGTTGGAAACAGACGCCTTCAATGTGGAGAGGGTGGTTTTGCGCAAAGGCCCTTCTTCCCTGCTTTATGGAAGCGACGCCATTGGTGGTGTGGTTGAATTGAGCCGTCTCCCGCCTCCTTCGGAAGGTATACGTGGAGAAGCTGTGCTATCAGCCAAATCGGTGAATGATCTTCTGGGCGGTTCTTTCATGCTCGGTATCCGCAAAAAGGATTGGTACGTCAAAGGGCGCTTTTCATCGCAATATTTTGGTGATTACCGGATCCCCACAGATACTGTCATCTACCTCACCCGAAAGATGCCCGTTGTCAACCGACGATTGAAGAATACAGCCGGAAAAGAGTTGGCCGCCTCATTGCTGGTCTCCCAGCGTACCGGTGATTATTCGGCTGATTACTTCTTGACATCGGTACAACAATCGGCCGGTTTCTTTCCCGGGGCACACGGTATACCTGACCTCTCCCGCCTCATTGATGACAGGGACAGCCGTGATGTTGATCTCCCCCGTAATACCGTGCTGCATCTCCGCGCCTCTTCTCACCAGGCTTATACCATTAACTCGGTTACTTCCATCGACTGGGATGCCGGCTTTCAATGGAATCACCGCCAAGAGTACAGTGCTTTTCATACCCATTACGGTACACAACCTCCGCCTGCCGTCGACCCCAATAAAGAACTGGACTTCCGCCTGGCCACCTTTACCTCTACCTTCCGCTTGTACGTTGCACGAATTAACAGATTTGTTAAGGAAAGTGAATTGCCTCGTTGGAAACATACGGCTGGATGGGACTTGCAGTATCAGGATAACACCATTTCGGGTTATTCCTTCCTTTTGCCTGCTTTCCGTCGGTTGACATCAGGGTTACTCTGGCTCACCGATTTCCGTCCTTCGGATTACCTAACCCTTTCGGGAGGACTTCGTTATGATATAGGACGTTTGCAAACTGAAGGATTTGCCGATCCCCACCTCCCCGCTTACCTTATCTCATGGGGATTATCCCAAGAAGCCATAGAGCCTTTCCGGTTTCGCAGTTACCCTGTACGGCATATTTCGGGAAACTTATCCGGCTCCATTGGACTGTCGGTACGGTTTTCTGACAAACACCTTGTCAAGTTCAACCTTGGCAATAGCTTCCGGCTCCCTACGCCTAATGAGTTGGCTTCAAACGGTGTCCATCACGGGGCTTTTCGCCATGAACAGGGCGACCCTTCCCTTGACCCCGAACGGGGCTACCAAGCCGACCTTGCTTATTCCTTCGAAAAGGGAAATGTTTTTACACTGACCGTCTCTTCCTTTGCCGCTTTCTTTTCCAATTACATTTACCTGCGGCCTATCGGAGAATGGTCTCCCTTGCCTCACGCCGGGCAGATTTATCGCTACACCGGCGCTCGTTCCTTCTTCTCCGGCGCCGAACTGTCGGCGGAAGTATTCTTACCCGGAGGCTTGGGATATACTTTAGATGGGGATTACGTCTACAGCTACAACTGTGACGACCGGATTCCTATCGCCTTCACCCCTCCTGCTTCGTTGCGGCAGACTCTCCGATGGAAAATTAACCCCTTCACCTTCCTCTTGCAGTGGCAGTCTGTCGCCACACAGAGACGCGTTTCCCGCAACGAAGATCCCACTTATGGCGCACAACTCTTCCATGCCACCCTAATGCTAACCCTGGCCGGCGGTATTACGCTGACTTTAGCGGCACGCAACCTGACAGACCTCCGGTGGTTCAACCACCTCAGTTTCTACCGACGGATAGAGATACCCGAACCGGGTAGAAACATGCAGTTTCTTATTCGTATACCTTTTACATTAAAACAAACATGAAAGTACAAATAATTTCCCTTGCTCTTGCTACGCTTGCTTTCGGCTTTTTCAACGCCTGTGAACAAGGCGATACTCAAAAGCCTATCATTGACCTCGTCGAACCCGAAGAAGGTGACCTTCTGGCCATCGGGCACGAACACGGCGTCCACCTTGAGATGAAACTCTCGGACAACGACGCCCTTAACTCGTACCGCGTGCAGATACATAACGCTTTTGACGGGCATCCCCATCAGGAAACTCGTTCCGATGATCCTGAACCGTTCTTCTACGATTCCGTGTTCACGGATATTCAAGGTAAGCGTAACACCCACATTCACCATCACGCCATCGTAATCCCTGAAGGAGTGGCAGAAGGCAATTATCATCTGGAGGTCCGTTGCCTTGATGTTTCGGGGAACGAAGCTTATGCGTTTCGTAACGTTCGGCTTGGTCACGAAGAGGATGATGATCACCACGATGAGGACGAGCACGAAGATTGACTGAACTGACACAAATGGCGGTTACTATGTCTTGGCACATCCTTTGCAAAGGAGGAAGTATGGTAGATTTATATCCAATTTTAATGTAATCAGTATGAGCAAGCAAGGTAATATTGGCGTAACCAGTGAAAACATTTTCCCTATTATCAAGAAATTCCTTTACAGTGACCACGAAATTTTCTTACGTGAGCTTGTTTCTAACGCTGTGGATGCAACGCAGAAATTGAAAACTCTCACCTCTGTGGGTGAATTCAAGGGAGAGTTAGGCGAGCTTGACATCAGGATCACTATTAAGGATGATACTCTCATTATCTCAGACAGAGGCATCGGTATGACCACTGAGGAGATTGAAAAGTATATCAACCAAATTGCCTTCTCCGGCGCAGAGGAATTTGTACAAAAATACAAGAATGATGCCGCCTCTATCATCGGGCATTTCGGACTTGGTTTTTATTCTTCCTTCATGGTCTCCAAAAAAGTGGAGATAGTGACCAAATCGTTCAAAGAAGACGCCAAGGCTGTCAAGTGGAGTTGCGATGGTAGTCCCGAATACGAGTTAAGTGATGTTGAAAAAGAGGACAGGGGAACCGACATCATCCTGCACATTGACGATGAAAACAAAGACTTTCTTGAAAAGTCCCGTATTGAAGGGTTACTCCGTAAATATTGCCGTTTCCTTCCTATCCCCATTGTCTTCGGGAAAAAACAGGAATGGAAAGAGGGTAAGTACATAGATACGACGGAAGACAACATCATCAATCAAACTACCCCTGCATGGGTACGTAAACCGTCGGAACTGACCCCTGAAGATTATACCTCTTTCTATCACGACCTCTATCCAATGTCTGAAGAACCTCTTTTCCACATTCACCTGAACGTGGACTATCCCTTCAACTTGACAGGTATTCTTTACTTTCCCCGTATCAAAAACAACATTGAGTTACACAAGAATAAAATACAACTCTATTGTAATCAGGTGTACGTCACCGACTCAGTGGAAGGTATCGTCCCCGAGTTCCTCACCCTGCTGCACGGTGTACTTGATTCGCCGGATATTCCGCTGAATGTCTCCCGTTCCTACCTACAAAGTGATAGTAACGTTAAAAAGATCTCCTCCCATATCACCAAAAAAGTGGCCGATCGACTTGAAGAAATCTTCAAGAATGACCGTTCACAATTCGAGGAGAAGTGGGATAGTCTGAAGCTCTTTATACAATACGGTATCCTGACGGATGAAAAGTTCCATGATCGTGCCGAAAAATTTGTGCTTCTCAAAGATGTGGACGGGAAGTACTTTACCCTTGAAGAATATCAAACACTCATCAAGGAGGAACAGACAGACAAAGATGGTACGCTTGTTTACCTCTACACCGACAACGTAGAAGAGCGGTATGCCTATACTCAAGCCGCCAAGGACAAGGGTTATAACGTTCTCCTTTTTGATGGACAGCTTGACTTGCATTTCGCCGGTAAGCTGGAGGAAAAGGGAAGCAAAATGCGTTTCGTGCGTGTAGACAGTGACACCCCTGCCAACCTTATTCGTAAGGAAGATCACAAAAATTCCGTCTCTTTATCGGATGAACAACAGACTACCCTGCAAGAAGTCTTTAAAAGTCAGTTACCCAAAACAGAAAAAACGGACTTTTATGTAACACTTGAAGCACTTGGAGCTTCCGCTCAGCCCATCATCTTGACTCAGAGTGAGTACATGCGGCGGATGCGGGAGATGGCGACACTTCAATCCGGCATGTCTTTCTACGGTGAGCTTCCCGACCAATACTCCGTCGTCCTCAATGCCGACCACCCGCTCATTCAAAAGGTCCTTTCCGAGACAACAACCGCTTGTGCCGACCAACTTTCTCCCATCTTAGCAGATCTCAAAGGCTGGGAAGCCCGAAAAACGTCTCTCCTTGACAAGAAAGAAGAAAATAAAGAAGACCTCGAAACTACCGAAAAGAAAATCGAAGAACTTGCTGCTCAACGTAACGCAATGCTCGCCGAAGAAGCAACTCACAATAAACTCGTGGGTGAGTTGATAGACCTTGCCTTGTTAAGTAATGGGATGCTTAAAGGCGAAGCACTCAGCCGCTTTATCGGTAGGAGTCTCCAGATGATAGGCTGAATCTTTTTACCTTCGCGGCTCAACAAAGACAAGGGCAATGGGATTGTTTGGACTGTTCAACCGCGAAGAGAAGGAAACCCTTGCAAAAAGTTTATCAAAGACTAAGGAAGGTGTCCTTGGTAAACTTGCGCGTGTGGTGGCCGGAAAAAGTAAAGTGGATGCCGGAATACTGGATGAGCTTGAGGAAGTATTAATCACTTCTGATGTAGGTGTCGAAACAACGCTGAAAATCATCCACCGTATTGAAAAACGTGTAGCCAGAGACAAGTATATTCACGCAAACGAACTTAATACCATACTCCGTGAGGAGATTGCCGCCTTGCTGACTGAGAACCGTAGCGGGGAGGTCTCAGGTTTTATCCTTCCCGAAGGGAGTCGTCCATACGTTATATTGGTAGTCGGTGTCAACGGTGTCGGGAAAACGACAACCATCGGTAAGCTCGCCCGTCAGTACGGTAAAGCCGGCTATAAAGTGTTCTTAGGCGCTGCCGACACCTTCCGCGCTGCGGCGATTGAGCAGTTGACAATCTGGAGCGAGCGGACAAACACCTCTATCGTGAAGCAGCAAATGGGATCTGATCCTGCCGCCGTCGCTTTTGATACGTTGACCTCCGCCAAAGCAAATACCGCTGACCTTGTTATCATTGACACTGCCGGACGTCTTCATAATAAGATCAATCTCATGAACGAACTGGCCAAGATCAAGAACGTCATGAAAAAGGTTATACCCGACGCTCCGCATGAAGTACTCCTAATACTTGATGGATCAACGGGGCAGAATGCCTTCGAGCAAGCAAAACAATTCACGGCGGCTACTGAAGTCACCGCCCTTGCTATCACCAAACTGGACGGAACGGCAAAGGGGGGTGTGGTGGTCGGAATATCCGAACAGTTCCACATCCCTATAAAATACATTGGGATTGGTGAAGGAATTGACGACCTTCAGATGTTCAATCGGCAAGCATTCGTGGACTCCCTTTTTGAAGAAAAGTAATCACTGTTTGTCAATAAGAATCCAAGCGTCTTTGTGCCGCTCATTGCGACGGATCCGCGCAAGGGCGGCTTTGGCGTCGGTGCGTGTGGTATAATTCCCTTCATAGACACGGTATCTCCCGTCACGGTGGAGGATACCGGCATTAGCTGTTTTCCCGCCTGATCTTCTTTTGTAAGCCTTCAACGCTGACAATGCCTTCTTTTCACCAGGGAAGCTGCCAATCACTACGTAATATTTCCCCTTCTTTACTTCACTCGTTACCTCCTTCTTTACTTTTGCTTCCAGTGCTTCCAGTTCTGCTTTCTTGTCTGCAGAGATTACTTCTTTCTTTGCTTCCCTAAGAGCGGGAACTTCCTCAAGAATAGGGAGTTCCTCTGAGACGGCGGGAATGGCCGTTCCTTCTTGTTGCTTTTCAAAAAGAGCATTCTCTGGAAAAGTAGTATACCATATCAAGCCGATAACTGTCGCCGCCACTGCAATAGCGTACCCCCACCACTTGTTTTTTTTGACGTGGACAGCCTCTTTTTTTTGTGGAGAATGCACTTCCTGACTATCCTCCGGTGGTAACACCGGAATAGAAAAGGACGGCAAGCCGTAAACATCTGTCCCGGACGTCTCCTCACTCCCCGCCGTAAAGATCAACTTCCCTTCTTCTCCACGCGCAAGCGTACCAATAGTCCCAAGTGAAACCTTGCCATGCTGATCCAATGTGGCGGTAAGTTCAGCCACATCTTCCTCCACCATCACTTGCGCTTCTTCAAACACCTTACCGTAAATTCTTGCGTACGACGCAACCAGCAACCCATCGGTATGCGTTAATTCATGGTTAAAAACAATCTCTTTACGCATCGGCGAGAAAGAATGCTCCTCTTTGTTGTAAACCGACGGCAGTGTACGCATCACAAAACCCCCGATACCGGGAATGACGACGCAGTCATGTTCTGCCAAGAGAAACTCTAAATGATTTGTAAGCCTGACCATCCTTTTATCTTCTTTTTTAGGTGATGTAATTGTCTCCAAACGGGCACGAAAATACACAATATCTGACTATCTTCGCCGCGTGGTCGAAAGTTAAGGTTCGGGTGAGCGATGGCGACAATTTTTAGTCGGATAATGACGGGGGAAATACCTTGTCACAAGGTGGCCGAAGATGGGGAGTTTTTTGCCTTCCTTGACATAAATCCTCTCGCCGTAGGGCATACGTTGATAGTGCCTCGTGAAGAGGTTGACTACTTTTTCGATATAAGTGATGAGAAAATGGGGCGTATGATGGCTTTCGCCAAAAAAGTTTCAATAGCCTTGTCTCATACTATTCCCTGCCGTAAAGTCGGATTGTCGGTCATTGGGCTTGAAGTTCCGCACGCGCATATTCACCTCGTCCCTCTCAACAAAGAAGAAGATATCCACTTCGGCAAACACAAAGGTAGTCCCTCTTCTGAAGAATTAGCGGCTCTTGCAGCGAAGATTCGGGAAAACTTCTAAGGAAATCAAACTCTCGTAAATATGGACAAGAAGATACAGGACATCACCGACAAGATTTATCGTGAAGGTGTAGAGAAAGGGAACGAAGAGGCTGTCAAAATCATCGCCGAGGCACAAGCTCGTAGAGATGCCTTGCTTGACCAGGCGCAATCGGACGCCGAAACTATTGTGACCACGGCGAAGAAACAGGCTGCCGAATTGAAGAAAAATACCGAAGCCGAATTGAAACTTTTTGCTGTACAGGCACTGGAAGCACTCAAAAGTGCCGTGACTGATCTTGTAAATAATAAAGTAATATCGACGAACGTAAAAGCCGTAACGGCTGACAAAGTTTTCATGCAGAAGGTGATCCTTGCAATGGCCACCGAGTGGGTGAAGACGGGCGCGCTGACTATTCAAACGGCTGATGCGGAAGCGCTTAAAAGCTACTTCGCCGGAAACACAAAAGAAATCCTTGACAAAGGGGTGAAAATTGAAAAAGTGAATGGTAAAGACACTTCCTTCTCTCTTATTCCGGCTGACGGCTCTTATAAGGTCACCTTTGGGGAGGAAGAGTTTGCAGCTTTTTTCAAAGAGTACCTCCGCCCGCAGTTAGTCGAACTCCTCTTCTAATATGGGGCGTTATTACTACCTCATAGCGGGGTTGCCCGATATTGGCATAGACGATGGCAAGCTCTCCCTCACCGTTTCCTCATTCAGAGAGGAAACAAAAGAGCAGCTTTCCCCCTCCGACAAAGCCTTGACGGACTTGTTCTACCGCAAGTTTGATAACCATAATTTACTGAGGCAGTTCTATCCTGAAAAAACATGGGACGAACGAGGCGACCTGACGCCGGAAGTTTTTGAGGAGTTGACTGGATCCCTGCACGGAGAACGTGAAGACGTCTCGGGCTTTCTTCTCCGGCACAAGCATTTCCCTCTTTACATGGTGAATTTTACTCGGCAATATATGGAAGAGTCTTCCGGAGATAAGGTGATACCTTCCTCCGCCCTCAGCGAAGATTGGCTCGCATCCCATTATTATGCTTGCGCCATGACCTGTGGAAATGCCTTTGTGTCCCAATGGTTTGAATTAAACCTCAATATACGGAACCTGCTTTCCGCTTTTACCGCCCGCAAATACAATATGGAATGCGCAGAAGTTATTGTAGGCGACAACGAAGTGGCACAGCTTTTACGTGCTTCTCATGCACGTGACTTTAGGCTTGAAGATTTGGTAGATTACCTCCCTGCCGTGCAACGTATCGCTGAAGAGACCGACCTTTATGTTCGGGAAAAAAAGATAGACCAGCTCAAATGGGAGTGGCTGGAAGAGCATACTTTTTTTCTGACTTTCGATGTAGAGAGTGTCTTTGCCTATTTGTGCAAGCTGGATATCCTTGAACGCTGGGTCAATCTGGATAAAATCACCGGTGAACAGACTTTCCGAAATCTCATCGGAATCCTAAAAAAAGGAGGCAATCATAGAGGAAAATAAAACATGCGATAATGGCGACAAAAGGAGTTGTAAAAGGAATCGTATCCAATCTTGTGACAGTAGAGGTGGACGGTGCTGTCTCACAGAATGAAATATGTTATATCTCCGTGGGGGGAACCCGGTTGATGTCGGAGGTGATCAAGGTGATAGGAAAGAATGCATACGTGCAAGTCTTTGAAAGTACACGAGGGATGCGTGTGGGAGACGAAGCGGTGTTCGAAGGACACATGCTGGAGGTGACGCTCGGACCCGGTATGCTTTCTCGAAACTATGACGGATTGCAAAACGACCTTGACAAAATGGAAGGCGTCTTCCTCAAGAGGGGTGAATATACTTATCCCTTGCAAGATGAAGTGCTCTGGAACTTTAAACCTGTCGCCAAGGCTGGAGATCGTGTCACGGCAGGGGACTGGCTCGGCGAAGTAGATGAAAATCACCAGCCGCACAAGATAATGGTACCTTTTGTATTTGAAGGCACGTTTACCGTCAAGTCTGTGGTTGGCGAAGGACAGTATCATGTGATTGATACCATCGCCGTGCTTACCGACGAAACCGGTCATGATGTGAACGTGAGTATGGTGCAGAAATGGCCGGTCAAGAAAGCCATCACTCGTTACAAGGTCAAACCCCGTCCCTTCAAACTCCTCGAAACGGGCGTCCGCACAATGGATACCCTCAATCCCATTGTCGAAGGCGGAACGGGCTTCATACCTGGCCCTTTCGGTACCGGTAAAACAGTGATGCAGCATGCTATCTCCAAGCAGGCTGAAGCGGACATCGTCATCATCGCCGCCTGCGGGGAACGTGCAAATGAAGTCGTCGAGATATTTGCCGAATTTCCTCACCTCGATGACCCCCATACCGGCCGTAAGCTCATGGAGCGCACCATCATCATCGCCAACACTTCCAATATGCCCGTCGCTGCGCGCGAGGCTTCCGTGTACACGGCCATGACCATTGCCGAATATTACCGCAACATGGGGCTGAAAGTGCTCCTCATGGCAGACTCCACTTCCCGTTGGGCGCAGGCGCTTCGCGAAATGTCCAACCGCTTGGAAGAACTCCCCGGCCCGGATGCTTTCCCGATGGATTTATCCGCCGTGGTGGCTAACTTTTATGCCCGTGCAGGATATGTTGAACTCAATAATGGCAAGACAGGGTCTGTCACTTTCATTGGTACCGTCTCCCCTGCCGGCGGTAACTTAAAGGAGCCTGTGACGGAAAATACCAAAAAGGTAGCCCGTTGCTTTTACGCCCTTGAACAAGACCGCGCCGACCGTAAGCGTTACCCCGCCATCAATCCCATTGATAGTTACTCCAAGTATTTGGAATATCCTGAGTTTCAAGCTTACATCGCCGAACATATTTCCCCGACATGGATAGATAAGGTGAATGAGATAAAAACCCGCATGTTGCGCGGAAAGGAAATCTCCGAACAAATCAACATACTTGGTGATGACGGTGTGCCCGTCGAGTACCACGAAATTTATTGGAAGTCTGAACTCATTGACTTTGTGATCCTTCAGCAGGATGCTTTCGACGATATTGATGCCGTTACACCCCTTGAGCGTCAGGAGTATATGCTTGACAAGGTTGTCGACATTTGCCATACGACCTTTGACTTCGACAACTTTAACGAGGTATCCGACTTCTTCAAAAAGCTCATCAATGTCTCCAAACAAATGAATTACTCAGAATTCAAAAGTGCTGAATTCGAGCAGTTTAATAGCGAATTCTCCTCCCTCCTCCAGACGCACGTAAAGAAATAATTACGACGTAAATACCAACAGATATGGCAGCAAAAGCGTTCCAAAAGATCTTTACAAAGATCACACAGATAACCAAAGCCACCTGTTCCCTCAAAGCAACGGGGGTAGGCTACGATGAATTGGCTTCGGTCAATGGGAAATTAGCGCAGGTGGTCAAAATCATTGGCGATGAAGTCACCCTTCAGGTCTTCTCCGGCACAGAAGGTATCCCTACCGACGCGGAGGTAGTTTTTATGGGGAAAGCCCCCGCCCTGAAGGTGGGCGACCAACTGGCCGGACGTTTCTTCAACGCATACGGGGAGCCGATAGACGGAGGACCCGTCCCCGAAGGGAAAGAAGTAGAGATCGGAGGGGCGTCGGTCAATCCCGTGCGGCGTAAACAGCCTTCCGAACTCATCGCCACCGGTATCGCCGGCATTGACTTGAATAATACACTGGTGACCGGACAGAAGATTCCTTTCTTCGCCGACCCCGATCAGCCCTTCAATCAGGTCATGGCAATGGTTGCCCTCCGTGCTGAATCGGACAAGATTATTCTCGGAGGGATGGGTATGACCAACGACGATTACCTCTTCTTCAAGAACACCTTCAGTAATGCCGGTGCTCTTGACCGCATCATCAGCTTCATCAACACCACCGAAGACCCTTCTGTCGAACGCATCCTCATCCCTGACATGGCGCTCACCGCCGCCGAGTACTTTGCCGTCGAAAAGCATGAAAAAGTCTTAGTCCTCCTCACCGACATGACCAACTACGCCGATGCACTGGCCATTGTCTCCAACCGTATGGACCAGATACCCTCCAAAGACTCCATGCCCGGCTCTCTCTATTCCGACCTCGCCAAGATTTACGAAAAAGCTGTACAGTTCCCCGACGGAGGTTCCATCACCATCATCGCCGTCACCACCCTCTCTGGCGGTGACATCACACATGCCGTCCCCGACAACACGGGATATATCACCGAAGGACAGCTCTACCTGCGCCGCGACAGTGACATCGGTAAAGTTATCGTCGACCCCTTCCGCAGCCTCTCACGCCTCAAGCAACTCGTCACCGGCAAAAAAACCCGCGAAGACCATCCCCAAGTGATGAATGCCGCCATCCGCCTCTATGCCGATGCCGCCAACGCTAAGACGAAAATGGAGAACGGCTTCGACCTCACCGATTACGACAACCGTACCCTCGCCTTTGCCAAAGCCTACTCCGACAAGTTGCTTGCTATTGACGTGAACCTTAACACCACCGAAATGCTTGACGTCGCTTGGGATCTCTTCGCCACCCACTTCACCACTGCCGAAGTCAACATCAAGCAAACGTTGGTGGATAAACATTGGAAGAATAAGTAATCTCCAAGAAGGATGGCCATAAAGTTTCAATACAACAAAACTTCACTGCAACAGTTGGAGAAGCAACTGAAAGTGCGGGAACGTTCCTTGCCTACCATCAAAAGTAAGGAGAGTGCCTTGCGTTTAGAGGTCAAACGTACCAAAGATGAAGTTTCCCGTTTGGAACAGCAACTCGAAAACGAGATTCGAGGTTATGAGAGTATGGTAGCCCTCTGGAACGAGTTCCGCCCCGAACTCATTCAGGTAAAAGACGTTCAACTTTCTTCAAAGAAAATTGCCGGTGTGGTGGTTCCTCTTTTGGACGGAATAGAATTTGAAATGGGGCATTATAGTCTGTTCAATTCTCCGTCGTGGTACGCAGAAGGTATAGCGTTGCTCAAACAATTGGCGCGAATAGGTATTGAAGCTGAGTTCTCCGGCATGAAATTAGAGCTTCTGGAACATGCCCGAAAGAAAACCACACAGAAGGTGAATCTTTTCGAGAAGGTACAGATACCCGGTTACAAAGATGCCATCCGGAAAGTAAAACGTTATATGGAAGATGAGGAGAGTCTCTCCAAATCTTCGCAAAAGATAATGAGGGCTAACCTCGAAAAACGTAAAACAAACGAGGAGGAAGCCGCATGATACTACCGATGAAAAAGTACGCCTTCATGGTATACCATAAAGAATACGAGGCGTTTTTGCTTAAACTGCGTGATCTTGGTGTAGTACATGTTAAAGATGTTGATCTGAGCCAAACAGAGGCGATGATGCAGGTCGATAAGTTGGAGAAACTCCAAGCAGAGATTGACCGCCTCACCACCGTCTGCCAGGCATTGGAAAAAGACATCCTCTGCCTGACGCCATGGGGCGAGTTCCATCATGAAACGATTGACAAGCTAAGGGAGGCCGGTTATCTGATTGACTTCTACACCTGCCCCACTGCACGATACAACCCCGAATGGGAAGATAAATACAATGCCCTCGTTGTCAGTCAGTTTCAATCTTCCTGCCGGTTCATCACCATCACCCCCACGGCGGAAGCGGTGGAAATAGACGCCGACGCCTCCAAATTACCTCCCTCCGATTTGTACGAGCTTCGGAGAAAGTTGACCGAAGTGCAGCAAGCACTGCAAGAGGCGGAAACAGAACTCACCGCCCTTGCTGGTTGTCCTGCCATAGAAGAATTAAGGCGCACACGCCAAGACGAGCACAACTTCTCCCGTGTTGTAGCTCAGACAAGCCGTCAGGCGGAGGGGCGTCTGATGTACCTCGAAGGATGGGTGCCGACGTCTGAAGCTCTGGTGCTATCCAATGCACTGGAAAAAGAGGATTGTTATTGTCGGGAATTGGAAATAGAGGAAGGCGATAATGTCCCCATCCAACTGAAAAACAATGCCTACGCCCGTCTCTTCGAGCCGGTCACCAAAATGTTCTCCCTGCCCAACTATACCGAACTTGACCCCACACTGCTCCTCGCCCCTTTCTTCATGCTTTTCTTTGGCCTCTGCTTCGGTGATGGAGGATATGGTCTGTTGCTCGTGTTAGCCGGTATGTTATTGAAAAAGAAGATGGCGCCGGATATGAAACCCATTTTATCCCTCTTGCAATGGCTGGGAGGGACGGCTGTTGTGATTGGATTACTGACGGGAACCGTTTTCGGCATTGCCCTCGTCAATATCCCTGCGTTCACCGCAGTGAAAGATTATTTCCTGACTTCCGACAACCTGATGACACTCGCCGTCGTGCTCGGTCTTGTTCATATCGTCTTCGGCAAAGGTGTGGCCGCCTACAAAACAAAAAGGCAAAAAGGCATCCGGCACAGCTTGGCGCCATGGGCATGGGTATTTGCCATTACATCCGCCCTCATCCTGTTCGGTTTACCGGTACTGGACATACGGCTGCCTGTTGCCCTCGAATACGGTTGCTACGCAGTCACCGCTCTCTGCCTCCCCCTCATCTTTTTTTACAACACCCCCGGTAAAAACATTTTCCTCAATTTCGGGTCCGGCATCTGGGCACTCTACAATATAGCCTCCGGATTATTGGGGGACACCTTGTCCTACATCCGTCTCTTTGCCATTGGACTCACCGGCGGCATACTTGGCGGTGTCTTCAATCAGCTTGGCGTGAATATGACGGAGACTTTGCCCATTGCTGCGCGTATCCCCGTGATGCTCTTCATT
The DNA here is from genome assembly GCA_031288615.1 of Tannerellaceae bacterium. The sequence goes on from JAITRC010000020.1 coordinate 68,511, forward strand.
CTCCTTATCGGACACAGCCTGAACTTTGCCCTGTGTATGATAAGTTCTTTGGTACACCCCATTCGTCTCGTTTTTGTAGAATATTTTAAAAATTCCGAATATGAAGGAGGAGGTAAGGAGTACAAACCTTTCTGTCGAACCCCTCATCTTGTATCGAATGTGTAGTTTCCAAATCAACTAAATAAAAATCAGTATGGAACTTCTGTTAGCTTACGTGGGTATTGCGTTTATGACGGCGCTGTCTTTCATCGGCAGTGCGTACGGTGTAACCATCTGCGGAAACGCCGTGATTGGTGCGATGAAAAAGAACTCCGATGCACTGGGGTCGTACATCGGATTGAGTGCCTTGCCCAGTTCACAAGGCCTGTACGGTTTTGTGGCCTACTTCATGATGCGAGACTTCCTTGTACCGGGAATAACGTGGGCTGCGGCTTGTGCTATTTTCGGTGCCGGACTGTTGGTAGGTTTTGCCTGCTTCTTTTCTGCCATCCGTCAAGCACAAGTTTGTGCCAACGGGGTAGCCGCTATCGGTGCTGGGCACAACGTGTTTGCTGCTACTATGGTGATGGCTGTCTTCCCCGAGTTGTACGCTATCCTGTCGTTACTCGTCTCCATCCTCATTTCTTTCAGCATCGCCGGTTAAAAATAGTAGGGGCGGTCTCAATTCTACGAGAGACCGCCCCTTTTAGAAAAAGTATACCCAGCGTCGAGAGACGTTACCCTTACGACAGGGCAGCGATAGCTGTCCCTATCAAGTTGGCATTAGACATTTGATCAATTCGTACCTTCACTTTCATCCCCATCTCCGCCATTAACACCCGCAACGTATCCTCCACAATCTTCTGATAATCATCTCCCTTCCTATTCTCACTCCAAAACAAGCTCCCCTCCGCCACTAACCGCACATTCTTTATTGATGCATCGTGCGACACCAATACTGACACCAATCCCGCCAACGATGCTGCCACCAACTTCGCCGAACGCTCATAGATCCACCTGGCCACCGCCACATACTCTTCTTTATACATGTCCGGATACCCGATAATCGTCGTCAATTTACGTGCATCCATATGATCCTCAAACTCATTCAGCGGAAACGCCGCTTTAAGTATCTCTCCCAGATACATTCCCGACACCGCCTTCTCAAAACGCTGCGCTCCTTTATTAGCCGACAGCGAATCTACCGTATCATCAATCGACGTCAGATAAGGCGGCACAAAATTGCCCGACTCAAGGTTAATCGGAACAAGCCCTTTGTGCCCATAGTCCGAATTCAGCTTTGTAATCTTATCCGAATGGATAAAAGTAGCCATATTCGTCCCTGTTCCTACAATAAGACCGATATAGGCATCATACGAAGTGTCAGTCAATCCTGCAAAAAGGCTTGCTATTGTATCATTAATAACCTTTATCCCCGTAAATTTCTTCTCATTACCTGCATTCAGGTAATCCATAAACGGATTCCCTACAGGCTTCCCTATCATTTCCTTTATATCCACCCCCTTTGTCCACCGAAGCAGTTTCGCATCCCCATTCAGCAAAGATTCTGCCGGATAAGAGAAGCAATAACCGATCGGCATCTCCTCATCTCTTTTCGTCTCATTGATAGGATCACCTTGTGCTTTAAACAATTGTTCTTGTGTAAAACCTTTTGTCTTCATCACCGAAAGATCTGTCTTCCATCCGTTTTGTGGATGGATCTTCGGACTGCCATCATTGAAATCTACCGTCGCCACACGATAATTGGTTCCTCCCAAATCCAACACCAACGATTTCCCTTTTATCCCTGACGTCTTCGGATTGATATACGTCGGTATACACTGCACCTCCGTATTTTCCTCTTTCAATCCCTTCTCTACTTTTTTGTGAAGCGATACCGCTATTTCTTTCAGCTCCGCATGTCCTAATGCAAAAACATTCTTTTCCATAATAGTATTACTTTAGATTAACAATTGCATAGTAACCACCTGTAAAGATACGGATTTTTTCGTCACACTCTTGTTATCCTGTTTCAGCTTCCAAGTTCTAACTGATTTTTCACTAAATTAAAATATTCCCCTTTTCTCATGACCAATTGAGTATGGCTACCTTGTTCCATAATCTCTCCATTTTTCAGCACAATGATTTGATCAGCATTTTTAACTGTAGATAACCGATGGGCAATAATGAGCACCGTCTTTCCTTTGAAGAAACTTTGCAAACTGTCATGAATCTTCTTTTCATTTTCAGCATCAAGGGAGGAGGTCGCTTCATCAAGAAAGATATAATCCGGATCCTTATATACAGCCCGTGCAATGAGAATACGCTGGCGCTGCCCACCGGAGATACCATTGCCGGTGGCACCTATTTTGCTGTTTAGTTTTAAGGGTAGGCTATCTATAAACTCTTCCAGGTGTGACATCCGAAGCGCATCGTTCAGTTTTTCGGGATCAATATTTTCGGCACCGGTAGCGATATTACGTGCTATGGTATCGGAAAAAATGAAGCCGTCCTGCATGACTATTCCTACATTCTTTCGCAAACTTTCGGCAGATAGATCATTAACGTTTATATTGTCATACAAGATTTCACCTTGCACAGGAGGGTAGAACTTCAACAAAAGTTTCATTAACGTGGTTTTTCCGGAACCACTTGCCCCCACAATGGCAGTGACCTTGCCTTCAGGTATAGATAGATTGATATTTCTTAACACAAAGGGAGAGTGAGGGCCTTCGTATTGAAAAGAGAGATTGTCAATTCGTATGCCCCCTTTTCCAATCTTTTTAATTTGTTCGAGTTTTTCCTCTTCTTCATGGTTTTGCACTTCATTCAAACGTTCCAAACTCAATTTTGCTTCCTGCAAACCTCGAAAAAAATTAACGAGTTGAGTAATCGGAGAGTTCATCTGTCCTATAATGTAAGAAATACCCATCATCATCCCCAAAGAAATATCTCCTTGAATGACTGATGTGGCGGCAATAAACGTGACAACGATATTCTTTAATTGATTAATGAATTCAAAACCTGACATCTGCAATTGGTTAAGGTGCAGAATCCGGATATTCAACTTAAAGAGTTTTTCCTGTATTTCTTCCCATTTTTTTCGTTTATAGTCGGCAAACTGATTGAGTTTCATTTCAGTGATACCATCCAATATTTCGTAAATTGATTCTTGGTTGGCACTACGTTCCTGAAAACGGAAATAATCTAAAATACGCATTCTCCTCAACCAAAACACCGACCACAGCACAGAGCAAACAGATAATGCCAGATAGACCACAAGTATCTTGACGGAATAATACCAGAGCACACCGAAAAAGACAGAGAATGTGATGGTCGAAAAAAAAGTAAGCAAACTTTGTGAAGACAGAAAATGTTCAATACGCTCGTTATCTTGAATGCGCTGTTGGAAATCCCCTCGTGT
>JAITRC010000007.1 GCA_031288615.1 Tannerellaceae bacterium
CAATCGGCCGGAGTAATATACTTTGACCTTGCTGTTGTAGTAAATGGTTTCTGTCCCTGTTCCTTCTTCTAATACTTTGACGTAGATAGAACCGTTGTTCCCTTCCGAAGGGATTTCCCCGTACGATTCATCCGCCGAGATTTCCTGAAAAGCCAACTTGTTTTGCTCCTTCCATACCTCATCAATCTCCTCCGGCGTTTCTGTCATGCAAGCGGTGCAAGCAAGCACTAAACATACGTATATGTACCTCATTGTCTTCATGTTGTGAGCTTTTGGCAAGTGAGTGAGTTCATTTTAAACACACATAAGCAGGGACTTCATGCTGAGTTTTGGAGAGAGGTAATCATAGAGGGCGGGAATGGAGATACGCTCTTGCGACATATCGTCTCGTGAACGGACGGTTACGCTATTATTAAGGAGGGTTTCATGGTCAATAGTAATACAAAATGGAGTTCCTATGGCGTCTTGTCGACGGTAACGTTTCCCGATAGTATCTTTCTCGTCATATTGACAGCGAAAATCAAATTGAAACAAGTCAACGACTTCCTGTGCCTTTTCCGCAAGCCCATCCTTTTTAACAAGAGGTAGTATAGCAAGTTTAACGGGAGCGAGTGCAGGCGGCAATTTCAGTACAACTCTAGTATCACCTTCCCCCGAAACAGTTTCTTCGTGATAGGATCCGGCGAGCAAGCTAAGGAAGCAACGATCAACCCCAATAGAGGTCTCAATCACGTAAGGAGTGTAGCTCTTATTCCATTCGGGATCAAAGTACTGCACCTTTTTCCCCGAAAACTTCTCATGCTGACTCAAATCGAAATCTGTTCGGCTATGGATACCTTCCACTTCTTTGAAACCGAAAGGCATTGCGAACTCTATATCGGTAGCGGCATTGGCGTAGTGTGCCAATTTATCATGATCATGAAAGCGGTATTTGGCGTCGCCCAATCCCATAGCCTTGTGCCAGCGTAACCGGACTTCTTTCCAATGGTTGAACCAAGACATTTCTTCACCCGGCCGGACGAAAAACTGCATCTCCATCTGTTCAAATTCCCTCATGCGGAAGATAAACTGACGTGCGACGATCTCATTACGGAAGGCCTTGCCTATTTGTGCAATACCAAAGGGAATCTTCATCCGCCCGGTTTTCTGTACATTCAAGAAGTTGACGAAAATTCCTTGAGCGGTTTCCGGACGGAGGTAAACTTTAAGCGATCCCTCAACCGTTGAACCCATTTCTGTGGAGAACATCAAGTTGAATTGCCGTACATCCGTCCAGTTACGGCTACCTGATACGGGACAGGCGATTTCACAATCAAGGATGATTTGTCGAAGCTCTCCTAAATCGGTTGCGTTCATTGCACGGGTAAAACGTTCGTGCACAACATTCCATTTAGCCTGGTGTTCTTTCACGCGGGGATTGGTGGATAAAAATTGTGCCTTGTCAAAAGTATCCCCAAATCGCTGGGCTGCCTTTTCCGTTTCTTTAGCGATTTTATCTTCAATTTTAGCCAAATACTCCTCAATCAGGACATCGGCGCGGTAACGTTTTTTTGAATCTTTATTGTCAATGAGGGGATCGTTGAAGGCATCCACGTGTCCGGAGGCTTTCCATATAGTGGGGTGCATGAAGATAGCGGAATCTATCCCCACGACATTTTTGTGAAGTAAGGTCATGCTTTCCCACCAATACCGCTTGATATTGTTTTTGAGTTCAACGCCTTGCTGTCCATAGTCATAGACGGCACCTAAACCATCATAGAGTTCAGAAGAGGGGAAAACAAATCCATACTCTTTACAATGGGCGATTAATTTTTTGAAAACATCTTCCTGTTGCGCCATAATGCCGATCTTTTTGTTTGGGTAGCAAAGTAACGGATTTCTCAGTCTGTCAGCAAACGCTTTAGGACAGTTTGGGCGGAGATTTCCCGATTGGCCGCTTCCTGAATAACAATACTTTGAGGGCTTTCTATTACATCGTCTGTCACAATCATGTTGCGCCTTACAGGAAGACAGTGCATAAAATAGGCGTTATTAGTGAGTGCCATTGTCACTGTATCTACTGTCCATGCACGATCTTTACTCAATATTTGTCCATAGTTAGGATCTGTGTATGCCGCCCAGTTTTTTGCATAGACGAAATCAGCACCCTTAAAGGCTTTCTCACGGTCGTATTCTATGCGAGCATTCCCAACAAAAGAAGGGTCAAGCTCATAACCCTCCGGATGCGTGATGACAAGCTCATAACCTGCAGCGTTGATCCATTCGGCAAAACTGTTAGGAACGGCCTGCGGCAACGCACGGGGATGAGGCGCCCATGAAAGCACTACTTTAGGGTGAGTCGTTTTTTTATACTCTTCAATGGTGATCAAGTCGGCAAAACTTTGCAGAGGGTGACGTGTGGCTGCCTCCATGCTGAATACCGGTCGGCCTGAGTGGAGGATGAATTGGTTGAGTATCTTTTCCGAATAATCATCTTCCTTGCTTTCAAACCGTGCAAAAGAACGAATCCCGATGAGGTCACAATAACAACCCATCACAGGAATGGCTTCCAAAAGATGCTCCGGCTTGTCTCCATCCATCACAACCCCTCTTTCCGTTTCCAGTTTCCAAGCACCATGGTTCACATCCAATACAATAGTATTCATCCCCAAATTGGTCGCCGCTTTCTGTGTACTTAATCTTGTCCGGAGGCTTGAGTTGAAAAAAATCATCAACAGCGTTTTATTTTTTCCGACATCTTGAAAACGAAACCTGTCACGTTTAATTTCCAGAGCCTCATTAATAGCCACTTGTAAATTCCCGATATCTTCTACACACACAAATTTCTTCATATCCAACCTACTGATTTATATATTATTCTCCGAAAAGGGTAAGTCTCCGAAACCTCTTGCAAGGATACACATTTCGCAAAAATATTTACTTCTCACGCAGGAGAAACCTTTAAGTAGTTTAAAAGGTGGAGTTATCCAATATTCTCGACCGTTATCTCTTTATTGATTTTCCGGATCAATCCTTGAAGGACTGTACCCGGCCCTGACTCAATGAAGTGATCTGCTCCGTCGGCTATCATATTTTGCACACTTTGCGTCCAACGAACGGGGGCAGTTAATTGTGTAATTAGATTGGTCTTTATCACCTCCGGATCCATAGATGGTTTGGCATTCACATTCTGATAAACAGGACATGTGGGACGAGAGAAAGGTGTAACACCAATTGCCGTCTCCAATTCGGTACGCGCAGATTCCATTAAAGGCGAATGGAATGCTCCTCCCACTACGAGCTTGAGTGCCCGTTTTGCACCCGCTTCCAGAAGTTTTGCGCAGGCTACTTCTATCCCGTCAATTGTCCCCGAAATGACGACTTGTCCGGGACAATTATAATTGGCACAAACCACAACATCCTCCACCTTACTGCAAATATCCTCCACCACCTCATCGGGAAGACCAAGTACGGCTGCCATCGTGGAAGCCTTCTGTTCGCAAGCCTTTTGCATGGCTTGTGCACGTATTGCTACAAGCTGTAACCCATCTTCAAACGACAAAGCCCCTGCTACCACAAGTGCTGAGAACTCTCCCAAAGAGTGCCCTGCCACCATATCAGGATGAAAATTGTCTAATTTCTTTACTGCCGCTACCGAATGAAGAAAGACTGCCGGTTGTGTCACTTTCGTTTGCTTCAAATCTTCAACTGATCCTTCGAACATCAGTTTTGTGATTTTAAAACCAAGCAGGCTATCTGCTTGATCGAACAAAGCTCGTGCAGCTTCGTGGGTTTCATACAAAGATTTACCCATACCGGAGAATTGAGCAGCTTGCCCTGGGAAAACGAATGCTTTCATCTGGTTATTCTCAATTGAAGTTGAACGTTTCTTGAATTAATTGGCGGGCACAAAAGTAAGAAATCCGCTTTGACGAGTTTAATGGCCGTTAAGGTTGAGGGGTAAAGTTGACGGATCTCAACGTTTCCAATCTTTTCTGTAAAGCATCCTTGTGATTAATTCGGACGGTAAGCCGGATACAGCAACGAATATCGGTTATGCACTCTTGTACCTTTGCTCCGCTTTCGCGGATCACTTTCAGTACACGGTCTAAGTCTTCGTAAGCACAAGACAAGGCAAGCTCCGTATCAACAGTACGCAGGATGGGTTTCGCTTTCGTTAACACATCAGCGGCAGCACGGCGGTAAGCAGCCGTTAATCCACCTGTCCCCAGCTCTACTCCCCCGAAGTATCGTACCACAATCACAATCACGTCACTCACCCCTGCGGCGCGGATTTGCCCAAGTATAGGTTTCCCTGCCGTAGACGAAGGTTCTCCATCGTCCCATACCCTATACTCTCCCTCCGCCCCTAACGAATAAGCCCAGCAAACATGACGCGCATCATGATATTGTTTCCTAAACCTACCAACCACCTCCTTTACTTCTTCTGTAGATTGTACCGGCAGTACAAAGGAGAGGAAGCGGCTTCTTTTCTCTGAATAAAATCCTTCTGCCATCTCTTCTATGGCGTTGTAGACATCCTGGATGGTGTTCTTTTCCATGAACATAAACTTACGAAAAAAATTTTGTTTGGTAAGTAGGGGTTAAGTTGTCTACCTTTGCAGGTCTCTCAAATAAGAAGATAAAGCATTAACGAATTGAGCATGGCCAAGGAATTGAAAGAATTGACTTCGCGTGAAGCAGACTATTCGCAGTGGTACCAAGACCTTGTTATTAAAGCAGGTCTGGCAGAGAACTCTGCCGTCAGAGGCTGTATGGTCATCAAACCATACGGCTATGCCATCTGGGAGAAAATGCAAAGGAAGTTGGACAGGATGTTCAAGGATACAGGACATGAAAACGCCTACTTCCCGCTTCTTATCCCCAAGTCTTTTTTGAGTAAAGAGGCTCAACATGTAGAAGGTTTTGCCAAAGAGTGCGCTGTGGTGACGCATTACCGGTTGAAAAATGATCCGTCCGGCGGTGGGGTGGTTGTAGATCCCGAAGCTCGCCTTGAGGAAGAACTAATTATCCGTCCAACATCCGAGACAATTATATGGAATACATATCGTGACTGGATTCAATCGTATCGTGACCTTCCCGTACTGATCAACCAGTGGGCCAACGTGATGCGTTGGGAGATGCGTACCCGCCTCTTCTTGCGTACAGCCGAATTTCTCTGGCAAGAAGGGCATACAGCCCATGCCACTTGTGAAGAGGCTCAAGAAGAAGCCGTGAAAATGCAGGAAGTTTACGCGGACTTTGCCCAAAATTTCCTTTGTCTTCCCATTATTAAGGGAGTGAAGACTGAAAGTGAACGTTTTGCAGGGGCGGTGGAGACCTATACTATTGAGGCGATGATGCAAGACGGTAAAGCCCTTCAAGCGGGAACTTCCCATTTTTTGGGACAGAATTTCGGCAAAGCTTTTGACGTCTCATTTGTTGACAAGAGCGGTAATAGGGAATACGCTTGGGCTACTTCATGGGGGGTTTCAACCCGTCTTGTGGGGGCACTCGTTATGGCGCACTCCGACAATAACGGTCTTGTCCTTCCGCCTAAACTTGCCCCCATACAAGTTGTGTTTATCCCTATCTATAGAAATAAAGAAGAGATTCCGGCCATCACCCAAAAACTCTCACCTGTTTTTGATAGGCTTCGTTACCTGAATATTTCTTTCAAGTACGATGATTCCGACAATAAGAAACCAGGTTGGAAATTCTCCGAATATGAACTCAAAGGTATCCCTTTGCGAGTAGTTGTCGGTCCTCGCGATCTGGAGAACGATACTGTGGAAATAACCCGTCGTGATACTTTGGAAAAACAAGTATACCCCATTACAGCGATTGAAACGCGTATAGGAATCCTTCTTGAGGAGATACAGAAGAATATCTACGAGAAAGCACTTGCACTACGTAATTCACGCTTGGTTTATACTGACTCTTATGAGGAACTCAAAAAAGCTGTCGAAGAAGGGTTCTTTGTCTATGCCCATTGGGACGGGACACGAGAGACAGAAGCCCGTATCAAGGCTGAGACTAAGGCAACAATACGCTGTATTCCTGTGGACACCGATTATATTGCCGGTAAATGCGTATTGACGGGACGTCCTTCCCCTTGTCGTGTTCTTTTCGCTCGTTCTTATTGACAGAAAGGTTATGGACATCATCAAATACCCATCTCGTGATAGCTGGGAGAATATCGCCCTGCGGCCGACAGTTGATTTTACCCTTTTGCATGAGACTGTTCGTATAGTCATTGATAAGGTTCGTCGAGGCGGTGATGAAGCTGTTCGCCGTTGCGGAGAGGATTTTGACAAGGTACGTATCGGTACATTGCGTATTGGACGTGAAGAATTGGCGGAAGCGTCCAAATTGTTGCCCGGCGAAGTGAAAGATGCCTTACGGATAGCGGCGGAAAATATCCGCGCTTTCCATGCAGCCCAACGGTTTGAGGACATCACGGTGGAAACGATGCCCGGTGTGGCCTGCCGGCAAAAAGCAGTCCCGATAGAAAAGGTCGGATTATACATTCCCGGAGGAACGGCACCACTTTGCTCCACAGTCCTGATGCTTGCCATACCGGCTTCTTTGGCAGGTTGTAAGGAGATAGTTCTCTGTACACCACCCGATACTGCCGGTAAAGTACATCCTGCCATCCTCTTTGCCGCCGAGCTGGCAGGCATTCGGACGATATGCAAAGTCGGCGGTATTCAAGCCATTGCCGCGATGGCTTATGGGACAGAAAGTATCCCGAAGGTGTATAAGATATTCGGACCAGGTAACCGTTATGTGACTGCCGCCAAGCAACTCATCAGCATTTCCGGCACGACTATTGACATGCCTGCAGGTCCTTCGGAAGTAGAAGTTTTAGCCGACGGTTCTGCTAATCCCGTTTTTGTAGCTGCCGATCTTCTTTCGCAAGCCGAACATGGAGCCGATAGTCAATCCTTGTTGGTGACTACTGATGAAGCCCTTATTCCTGCCGTCCTCCGTTGCATAGATGAACAACTACCTCGACTGCCTCGTCGTGAATTTGCTGCCCAAGCTCTTTCCCATAGCCGCATTGTACTCTTTGAGAATGAGAATGAGGCCGTCGATTTTACAAATCTATATGCTCCCGAGCATCTCATCATCCAGACAGCCAATTACCATTCTCTTGCCGATCGTATCTTGAATGCCGGAAGTGTTTTCCTCGGGGCTTTTACTCCTGAAAGCGCCGGTGATTATGCTTCCGGTGTCAACCATACCTTGCCGACAGGGGGGCATGCCCATGCTTGTAGCGGTGTGAACCTGGACAGTTTTATGAAGAAGATTACTTTTCAAGAGATCACTCCCGAAGGCCTTGCCCGGCTTGCACCCACGCTTTGTACACTCGCCACCTGTGAACAGCTCGAAGGCCATCGTGCGGCCGTTACTGTCCGTACCGATAATCTTAAGTACTGAACTGATCTGATGAACACATCCGATATACAAGGGTTACTTCGTAAAAACATTTGCGAACTTCAGCCTTATTCTTCTGCCCGTCATGAGTTTCATGGCGAGGCTTCCATCTATCTTGATGCCAACGAGAACCCTCATCCTTACCCATACAGTCGGTATCCCGATCCCTTTCAACGTCAACTGAAAGCCTATCTCTCCGAGAAAAAAGGGATTGAGGTTGATCGCATTTTCTTAGGGAACGGAAGTGACGAAGTCATAGATCTCCTCATCCGTGCTTTCTGCGATCCCTGCAAAGACAATATAATTACCCTCACCCCTTCCTATGGTATGTATGAAGTGGCGGCACAGGTAAATGATGTGGAGTGTATTAAGGTATCTCTTGCCGATCGCTTTCAACTCAACCCCGATGCCTTACTTCATGCCGTTATTCCAAACAGAACTAAGATTGCTTTTCTCTGTTCACCCAATAATCCGACAGGGAACCTCTTAGACAGGACGGCTGTTCGTGCGGTATTGGAAAACTTTCCGGGTATCGTCGTTGTAGATGAGGCTTACATTGACTTCGCTTCTGCTCCTTCGATGACCGGATTGTTGGATGATTTTCCCCGTCTGGTTGTGATGCAAACCCTTTCCAAGGCATGGGGAGCGGCAGGTATCCGCTTGGGTATGGCCTTCGCTTCTTCGCAGATAGTCAAGGTGCTTTCCCGTATTAAGATACCTTATAATATCAGCCAACTCACGCTGGACTATGCGCTTGCCCATCTTGCCGATACTGCTACAATGGAGCGTAACCTCCGCAGTATCCTTGCAGAACGGGAAATGCTCCGGACAGCCTTGTCGATGCCCCCGTATAAATTCTGTGTATACCCTTCAGAGGCTAATTATCTACTTGTGGATGTCGGTAATGCCCAAGCATGGTATCACCAACTTGTTACACAAGGGATTGTTGTCCGAAACCGCTCAAACATCACTATGTGTGAGGGTTGTCTCCGGATTACCGTAGGGACCCCCGAAGAGAATAAACTACTTCTGCAAGCCTTACAGAATCCCCCTGCTCCCGAATAGTCTATCTGGCTTTATTTACTACCTTCGCGCCGTCGAAAACATCAGTAAGTCCGAACCATGGGGAACCCAAAGGCATTTCTTTCCGTAGGCCGGCAGGAAGCTGGTTACCGTCCTGTCAATGAAAGACTGGGCGATTTTAGCGAAGTAGAGCAAACGTTAAATACTAACGACCGAAGGACACAGGCCTCTCGTTGTATGGACTGTGGTGTACCTTTCTGTCATTGGGCTTGTCCCGTTGGAAACAAGCAGCCGGAATGGCAGGATATGGTCTATAAAGGTAAGTGGCGTGAAGCCTATCTTTTGCTGGAAAAAACCTGTGATTTTCCTGAGTTTACCGGTCGTATTTGTCCCGCTCTTTGCGAGAAAAGTTGTGTGCTCAAGCATAGTACGGAAGAGCCGGTGACCATACGGGAAAATGAGGCGGCTATTGCCGAGATGGCTTTCCGTGAGGGCTATGTCCGTCCTATCGTACCTGTCCGTAACAACAAAAAAGTGGCTGTGATTGGGAGTGGACCTGCGGGGTTGACCGTTGCTAATCGCCTCAATCGTTTGGGTTATTCCGTTACCGTTTTCGAAAAGGAAGAACGTGCCGGTGGGCTTCTCCGTTTCGGTATTCCTAATTTCAAGTTGAACAAAAAAGTCATTGATCGCCGTATTGATCTGATGACTGCCGAAGGGGTCGTTTTCAAATTTGGGACGAAAGTTGGTAAGGACATTTCCGCGAAAGCGTTGACTACCGACTTTGATGCCCTCTGTGTGGCCATTGGGTGCGAGACACCTCGTGACTTGAATGTAGAGGGACGTAAACTCAAAGGCGTCTACTTTGCCATGGAATTGCTGAGTCGACAGAATAAAGTCCTTGGGGGATTGTCTCTCAAAGGTCTTCCGAATATTGATTGTAAAGGTAAAAGAGTCCTTGTCATTGGTGGCGGGGATACGGGAAGCGATTGTGTGGGAACAGCTAATCGTTTGGGTGCCATTTCCGTGACCCAGATAGAGATTCTTCCTAAACCCCCAGTCGGGCACAATCCTAATACTCCTTGGCCGCAATTTCCGAATGTGTTGAAGACGAGTACCAGCCATGAAGAGGGTTGTGATCGCCGTTGGAGCCTTACTACCAATCGTTTTATTGGCGAAGCGGGTGTTCTCAAGGCTGTGGAAGTGGAAGAGGTGGAGTGGGTAAATGCCCCTGATGGGGGACGTCCCTCTCCTCACCCAACAGGACGTAAAGAAACTTTGGAGGTGGATCTTGTTTTTCTTGCTATGGGTTTTGTCTACCCTGAACAAGAAGGCTTGGTCAAAGAACTTTCCCTGTCTCTGGATGTCCGCAAAAATATAGCCACTGATATGGATGGGCGTACCCCCTCAGGAACTACCAAAATATTTGCCTGCGGCGATGCCGTCAATGGTCCCTCCCTTGTTGTCCGTGCTATTGCTACGGGTCTCCGTACAGCCTTAGCTATGGATAGTCTTCTCAAAGGACGTGGCTGACATTTTTCAGTCAGCGTAGCCGAGTTTGAGAAGGACTTCCTTGCTGATATCTATTTTAGGACTGGCAAAAATGATACTCATGGCAGAAGCCCGATCAATTACCAACTGGTAACCGTTCTTGTCGGAAATCTCTTTGACAGCGTTGTATATTTCATCTTGAATAGGTTTCATCAGACTTTCTCTGCGCTTATACAACTCACCTTCCGCCCCGAAATACTTTCGTTTCAACTCTTGGGCTTCTTGTTCTTTCTTGATGATATCCTCTTCCCGCTTGGTCTTCATCTCAGCCGAAAGAAAAACCAGGTCAGCCTGATACGTTTTGTACATATTCTGGGCTTCTTGCTGCAAGGTTTCCACCTCACCCTGCCACTTTACAGAGAGCTGCCCCAACTGTTCGTTGGTGATCTCATACGCCGGAATATTTTTCAGGATGTATTCCATATCTATCAACGCGAACTTCTGTCCGGTTACTCCATTGCAGATGAGTAGCAATACCCACAGCACCCCTCCTTTTCGCATCCATACGTTCCTTTTCGTTCTCATATATCTGATTTTACTGACCCATGTTACCCTGTTCGTCCTTGCAAAGGTATTCTTCTTCCATGAAAGTAATGAGTGCACGGTTAACCATTCTCATTCCTCCCTGCGTGGGATAGTTGCCGGAAAAGTACCAATCGCCGGGGTGATTAGGGCAGGAGGCATGGAGGCCGTCAATCGTCTGGTAAACGATCTCAATCTTCGATTGGATGGCAGGGGAAGTGAGCATATCTGCCATTTTAGCGGATATATCTTTGTCGGTAAAAGGGGCATAGATGTCTTGGACATAGTTACGTAGAGGTTCAGTTTGACTACCGTCCATTATTCGCTCTTCTTGCAGTTTGGCCTGCTCATAAGCCTCTTGAAGAATAGCTGTTTGCCCGTGTTCTTCCAGTAAAGTGACGGTAGCTTTGAAGGTGATAAATTCATTCATGCGGGACATATCAATACCGTAGTAGTCAGGATAACGTACTTGAGGGGAGGAGGATACAATCACTATCTTCTTTGGATGGAGACGGTTCAGCATGTGGATAATACTCTGTCGAAGTGTCGTTCCGCGCACGATACTGTCGTCAATTATCACAAGGTTATCGACAAGAGGCTGCAAGCTACCGTAGGTGATGTCGTAGACATGCGCCGCAAGGTCATTACGGCTTTGCCCTTCGGCGATGAAAGTGCGGAGTTTGATGTCTTTGATAGCCACTTTCTCGGTACGGATACGGAGAGAGAGTATCTGTTCTAACTCTTCCTCTTGAAGTAAATGAGTACGGTCGGCTATCCAGTCCTTTTTAAGTTTGTTGAGGTGATTGTCCAGCTCCTCCAACATACCGTAGTAGGCGACTTCTGCTGTATTGGGGATAAAAGAGAAAACGGTATAGCGAAGGTCATGGTCTACCGCTTGCAAGATAGTATGGACGAGGTTGCCTCCGAGCCGCTTCCTCTCCTTATAGATATCCACGTCGCTACCGCGTGAAAAATAGATACGTTCAAATGAACAGGCGTGGTTGTTTGCCGGAGGCACAATTTGCGAAAGACGTACCTCACCGCCTTTGTTGATAAGAAGAGCTTCGCCGCGTTGTAATTCCGTCACTTTATCCGACTGAATGTCCATCACCGTCTGGATCACAGGGCGTTCGGAGGCGATGACGACAATTTCGTCATTGACGTAGTAAAAAGCAGGGCGGATACCCCAAGGATCACGTACGGCAAAAGTCTCTCCGCTTCCGGTCATCCCACCTATCACGAAACCTCCGTCCCAATCAGGCACACATTCCCGAAGCACATTCGAGAGGTCTATTCGCTGTTCGATCATTTCGGTCATATCCACTCCCATTTTCCCTTCCTCCTTACACTCGGCAAAGAGGCGCTCCACTTCACGGTCAAGGCGATGCCCCATTTGTTCGAGCATGATGTAGGTGTCGGAGTAATCGCGAGGATGCTGTCCGGTGGAGGTGATTTTGCGAAACACCTCATCTACGTTTGTCAGATTGAAATTACCGCAGAGTAAAAGGTTACGGGCACGCCAGTTATTTCGCCTCAGGAAAGGATGCACGTAAGAGATGCCGCATTTCCCTGTCGTACTGTACCGCAGATGGCCGAGATATAATTCACCTGCAAAAGGGACCTTTGCTTTTGCGAAAATAGGATCAGCCAACTCTTCTTTGGAGAAGTTTTTATAATGACAGTGAATAGAAGAGAATAGTTCTGCAATAGCTCCTGTCCCTGTCGCCCGTTCCCTGAACATGTACTCCTCTCCTACACGCGGATGTAGTTTAATACAGGCCAAACCGGCACCTTCCTGCCCCCGGTTATGCTGCTTTTCCATCAGGAGGTAGAGCTTATTCAGCCCGTATGTCCACGTCCCATATTTATGATAATAGAACTCCAAAGGCTTGAGTAACCGAACAATAGCTACTCCACATTCATGTTTTAACTCTTCCATCTCCCGGAGATTTATGCAGCCCCGAAAATACGTTATTATTATAGTTATAGCTACCTTATACTTCTGTTTTATTATGGAATTGCTTTGAATATGAAATAGAAGTCTTGTCAATGACTGTTCCTTTGGGCAACAGTTTGGTAGAGTGGAGGTAAAGGTGTACTTTTGTGAGGAAATTAGCCGGATGATGGCAGAGGATCATAGAGTGTTGCTGGCGGAATTTGAAGTTCGTGTTCGTGATTTGATAGCACATTGCGAGAAGCAGAAGTGTAAGATCGGCGAATTGGAAGGAGCTTTAGCCGCAACCAAAGTTGATTTGCACCATGCGGAAGAGCGAATTAAAATGTTGGAAGCCCAAAGAGACAATATATTGGCGGCACGTGTTGTGGCAATGCATGAAGGCGATGTACGGCGTGCGAAAGAGCGGATAGTGAGAATGATACGAGAGGTGAATAATTGTATTGCGTTAGCTGAATGAGTGTGGGAGCAAGTGACATGTTCTTAATACACGTGGATATAGGTAAAGGTTCTTACGGATTGCGCGTGCGGCGCGATGAAGAGTACCTTTATCGCCGTGCAGCAGAGGAAGTGCGTGCGGTATTACTCCGCTTTGAACAGCGGTACGGAGGCGAAGCGAAGCAAGAGACGACGGATTTGTTGGCGATGACAGCATTGCAGTTGGCTACGGAGATGATTAGGTTGCGCGAGCGAAACGATACAACTCCTTTCGTAGAAGTATTGCAGCGTTTAACAAGTGAGGTTAGTACATATCTGGAAGTTAGCCGTATTACGTAACGTAAGATGCGGCGTAGAGGATATGTTTACCTACATAGTATAAGTAAAATGATAAGAAGATGGAATTAGCAATAGTGGGTATTGTTGCCTTTTTAGTAGGAGGAACAGCAGGGTGGTTTGGAACACGTTCACTCGGCCGGTCAAGCTACAACCATATTATTGAGGAGGCGAATAGAGAGGCAGAAGCGATTAAAAAAGGTAAGTTGCTGGAAGTGAAGGAGAAATTTTTTCTCTTGAAAGCAGACTTGGAAAAGCAAGTAGCCCTGCGTACGGCGAGGATACAGTCTTCAGAAGCAAGTATACAGTCGACAGAAATAAAACTGAAACAACAAGCACAGACCTTCGCACAGCAACAGGAAGAATTGCGACGCAAAAGCAATGAAGTGAATGCTTGCAAGGAAAATCTTGCGGCGAAAGAGGCGTTGCTTGAAAAGAAAAAGCTGGAAGTAGAACAGTTGCGCCAGACAGAGGTGGAACGTCTTGAGGCCGTATCGGGTTTGTCTGTGGATGAGGCAAAAGTGCGCTTAGTCGAATCTCTTAAGGATGAAGCCCGAACACAAGCCAGTGCTCACATTGATGAAATCATGGAAGAGGCGAAGATGACGGCTAATAAGGAAGCCCGAAGAATCGTCATCCAGACTATTCAGCGTGTGGCGACGGAAACGGCGGTAGAAAATGCGGTGACAGTGTTTCATATTGACTCTGATGAGGTCAAAGGGCGTATCATTGGGCGTGAGGGACGCAATATCCGTGCGTTGGAGGCGGCAACAGGAGTGGAAATTGTGGTGGATGATACGCCGGAAGCTATTGTGTTATCGGGTTTTGATCCGGTGCGTCGTGAAGTAGCCCGCCTTGCTTTGCATCAATTGGTGCAGGATGGGCGAATTCATCCGGCACGAATTGAAGAGATTGTGGATCGTGTTAAACAACAAGTAGAAGATGAGATTGTTGAAACCGGTAAACGGACGACAATAGATATGGGGGTACATGGACTACACCCCGAGTTAGTACGTATGGTGGGTCGTATGAAATATCGTTCTTCATACGGACAAAATTTGTTGCAGCATGCGCGGGAGACAGCGAACTTGTGTGCGGCAATGGCGTCGGAACTTGGATTGGATCCGAAGAAAGCAAAACGTGCAGGACTATTGCATGATATTGGTAAAGTGCCTGATGATGAGCCGGAATTGCCGCATGCTGTATTAGGGATGAAGCTTTGCGAAAAATATAAGGAGAAACCGGAAATTTGTAATGCGGTGGGTTCCCATCATGATGAGATAGAGATGCAAACGCTGATTGCCCCCATCGTTCAGGTGTGTGACGCCATATCAGGCGCTCGTCCGGGCGCCCGTCGCGAAGTGGCAGAAGCATATATTAAGCGACTGACTGATCTGGAGCAGTTAGGCTTGTCGTACCCCGGAGTAGAAAAAACATACGCTATCCAAGCAGGACGTGAACTGCGCGTAATCGTAGGAGCCGACCAGATAGATGATGAGGCGACGGAAATTCTTTCTCAGGAAATAGCTAAGAAGATTCAAGACGAGATGACCTATCCGGGACAAGTGAAGATTACGGTCATACGCGAGACGCGAGCCGTAAGTTATGCGAAGTGAAGGTGAGGCTTGAGAAAGGAGAAGTTGATCGTTGAAATAAAAAACGCCGAGGCAGATACCTCGGCGTCATTAGGGTGGATAAGCCCCAATAGGTTAAAGTAACCCCAAATACTCTACTTGGCAGGATGGATAGCCTCAGTAGGGCAGGCATCCGCGCAAGAAGCACATTCGGTGCAGAGAGAGGGATTGATGGAATACTTGTCTCCTTCAGAGATAGCTTCCATCGGACACTCGCTGATACAAGTGCCACAAGCGATACATTCTTCATTGATTACGTAAGCCATAACAATTCTCTTTTAGTTTGAACATGTAGATACCATTAGACGGCTCAAAGGTAAAGATAATTCGATTATCACCTAAACATTAATAGATACATTTGCGGGATTCGGATGAAGGAGCAATTATACGAGAAAGGACAGACGGCTTTCGGGGTGCTGGCCACGTTGAGTGTGGCGCACTGCCTGAACGATATGATGCAATCGGTGATCATGGCTTCCTATCCGCTGGTCAAGGAGGAACTGGGTTTGACATTTGCCCAGATTGGTCTGATCACGTTGGCATACCAAATAGCAGCATCGGTATTTCAGCCGGTTGTAGGGTTGATCTTCGACCGTTTCCCTTTGTCCCGTTCATTGCAGTTGGGGATGAGTTTTACGTGGATAGGGCTTATTTTGCTTGGATGGGTGTCGTCGTTGGATGGGGTGTTGGTGTCGGTTTTTTTGGTAGGGATGGGGTCATCGGTTTTTCATCCGGAAGCTTCCCGCATCACCTCATTGGCATCGGGAGGGAAACGAGGATTGGCACAATCTATCTTCCAAGTAGGGGGTAATTTCGGAACATCAATAGGCCCGTTACTGATAGCATTGTTAATAGTGCCATACGGCCGTAGTCATTTGTCTCTTTTCGGGTTGGTTGCGGCGGGAGGTATTCTTGTGATGACACCGGCATGCCGGTGGTTCAAAGAATATCTAAAGGAATCAAAGGATAGGTTGAAGTCGGAAAACTGTGTGGAACGACCGTTGCCGTTAGGCACTACCGTGTGGTCAATAGGGATCTTGCTACTGCTCATTTTTTCCAAGTATATCTACATGGCAAGTTTGTCAAGTTACTATACCTTTTACTTGATAGAAAAATTTGGGGTGTCGGTGCAAAGCTCACAGTTATGCTTGTGTGTTTTTCTGGTGGCACTCGCAATAGGTACATTGTTGGGAGGCCCGTTGGGAGATAGGTTTGGCCGGAAGTATGTGATATGGTTCTCCATATTGGGTACGGCACCGTTTTCCTTGTTGATGCCGTATGTAGGATTTGGCTGGACGGTGGTATTGAGTTTCTGCATCGGTTTGATGCTTGCGTCGGCCTTTCCGGCTATTCTGGTATATGCACAGGAGCTGTTGCCTTACAAACTGGGGCTTATCTCAGGACTTTTTTTTGGATTGGCGTTTGGGGTGGCCGGGATTTCATCGGCTGTATTGGGAAAGATTGCGGATGTACGGGGAATAGAAGCTGTCTACCAGGCAGTGGCCTATATGCCGTTGATAGGTATGGTGACGTGGTTCCTACCTGACTTGAAAAAAAGAGGATGATAAGGAAGTTGGCATATCTGGGCTTGTGGTTTGTGCGTGCACGTTTCATGGGGAGACAGGCACCGCTTCAGACGGTATTATTTATTTCGGATCAATGTAATCTTTCATGTAAGCACTGTTCGGTTTATCGGCATGAACATCCTCATGTCAAGAGTTATGAGCAGGTTAGAGAAGAACTGGAGTATTCATACCGGATAGGCTCACGGTTCGTGGATTTCGAAGGAGGTGAGCCGACACTCTGGCGAGATGGTGATCACGACCTCAATTCCCTTATCCGCTTGGCTAAACAAATAGGCTTTTTTTCCACGACGATTACAACGAATGCCCAGCAACCTTTTGCCGGTTCAGAAGCGGATTCTATTTGGGTGAGCCTTGACGGCTTGGGAGCGTACCACGATGATATACGGGGAGCCGGATCTTTTGAACGGTTGTGCCGGAACATTGCTACGGCCGCGCATCCCCACCTGAGTGCTAATATGGTGATCAATGCACGTAATTATACCTCTGTGGAAGAGACGATACAATTCGCCCGCGATAGTCCCTACATCCGTTCTATCTCGCTCAACTTCCACACACCTTATGCGGGAACGGAAGACCTCTTCCTGGATCAGGAGAGACGTTCAGAGGTGATAGAGTTGATTATCCGGCTTAAACGACAAGGGTACCCTATTATGAACTCGGTGTCGGGGTTAAGTTTGATGCGCTTTCCGCAAGAGAACGGGAAAAGGCAGTGTTGGGTAACCAACTTTATCATGCCGGAGGGAGAAAAGTTGGCGGAGTGCCAAGGGAGGAAGGCCGGGGTATGTGGATACTGTGGCTTCGCAATGGCTGGAGAGATGCAGGCGGTATTCTCTTTCAAACTTGACACATTGTTGGCGGGGATGAATTTACGGCTATAGAAAGGTTTCGGGTATGTAAAACAACATTCATTCACTTCTGTAAAGAAATAGGACAATGGCATTGACAAGGACAGATTTTCATTTCCCCGGACAGCGGGAGATTTATCGAGGGAAAGTACGCGACGTTTACAAGATTGGGGATGATGTGCTGGTGATGGTGGCGACAGACCGTATTTCCGCTTTCGATGTGATACTTCCCGAAGCGATTCCGCATAAGGGGCAGGTATTGAATTGTATTGCGGCGGACTTTCTTGACGCTACGGCGGATATCTGCCCTAACTGGAAACTGTCGGTACCTGATCCAATGGCTACCATCGGGGTGCAGTGTACAGGTTTCCCTGTGGAGATGGTGGTACGGGGATACCTTTGCGGAAGTGCGTGGCGTGCCTACCAAAGGGGCGTGCGTTGTATCTGTGGTATTGTGTTGCCTGACGGATTACGGGAAAACGAGCGTTTCCCCACACCCATCATCACGCCGACTACTAAGGCGGAGATAGGTCGGCACGACCAGGACATTTCCCGCGAAGAAATCCTTGAACAAGGCTTGGTTTCGGAATCGGATTATGCAGAGATAGAGCGTTATACGCACTTGCTTTTTGCACGTGGTACGGAGATAGCTGCACGTCGGGGATTGATCCTTGTAGACACAAAGTACGAGTTTGGGCACCGTGAGGGACGCATCTATTTGATTGATGAGATACATACTCCCGACTCTTCACGGTACTTTTATATCGACGGCTACGAAGAACGCTTTGCCCAAGGGAAAACACCGCGCCAACTCTCTAAGGAATTTGTGCGTGAATGGCTGATAGAAAATGGCTTTCGTGGTGAGGCGGGACAAAAAATACCGCCGATGACACCCACCATAGTGGCAGGTATCAGCGAGCGGTATATTGAACTCTTCGAGCAGATTACAGGGCGGCCGTTTGTGCGTGAAAACGACGGCGATTTACATACCCGTATCGCTCAAAATGTGAAAGATGCCCTTGACAAATTACCGGCGGTTTACCACTGAGCGGCTATTCCGAGGTGAATGTTCGCTGCCGTAGCACTAACGGGCAAAAACTGCGGTGTAACTTTCGTTAACATGTAGTCACTCCCCAAAAAGAAATTAAGGCCTTTAGGGGAGAAGTTAATGGCCAGACCAAAGGTCTTGAAATTGCTATGTACGGCAGAGTAGCTCAACGAAGCGGCAAACCAATTGGCGGGACGGTAATTGGCAGAGGCAGTCAGCTCCGTGTAGATGCCGAGTGGATTGAAGCGGGTAGTAGAGAGGAGCCCTGCCCCCAGTTTGTTTTCGAAGAAGGTATACTCACCGCCTAACAACACCGTAGTGGCGAGCATGGTTGTGAGACTTTTCTCCTCTTGTGAAGGATAGAAGTGGGCTAACTCCATGAGTTTATCAGTCTGCTCGGTGAATTTATCGGCACCACCGCCATCAAGGATATTCAACTCTTCAAAGTTCAATTCCATACCACCGTTCGGAATGGACGATTTGGCGTAAGCAGACTTTCCCCAAGAAATGAAACCAAGATCAAGGATAGATGCTGAGAGGGTCAGGTTATCAAGTAATTGATAGGTTGCTCCCAGATCAACGGCAGCTCCGAAACCCGCAGGAGAGAAAGAACCGCCCTCCAAACCGGTAATAAACTCATCGTCTTCATCTTCTTTAAACTTGAAGTCTCCGGGAAGCGCTGCGGTAAGTGTTCCTTCGGCATTTGCAGTCCAGATGTCATCCGACAGTGTCGCATCAAAACGGTCGAATGTGACTTTGGCAGCCCCCAATCCGGAGAGGAACTTGAATTTACCTCCGACGGTCAGCTTATCGTTGATAGGGCGGGAATAACCTGCGGATAGTTCTACCCACGCACTCACGTCAAATCCGGTTGCGGACATATCATATTTACCGGTTTCGGCTTTAGTTACAAAGCGGAAAAGGTCTTTGGGTAATGTCGCTTGAAAGCCTCCGCGTATAGCAGCCCCCACCGTCCAAAAGGCTGTTCCCGTCCGCCAACCGACCTGGACAATGTCCGTCCGGAGGTCTAAACTCAGCTTATTCTTGTGATGAAGTGCAGAGAGAAACTTGTCGGGGTCCTGTCCGCTGTTGAGGAAAGTCCGGAGGCTTTTGTCTTCGGAATCAGGGTAAAGAAGGTTATTAATGGCCAAGCCATCCGTGGCGGCATTTAAAGTAAAAGCACCGATGCCAGGGATACTTACAAAACTTCTTTCGGCTTGAAAGGCGGGATTGAGAGTGGTACGAGCTATGGATTTATCCATGAAATAAGCCGTCCGAATCTGCGCGGAAAGAGTCTGGAATGACCCCACACAGATGATAGCTACAATGAGCAGGAAAGCGTGTAAATGTTTCATATCTCTTATTATTTTTCTTGTCTATCCGATTAAAGCTCTCCCAATACAATTCCGCCCTTTTTCTTAAACTTCAGTTTAAGGTCTATTTTCTGATCTTTGTTGAGACAGACACCTTTCACTTTCGCATTTTTACTTCCTGTGGCAGTGAAAAATACCAGAATACCGTCGGCTTCTTTTTCTTTCAGAAGGGGCATGTCTTCTTCGGAGATAAGGAAAGAGACTTCCGACTTACCCAATGCTTCTATCGTTTTTTCTTTCCACTTGATACCGATTGAAACACCGTCTGCGTCGACAATGTCCAGCTTCAGAGCCATATCAAGGGGTAATTCATTGTTAATTTCTCCCGACAATTCTATCTCGCCATTGCTGAAGAGTAAATCAAGAAGGTCTTCGTCAAACACACCGCTAAGGGTTTCTGAGGAGGTGATTCTGAAACTTTCGGCAGGTTCAAGAGGCACTTTGACTGCAAAGAAGACTTCCTGATCAGGCTGAGGATTGACGTAAAAACCTGCAATCGTGGAATCGGAAAAAGCTTTTCCGTGAATGGTCAGCGATTTGGGTACTGTACCCAAGATTGCTGCAATCTCCTTATTTTCCTCGAAGACGAAGTCTTCCTTGTTCGGATTGGTGTCGCCGATCCAAATTCGATTTACTTTTTTAGCATCGGGAGTGTAAGCAACAGGAGGTTCGATCCTAAGGTCGGTGATGGTTGCAGATTCTTTGTCTGACACGATAGTCATGTCAAACAAGATAGGAATACCGATTTTCTGCGTATCAATAAGTTCGATGTGTGGATTGGCAAAACTTAAAGTAGATTCTTCATCTTCAAACAAGCTGTCAAAGCCTTCCAAATCAATAACGGTTTCTTCAATGTCTGTAGCAGTGGCGAACTTCCCGTAGATTACTTCATACTCTATATCTTTCAGAGAAGCAGTGGCGTCGAAACGAGGATTTAAATTTGGAGGACATGAAGCTATCCCATCTTTAAGAATGCGCAAAGTGTAAGAGAAGGTACAAACGTCGTTTTCTCCCGGAATGATGCGGTGTAATTTCATGGGGAGGGATCCTTTACGGATTCCACTCGTCCCTTCCAACTGTTCAACAGTGAAGGTCGAATCTTTTTTCTGAGTTCCGTCTTTCAGAAAATAACCTTTGGGGAGTTCCACAGACAAGTCTATGAATACTTTATCGTTGACATTAGTAAGATTCTTGACTGTAAAATCAACTTGCAAGGTGCCCTTACGAAGGAGAATGGAGTCCAGTTGATGAATATTATCGGAGAGAATAAGTTCGACGGCGACTTGGTCTGTCTCTTCATAAGAATGCCCATCTGTTCCAATGGCATCGTTGTTCCAGTTTTCCACATCTTTCCCGATAGAAGCGTATTCTTTATCTTCTACTTTTGGAAGAACACCCGCTTTAAGTATCTTTTTCTCCTCGAAAAAGGCATAATAGTTACCTTCTTCATCAGTCTTGAGACTTTCCGACGAATCATCAAGGAAATCTTCCATTGAGAAAGATTTCGTCCCCAAAGTCCCGGACACGTTGTTACCAATAGTGAGGTCACCGGTGTCAAGGGTACTAAGGTCGTATGCTTCATCCACACACGACGCTAAGGGTAATGCGAATAAGCACCCTACAAGTAATCGACAAAAACTTTTAAGCATAACAATTTTATTATGAAAAATTTAAAATAGCCTGATTATTTTGTTGTCCCGAAGACAACAAACAACGCGACAAAAGTAGTAAGTTTTTGTTGTTCTTACGACTTAAGCCTTTTTTTTCACATGGGGGGGGGTAAATCACTGCTGATTAACCAATTATGTTATCGCTCTCCCTCTTGGACTTGAACCAAGGACCCTCTGATTAACAGTCAGATGCTCTAACCAACTGAGCTAAGGAAGAATATCTCCGATCGGGGGTACAAAAGTAGAATTGTTTTTCAATTATGCAATATCTTTGTCCGAAAAAAAGAATTGAAGATGGGGAAAAAAGTGGTGGCGATATTAGGTTGTTTCCTGTTTCTTGCGGGGAGCTGGGGGCAAGAAAGGCGTACGGAGATAGCCAAGCAATTGGAGATACTCAATGCGGTGGTGAAGGAAGTGGAGATGTTTTACGTGGATACGGTAGAGATAGAGGGCACGGTACGCAGAGGTATCCAGGCGATGTTGGCGGGATTAGACCCCTATACGGAATATATTCCGGAGGAGGATGTAGAAGACTTGCAGATCATTACTACCGGTGAATATGGAGGAATAGGTTCTATTATCCGTCAGCGCCGTTCGGGTGAAGGGGTGATGATTGCCGAGCCTTATGAAGGAATGCCGGCTGCATTGGCGGGATTGAAAGCGGGAGACCTGATTGTTGCAATAGATACGGTGAAGGTTTTGAAAAAAGGGAGTGGAGATGTGAGCCGTCTTCTTAAAGGAACACCCAACACTACGGTGACACTAACTATCCAGCGTCCGAATGAGAAAAAGGAGCGAAAAGTGGAACTTGTTCGCCGGCAAATTGTATTGAATACGGTGCACTACTATGATGTGTTTAATGGCACGGGGTATATTTACTTGAGCAACTTTACGGACAAGAGTGTACAGGAGGTGCAGGATGCGTTTGAAGATATGCGGAGGCGAGGTATCCATTCGCTGATTTTTGACCTACGTGGGAATGGCGGTGGTTTATTGGAGTCCGCTGTCCGTATTGTAGGGATGTTTGTCCCCAAAGGGAGAGAGGTGATTTCTACGAAGGGGAAATTGCGACAGTGGGACAGGGTCTACCGGACTGTTGCCGAGCCTATTGATACCGTTATTCCTTTGGTGATACTTATTGATGAGCATTCTGCTTCGGCGGCGGAGATTGTAGCCGGGTCTTTACAAGATATGGATCGTGCCATGTTGGTAGGGAATCGTTCCTTTGGTAAAGGGTTGGTGCAGTCGCCCCGCGATCTGCCCCATGACGGTAAACTTAAAGTAACGACGAGCCGTTACTACATTCCGAGCGGCCGTTGTATTCAGCAACTTGACTATTCCCACCGTAACGCTGACGGTAGCGTAGCGGCTATTCCCGACAGTCTTACGTCGGTGTTTTATACTGTGGGAGGTCGTCCTGTCCGCGATGGGGGAGGTATCCGTCCTGATATAGAAGTAGAAGCGAAGGAGGTATCAAGTATGATTTCCTACCTTGTACATGACGATATATTCTTTGACTTTGTCACCGATTGGGTGCAACAGCATGATACGATAGCTCCGGCCGGTCTTTTTGCTGCTTCCGATGAGGATTTTGAGGCACTTAAAGAGTATGCGCGCACACATAATTTTTCTTACGATCGGCAGAGTATAAAGGCGCTCAACCGCCTTAAGGAGATAGCTCGGTCGGAGGGGTATCTTGACGAGGATTCAACCTTGCTTGTTACTCTCGAAGAACGTTTAACACCTGACATCACACGTGATTTCGATCGTTTCAAAGTAGACGTGAAACGGTTCCTGACGTCAGAGATTGTTAAACGTTACTATTTCCAGCGCGGGGAGTTGATAGATTCACTGAGCGATGATCCTGTCCTGCAACGGGCGTTGGCGGAGCTTTCAAAAGAGGAAGAGGAGTAAGTGAAAGGATTGCTTTTTATTTCGCACGGAGGGGGAAATATCGGATTGTTAGAAGGCATTGAGCTTGCCCTCAGGGGGGGATGTCGTCATATACAATTGCGGATGAAAGGAGCGGCGATTGCCGAAGTAGAAACGGTGGCATGGGAGGCTAAAGTGCTTTGCAAGCAATATGGCGGAGCGCTTTACGTGAATGATCATGTAGACGTCTGTCTCAAGGTGGGGGCAAAGGGGGTTCATCTGGGTAAGTCGGATATGTCGGTATGCGAAGCCAGAAAAAAACTTGGACGGAATTATATCATTGGCGGGACGGCCAATACATTTGAAGATATCCGCCTCTTGAACGGTGAAGGAGTTGACTACATCGGGCTTGGCCCTTTTCGCTTCACCGCCACGAAAGAAAAGCTAAGCCCATTGTTAGGATTGGAAGGGTACAAACGGATAGTGGAACAGTGCCGTAGGGAGAGAATAACCTTGCCCATTATAGCTATCGGAGGGATAATTCTATCGGATATACTTGCCATCAAGGCGGTAGGGGTGGACGGTATTGCTGTTTCGTCGGCTATTCTTGGTGCAGCCGATCCGGTAGAAGAGACAAGGGCTTTTTGCGATGCTCTCGCCTAATAATGATTAAAGAGCTGTTAACAAAATCAAAAGAATAAGGTTCGTGACTATGCCAGAGGGTTTGCATAGTAGTGCAATATCCTGCGTCCGTCCATCCATTCTTCTGTTGACTGTCGCAAGATAGGTAGCGAAGAGATTGCTATATCGGGTGCTTTGACACCCTCTACGAGAGAGAATGGAGCTACTTCGACATGGGCTTCATCCCACAAACCCGCCTCCAGAAAACTTTGCAACAAAGTAGCACCCCCTTCTACGAGCAGAGAATTCAACTTTCGTTCACTCAGGTCAGCCAAGACTTGGGGTAATAAAGGGTGAGTCTCCACACATCCGTTCGACAAATGTGCTTGTGGCGAAGGTTTGAATTGCCGCCCTAATACGATGCGAATAGGTGAGCGTCCTGCCCAGTGACGTACAGTCAGAGAGGGATCGTCAAGCTCTGCCGTGCGCCTGCCTACCATAATGGCGTCCACTTCGGCACGCAACTTATGTACTACGCGACGGGATGCGGGAGAAGAAAAACGAACGGGAGGGAAAGAAGCATCTGTGCGAAGACGATCCATGAAACCGTCCGCACTCTGTGCCCATTTTAAAAAGATGTAAGGACGGTGCTGTTCATGGCAAGTGATAAAGGCTTTGTTGAGTGAACGGGCTTCTTTTTCGAGCACTCCGGTGACCACTTCCACACCAGCCTGTTGTAGACGGTAAATACCTTGTCCCGCAACAGCGGGAAAGGGGTCAAGGCAGGCGACAACAACCCGGCGGATATTTTTCTCTATGATCAAATCCGCACAAGGAGGGGTTTTACCGTAATGGGCACAAGGTTCAAGGTTTACGTATAGGGTGGACGAAGGTAAGAGGTTGGTATTCCGGACAGCGGCAATGGCATTCACTTCGGCATGAGGCTCACCTGAGCGATGGTGGTATCCCTCGCCGATAATCCTCCCTTCGTATACGACAACAGCACCCACCATAGGATTTGGGGAGGTATTACCTTTTCCTGCTTCTGCCAATTCCAGGCATCTCCGCATGAAAATCTCGTCCATTCCTGATTTCATTCATTATCTTGCTTGGCAAAGATAACACAAGGGTAAGCCACGAGTCTACATTTGTTAAGTTATTCGCGAAAGATAGCTACCTTCGCCGTCAGATAATAACTATCGGCTCGAATGGTGGAATCGGTAGACACGAAGGACTTAAAATCCTTTGGCTATTGCAGCTGTGCGGGTTCGAGTCCCGCTTCGAGTACAGGAGTTGCCGGAAACAGGTGGCTATAAAAGCGAGTGTATTGGATGAAACGCCTTCTCTTTCTTCTTTTTTTGTTGACAGGCGAAACTTTCGGAGCCACTCACACGGTGCAGACAACGAAAGATTCAGGTCCGGGTAGCTTCCTTCAGATTATCACGGGGGCAGTTTCGGGGGATACCATTTTCTTTGATGTTTCCGACGGCTCGCTGTCTCCGGTCGTTGTCGTACCTCCTTCTTTTCCTTCCAATACGAAAGATTTGCTCATTGAGGGAAATGGAGTTACCTTATCGGGGGGTACTGTACGTTCCCAAACGTTTCACAATGAAGCGAATGCCAAAGTGACTTTCCGGCGGACACATTTTACCAGCGGTTATCTGATCAATCAGGGACAGCTTACGTTGGAATCCTGTATCTTGTCCAATAACCGTTCTCCGGACGGAAAGGGTGCAGTGTGGAACGATAACGGAAAACTGATAATACGGGGTTGTACATTCTTCGAAAATATCAGCACACATTACGGTGCGGCAATTTATACGGAGGGTGCTTCTGCGGAGGCTTCGTTCATGGGCTGCCTCTTTTTGCACAATATTTCGGAAAGAGGAGGGAGTGTTCATCGTGCCTCAGGTAAGATCAGTTCCGGCGGGTATAATGTGTTTGACTATGATGTGTTTGCCGAGCCGGATGAGTTCTACCACAATGGAGATGTCTGTCTCCCTACTTACAATGCTTCCGAACCGGCTTACTGGTTCTCCCCCGTTTCTTTCCGTATTCTGCAGAATGATTATACTTACTTTCTTTCCCGCATTGCGTTACCGATTGAAGATTATCCGGAGACAGACTTTTATGGCACCCCTATTCGGGCTTCAATCGACGAGAAGGTTTTTTCAGGTGCAGTACAATCCATTGTCGGCTCTCAAAATGCATATGTACTTCATTGTGTGATTCAAGGGAATAACCATTTGAAAGTAGAAACCACTACGGGAGGTCAACCGGATGAAGATGGTCTATTTCCTGCGGGTACGACGGTCTTATTAAAAGATGAGACACCGGAGGCTATCGCGTTGTCGTGGACAGTGAACGGGGTAGCCCGTCCACCTGCTTTATTAGGTGGAGGAGTGGAAGTGCTTATGGCTGGACACCAGCGAGTGGAATTGACGATTTATCGTCGTCGGCTCGTTACACAAGTGAACGATGAAGGGGAAGGCAGCCTCAGGCAAGCCCTTGCTTCGATGCAGGATTATGATGTGGTACAGTTTGCGGACGGTCTCAAGGGTAAGACTATCTTCCTTGAATCGAAGCTACCGACTATAACGAACAGCTTCATTCGTATTGAAGGTACGGGGTTGACGCTGGCAGGGAAGGAATATCCGTTACTTACGTTTCACGGCGCTTCTGCCGGCGTGCGAGGTCTCCGGTTTACTCCTCACGAGAATGTTACGTACGGTATGAATGATAGGGTAGGGGAGGGAGGAATTATTTTCAGTAAGGGCAGTGATCTTACCCTGCATGCCTGTATTTTCTCCGGTAACAAATTATCTATACGGGGAGGAGACGGCGGTGCCTTGTATAATGCTGAAGGAAAGATGACCGTTAATGCCTGTACATTTTACAATAATACCGCTTTTTGCGGCGGTGCTATTTACAATACGGGAGAGTTGGAGTTACGGGGGAATATCTTTTTCGGAAACCAAACGGTTGCGCAGATCAATGGACAAGTGCTGTTCAATACCGGTACGGTAACAGCCAAAAACAATCTCTATGATGCAGACAGCTATGGATTCAGTTTCAATATTGAAACCGGCGAAAATGCAAAGATATCTACCATACCTTTCTCCCCGATTACTTTTGAACTAACACCTGGTAATCCTTTGGTAGTGAAGTTTGCCCCTCCTTCCCTCTACCCTGAAACGGACTATTACGGAGAGACATTTGAGTCTTTTGTTCATCCCGGCGCTGTCAAGCAAAACCACCCTGACGGGTGCATTCTCTCATGGGAGACTTTCGGACAAGGAAAGGTTGAACTGATCGAAGGTCCGGTGCCCACACTTGGCCATAAGGTTGTACCTGCAGGTAGTGTCATTACTCTACGGGCAACGCCCACAGGTGCGGGTGATACACGGATGGTTTGCTGGGAAGTGAATGGTCGGCAACGACCTGAGACAGGCGACTTGACACTTACCGTGAGTGACAATACATCTGTCCGTGCAGTTTTCAATCGTGTGTATACGGTGACCACACTTACAGACGACCCAAATGGAGGGCAGGGGACGTTTCGCAACTATCTTTTTGCGGGTTGGCAGGCAGAGGGCGACATTATCCGCTTTGCCGACGATCTGGCAGGGGAACCCCTTGTATTGGTAGCAAGTCTTCCGGAGATTACACACAAGATAAAGATAGAGGGGAATGGCATAACCCTTGACGGGAGAAATCTTTCCTCGCCAATGTTCAATGTGAGTTCCGACGGGGATGTGAGTTTCAGCCGTGTCCGCTTTTCGGGCTGTACATTGCCGGCGGCTTCGAAAAGCCCCGGCGGAGCAGTCTTTCATAACCAAGGGCAACTGTCATTGAGTAATTGTATATTTGACAATAATCATGCGGATGATTTTGTAGGGGGTGTCATACATAGTACCGGCTTGCTTTTGGCTACAGCTTGTACTTTTTACGGAAACTCTGCGCAGACCGGTGGAGCTATCGCTACTGTCGGTGGTGCATACCTCTCTGCGGGTAATGTTTTCTATGGTAATACTGCCCAAACGGCAATAGATGTCTACGAGTCCGTTCCTCTAAAAAATATACATCGCTACGATCAATCTCTCACTGAACCTATCATTGATCCGGTCACATTTATCCCTTACAATAGTGACCGGTTACAAATTTCATACGGAGAAGTATCACCCTTTGGCTTTCCTGTGATTGATTTCTACAATGCATCGCGAAATACGCGTACCACCACCTCTTCCGGTGCAGTTGTCCTTACTACGGTTGTTTCTTTTGATACCCATGATGGAGGGGCGACCGATGTTCCCTCCCGTGTCGTTGAGCGAGGTAGCTTTCTTGAGGAGCCGTCTCCCGAAATCCAGCGTCCGGACTACCTGTTCGAAGGTTGGTTTGAGGATTCTACAGGTACTTACCGTTGGAACTTCGATTTACGTCCGACCAGTACCGACTCTCTTGCACTTCATGCCAAATGGCAAAGTGTGTACACCGCATACGTGGTTACTTTCAGACTGGGTAACGGAAAACCGGATATCCTTTCCTATGTATTCCCTTCTACAGGTGTTCTCAAACGCCCCGAAGACCCTTCCCGCCCGTATTATGCTTTTACGGGATGGTTTGCTAACGAAGATTGTACAATTCCATGGGATTTCCAGAGTCTAATAGCCTCAAACACAACGATCTATGCGGGATGGACACCCGTCTCTTTCCACGTTACGTTTAACCCTTGTAACGGCTCTTCTCCGATTGTCGTTACGACGTTATATAATAGTGCCTTCGTCCCCCCTACGATTATCCCCGTCGGTATTTCCGTCGTAATCGGTTGGCGTGCGGATACACTCAGTGTGGCATTATGGAACTTTGGAACTATGAAAGTTACTTCCGACACTACGTTATATGCGGTCTGGTCACCTCCTCTCCAATCAATATCTGTTTCACTGCCTGCTATTTCTTTGACACCGACGGTTTTTACCCAGTCTGTACGTTTGCAGGGTGCCGGAGGTCGACAACTCGGCGTTTACAATTCATCCGGCCGTCTCCTTTTGTGCCGGAAACTTGAAACGGACGATGAGGTTGTCAACACCTCTTCTTTGGCTTCGGGTATTTACTTCTTTTTCCTCTCCGCCTCTTCCGGAGAAGCGAAGACCTACCTTTTTAAAACCATCAGACCTTAACCCGTTATGGTAATGGGGCGTTATGTAGACCGTTATTTTTACATCCTCTTTATTGTTGCTCTGGTTGGGGGTGTATTGCTGTCTTGGTTTGATGTGCTGGGTAGCGTGGATGAACTTTGTTTGGGGGCACTTCTCATTTTGTTCTTCGTCCGCTTGTCCCAAACAAATGACTGGGCGATAAACAAAGGGTTCCTCGTCGTTTTTGGGATTTTTATTTACTATCTGGGTTACTCCTTATATATAGGCAGTAATTCCATACGTGCTATTCTCACCGATCTCCTCTTACAAATTAAGCCGTACGTCGCCTTTTTCTGTGCCTATCAGCTTCGTCCTGTTTTTAATAAGAAGCAACGTGTGTTGCTTAAACAGTTTTGCTTAGTGTGTTGGGTGATACTTATTCCTTTCTCAGTAATGGGGTTGATGGATGAGATGTATCTGGGGCGTGCGGCAGGGCATCCTGCCATTCTGGGCGCTTCGGCAACGGCAATTGCCCTTGTGTACCTCTACACACGTGAAGACTATTCTCGGCGATCCTTACTTGTCTTTATAGGCTTATTAGCCTTGGGCATCGGGTCAACCCGTTCGAAGTTTTACGGCTTCTTCATCTTTGCGTCTTTTCTCGCTTTCTTTTTGCAGGACACAAGCCGCTTCCGCCTGAGTATAAAGAACATATTACTCCTTCTGACGGTTGGAGCTGTGATGGCGGTTGCAGCAAGAGAGAAGATATTTATTTACTTCATACAAGGAGCGTCCGAAGAAGTGGAAAAGGAAAACATCGCCCGTTTTGCACTTTATGCCACATCCGGTGAGATATTTAGGGACTATATGCCTTTCGGAAGCGGTCTAGCCAGTTTCGCTACTTATGCTTCGGGAGAATACTATTCTCCGATTTATGCCAAGTATGGGATTGACGGGGTTTGGGGACTGACTAAGAGCGAACATGCCTTCATTACAGATACCTATTATCCCTCGCTGGCACAATTTGGTCTCGTCGGCGTTGGCTTGTTCCTCTCCTTCTGGGCATATCTGTTTCGGAAAGCCTTTCTCTATGCGAGAAGCTCGAAAGACTGCCGCCCTCTGCTGATCGCTACTTCTATTATCGGTTATTTTGCTGTTGAGAACGTGGCGGAGGCCACCCTGACGAGTAGTCGTGGCTTCTTCTTTATGATGCTCCTTGGATTGGTCTTTGCAAAGATGGCGTCAACAACGGAGACGGCGCTTCGATTGCCAAAGAGTGAAAATGTGGTAGAGGAAAACAAAGTTAAAAATGAGGTAACGCTTCCATAAACGGCGAGGGTTCTTGAGCAATCGTCCAAACCACTCCAATCCAAGTTGTTGCATTCGGGGAGACGGACGTTTCTGGGTGCCGGCATAAAAATCGAACACAGCACCGACGGTGCAGATTACATTCGTGTGCAGACGTTGCTTATTTGCATGCACCCAAAGCTCCTGCTTGGGGGCAGTCATTCCGATAAACAGTACGTCGGGGGCGAAACTATTCACGGCCTCGCACATAAGGTCATTTTCTTCTTCGGTGAAAGTGTGCTTAAAAGGTGGGCTATACGATGACATGCGGACGGCAGGATATTCGGCACGTATCCGTTCTTTTATTTTCGCAAGTGCCTTTTCCGATGCACCGAGATAAAAGCAGCTACCACCGGATGCCTGTAAAAGCCCTAACAGCAAACGATGAATGTCAGCGCCGGCCATCTTCTTGATACGTTGCCCCGTCAGAAGACGTGCGGCAAAGACAATGCTGACGCCGTCGGGCAGCAATACATCACTTTCCAGAAGTGCTTGCTTGAAAACTTGTAATCGTTCGGCTATCGTCCAAGAGTAGGCATTGATGGTTTGAATCACCAGATGGCGTGCCGGAAGCTTGTCCATACAAAAGCCCGACGTGATAGTAAAGTCGCCTATCTTCAATACCTTCCCGCTCATTGCTTCCACAGGGATTCATAGACCGATGCCAAACGGCTACTAATGTGCGGCAATCCGAAAACATTTATCGCCAGTTCATACCCTGCCTCACCCAAGCGTTTCCGTAGATCGGCATCCGATATAAGGCGTCCTAATTGCTGTGCAATACCGTCTATATCACCGATTTCAACCAATAGTGCTGTTTCTTCATCCCGAACCACATCCGACAATCCCCCTACCGGTGTACAGACAACAGGTAAACCGTATGCCCATGCCTCTACCACCGCCATTGGAAAACCTTCCGAATAACTTGGCAGGCAGACAATGGCCGCCTGCCTGAACAGCACTTCCTTTTCTTGTTTGTCTACCCACCCACGAAACTCCACTCTCTCGGTTAAGCCTAATGACTTTGACAGCTGTGTCCCCTCTACCAGACTCCCCGAGCCGCCAAAAACAAGCCGCCAATCAGGGTAAGTATCGGCGATGTGTCGGAAAGCGTGCAACAGATCGAACCACCTTTTTCGAGGGATAAGAGACCCCATGAAGAGGATATACTTCTGCTCTTCGGCAAATAGTCGCGGCATTACGACACAAGCGGGGTTATAGATCACTTCTACTATATCCGCGTTTACATGATTCATTTCCGTCAGATATTTTTCCCACGCTTCGGAAAGCACGAGTATGCGGTGCGAAGAACGGAAAAAGGACGCGTAAAGCCATCCGGCAAACCGACTATTTTGAATATGTGTTTCGGGAATATCGCAGTGTATATGAGTGATGATTTTTTTTCCGAACAACTTGGCAGGGAAAAGGAAGAAAAGCTTCCGAAAGGCCGAAACCGGTGAAGAAATGTGAATGTGCACCACACGGTGGAAAGGAAGAAGTAATCCGTAACGGAAAAGCCCGAAAAAGAAATAGGCGATTTTCAGCAGGGGGTTGCGATCTATATGGGTCTCTACCCAGATGAGACGGTATTTACGCAAGGCCTCCGCTTGGTCGTAAGCTTTCAGTACGGCAGTTATTCCTCCTCGTGTCCGGCGAGAGGTGGCGACTATTATTATGCCTTTTTGCTTTTTGCACTCCATCTCAACTTGGGCATGAAGAAAGTCGATCCCCTTCCCCGTATAATATCGTTTCATGCTGTGTGATTTCTTCAGGGGAGAATCGATAAGATAGTTGCCGTGCCGGCACACCTCCTACGATAGAGTACGGCTCTACATCTCTCGTCACCACCGCCCCTGCGGCCACCACTGCTCCTCTCCTCACACGGACACCTTTCAAGATAGTTACATTCGCCCCCACCCATACGTCATCTTCTATTATTACGTCCTTGTCGTCATCTTCTTTTTTGTCATGCACGTCGTAAATGAACCTCCCGACATCACTTATCCGGTGGTTTCCTCCGATTATCGTTACTCCCGGCCCAAACAAGACTTTATTACCTATCGTTATCCGGCTTTCCGTCGCCATGAAAAATGCACGTGGCCCGATGTATACATGATTACCAATGGCAAGCGTCCGGTAAGTAAAGTCGGAAGTTAGCACAGAAAAACGTACATCCTTGCCGCAGGAGCGCATAAGGCGCTTACAGAGAAAAGCTAACCCCCTGTTCAGACTACCTCGCACAAGCCAATAAAACAGACGGAACACTTCCGTGATTAACTTCATTTGTGGTTACTTTGCATCAATAACGCTTACACCCTATGTTTATTGCCGTTTACTTGAAGGCAGGGAACCTTGACGGTGGGAGGGAACGTTATTTATTCTACCTTTGCGGCACTTATACAGGAACAGAACTTTTATGAGGCTTTCCAAGTTCGGATTCGAGTTGCCACTGGATTTACTCGCGCAGCATCCCTTAGAGCGTCGGGATGAGTCGCGTCTTTTAGTCCTGCACCGGAAAACGGGAGAGGTGGAGCATCGTGTATTTAAAGATATCCTATACTATTTTGAGGAAGGTGATGTTCTTGTTTTAAACAATACACGTGTGTTTCCTGCCCGTTTGTACGGAAAAAAAGAGAAAACAGGAGCGCGTATTGAAGTCTTTCTGCTTCGCGAACTTGATCCGGAAGTTTCACTTTGGGATGTATTGGTTGATCCTGCCCGAAAGATACGGATAGGCAATAAACTTTATTTTGGGGATGATTCTGTAGTAGCAGAAGTGATTGATAATACGACGTCGCGGGGGAGAACTATCCGTTTCCTTCATGATAAACCTCATGAATCTTTCAAAGATAAATTGTACACTTTAGGTGAGACTCCATTGCCAAAATATATACGGCGCGCAATAACGCCTGAAGACATTGAGCGTTATCAAACAATTTATGCTTCGGAAGAAGGGGCTGTTGTTGCTCCGGCGGCAGGCTTGCACTTTAGTCGCGAGTTGATGATGCGGCTTCGGATCCAAGATTGTCAATTTGCATACTTGACTTCCCATACGGGGCTGGGAAATTTCCATGAAATTGATGTGGAAGACCTCACCAAGCACAAGACTTACTCCGAGCAGATGGCCATTAATAAGGAGGTGGTAGATATTGTCAACGAGGGGATAGATAAAAGAAAGCGTATCTGTGCGGTGGGCGTTTGTGCGATGCGCGCTTTGGAAACCGCACAAAGTACGGACGGGCATTTGAAAGAATTTGAAGGATGGACAAATAGATTCATTTTTCCACCATACACTTTTGGCATTGCGAATGCGTTCATTACGAACTTCCACCTCCCTTATTCCACGATGCTCATGATGGCAGCCGCTTTCGGTGGACTGGAAAAAATGATGGCTACATACAAGATCGCTATTGAAGAAAAATACCGCTTTGGGGCTTATGGAGACGCTATGCTCATCTTATAATGACGACTGAGGATAATTTGGTATGAAAGAAATCTTGTGCCCGCAAGGGGTTAAGTGCTATCCGATTGTAAACAATGTATTAGGGTGGTTGATCTTTGCCGTAGCGCTAACCACCTATTTGTTGACGATGGAGCCGACCGCAAGTTTTTGGGACTGTGGGGAGTTCATATCCTCTGCTTACAAACTTGAAGTGGGACATCCTCCTGGTGCACCTTTCTTTATGTTGACGGCCAATCTTTTCACGCGTTTTGCTTCTGATCCGTCTCAAGTCGCAGTGGCGGTGAACGCGATGTCGGCTCTTTCAAGTGCACTGACTATTCTTTTCCTCTTTTGGAGTATTACTCGGTTACTGCGCCGCATGATTGTAGTGGAAGAAGAAGGGATGAGTCTCTCACAGATGGTAACAATCATGGGTGCAGGCCTTATCGGAGCCTTGGTCTATACATTCAGCGATACGTTCTGGTTCAGTGCTGTGGAGGGTGAAGTCTACGCGTATTCCTCGCTTTTCACTGCAGTGGTTTTTTGGCTTATTCTGAAATGGGAAGAAGTGGCCGATGCCCCTCAGGCTGACCGCTGGCTTGTCTTCATAGCTTATTTGATGGGGTTGAGTGTCGGAGTGCACTTACTCAATTTACTGTGTATTCCTGCCATTGTGTTGGTGTACTATTACCGTAAAAGTTCCAATCCCACAGCAAAAGGTATGTTGGTTGCTGTAGCCGGCTCTTTTGTGATGGTAGCGCTGATGATGTACGGCGTTGTGCAAGGGTTGGTTGAGGTGTGTGGATGGTTCGAACTCCTCTTTGTGAATGTGATAGGGATGCCTTATAACTCAGGTGTTTTTGCTTACGTATTTATACTTGGTGTTACATTGGTTTGGGCTATTTGGGAAACGATGCGAGAGGAAGTGAGTTTTGTACGTTCCCGTATTTCCTTCATCTGTTCCGTTACATTGCTTGGCATTCCTTTCATGGGCGATGGTATTCTGTTCGGTATACTTTTTATTATAGGGCTTACTGTTTTCTTGTTCAGGGCTAAAAGCGTTGCCGTCAGAGTGCTTAACACAATCGTGGTCTCTTTGACGGTGATCTTCATCGGGTACGCTTCTTATGCGCTTATTCTCATACGGGCTACAGCCGATACACCGATGAACCAGAATGCCCCGAAAGATATTTTCACCCTGCGTACTTACCTTGCTAGGGAACAGTATGGGACAGCTCCTCTATTGTATGGGCGTACTTATGCATCGGAAGTGAAACGGGAAAATCAAGATGGTGCATGTGTCGCCGTTGTGGATGAAGGCGCCCCGACATGGAGTCGTATTGTCAAAAAAGGGAATGAAAGAGACCGTTATTATATTTCCAACCGTAGCAGTGAAGTCCAATATATGGACGAACTGATGACTTTTTTCCCTCGTATGTATAGCCCCGAGGGGCGACACGTTTCTGCCTACAAAATATGGGCAGATGTAAAAGGAGAACCCATCCGTGTCAATCGTTGCGGAAATGTGGCGACAGTAATGAAGCCGACCTTTGTTGAAAATCTTCGCTTCTTCTTCGCGTATCAACTGAATTTTATGTACTTTCGCTACTTCATGTGGAACTTTTCAGGAAGACAAAACGATATTCAGGGACACGGTGAAGTAATGAATGGAAATTGGATCACCGGTATTCGCTTCATTGATGAGGCTCTCGTCGGACCACAGGATAATATGCCGACGGATATTAGCGACAATAAAGCGCATAATACATACTTTCTTTTGCCGCTCTTGTTGGGGATAATGGGTATCCTTTACCAGCTTTATGCAGGCAAACGGGGTGTCCAACGTTTCTGGATAACCTTCTTTCTTTTCTTTATGACCGGTATCGCTATTGTGCTTTACCTCAATCAGACGCCTTTTCAGCCTAGGGAGCGGGATTACGCTTATGCGGCGTCCTTCTATGCATTTTGCATCTGGATAGGTTTTGGAGTTGTTGCTTTGGCGGAGCTGTTCAAACGTTACCTTAAGGTGCCCGGACTTGTGGCGGCTGTGATTGCGACGCTTATTGCACTTCCTGTACCGGCAAGGATGGCATCGCAAAATTGGGATGACCATGATCGTTCCCTTCGCTACTTTGCTCGTGACTTCGGTGCGAATTATTTGGAATCCTGCGAACCGAACGCTGTGCTTTTTACGAACGGTGACAATGACACCTTCCCCCTCTGGTACGTACAGGAAGTGGAAGGTATTCGAACCGATGTGCGTGTCTGCAACACTTCCTATCTGCAAACAGACTGGTATATCACTCAAATGAAAAAGGACGCCTACGACTCTAAGGCGTTGCCGATTTCGTGGGAACTTGAGAATTATATTCAGGGAACAAGGGATTTTGCGTATGTGATTCCCCGATTGAATCAACCGCTTGACTTGCAGGCGGCCCTGAACTTTGTTAAGAGTGATGACCCGAAAAATAAGCGTGTTCCGGAATACCGTCAAGCGCTTGACTACATCCCGACAAAGACACTTACGTATCGAGTGGATACCGCCGCAGCTTTTGCTGCCGGTGTCATTACCGAAAGCGACATGCCTTTTGTGGGGGCTGAAATGATCATTGATCTGGAGGGGAAAGACATTCTTGGTAAACAGGAATTGGCTATCCTTGACATGCTGCAGACCAATAACTGGAAACGCCCCATTTACTATGCGATAACGGTTTCATCCGATCAATATGTTCGCCTTGATCCCTATTTCCGCCAAACAGGGTTGGCTTATCTTATTACGCCGATGAGGGTGAATAATACCGTAAAGTCAATAGACTCGGAGCGAATGTTTGATAACTTGATGAACAAGTTCCGTTGGGGAGGATTGGATACGAGAGGAGTTTACATCGACGAGAACGTTATGCGTATGGCAAAAAGTTATCGGTCGGCGCTTTTTGGTCGACTTGCCAATATTCTTGCTTATGAAGGGAACAATGCACAGGCACTCCAGGTGTTAGATAAGGGGATGGAAGTGATACCTCCGTATAATGTCCCTTTGGACGAAAGCGCGCTTTCTTTTGCCGAGCTTTACTATCAACTCGGACAGGATGCAAAGGCCGAAAAAATACACGAAGCGATTATTCGTAACGCGTTCCGTAACTTGGATTGGTTCAATCGATTGAGGCCTGTACACCGAGCTTCTGTCTTTGAAGAAATGAAAAGAAATCTTGCCATTGCGCAAGAGGTTTTAAGAATCGGGGGATATTACAATCCCGATTTCGTGACCAAACATAAAGCAACATTTAATAGTTATAATACCTTTCAGTAATACTCATCCTTAACACAGATTTTTCAAATGACAACAACAACCGATCGCCTTTTTTCCCTCAGGGAAGCTATGCAAAGGCACCAACTGGATGCTTACATCCTGACCGACTCAGATCCGCATCTGAGTGAATACACCGCTGAACGGTGGAAAGCGCGTACTTGGTTCTCCGGCTTCACAGGGTCGGCAGGAACTCTCGTCGTGACTGCGGAGAAGGCTTCCCTTTGGGTAGACTCCCGTTATTTCCTTCAAGCCGAGATGGAGCTTTCGGATGTAGACATTGAGATTCAAAAGGTGGGAATACCCAACTCACTGTCTATTGCCGACTTTCTTCGTACTGAGCTTGTTGAAGGGCAGACGGTAGGTGTTTGTGGACAGACCTACAGCGCTACTCTTGCCCGCTCCCTCAAGAAAAACCTATCTAAATCGGGTATTCATTTTGATACATCTTTTGATTTGGAAGAGGAGATTTGGGAAGATCGTCCTTTTGTACCGGACAGCTTTTGTTTTCTCCACGACGAAATATATAGCGGAAAATCGGTCTCCGATAAACTCTATGAGATACGTACTCAACTTGATGAAGATGAGGCGGATGCGGTTGTCTTGACGGCGCTGGATGATGTGGCTTGGACGTTCAATATACGCGGGAATGATGTGGAGTACAATCCTGTTGTCATCGCCTACGGATTTGTTTCGAAACAAGAAAGTATACTCTTCATAGACTCGAAGAAAGTACCGGAAGAGGTCATTGAATACCTGCAAGAATCAGGTGTCTCTTTTCTGGACTATGACGTCTTCCTGTCCTTCCTTTCTCAATTGCCTGACGGCATGAGTGTATCTATTGACCCGAATAAGGCGAGCATTGCTTTATTCGATGTTATTCCCGAAAGCTGTTCGTTAGTAGAAGGGTTTACTTCCGTCACCCACCTTAAGAGCATTAAAAATGACGTGGAAATAGACGGAATTCGGAATGCGGCGATCAGGGACGGCGTTGCCCTTACTAAATTTCACATGTGGCTGGAGCACTCACTACGTGACGAAGAGCACGTGACGGAACTCAGTGCCGCTGCCAAGCTCTCCGAGCTGCGCGCCGAGCAAGAGTTGTATCTCATGGACAGTTTCCATACCATTTGCGCCTATGCCGACCATGGTGCTATCGTTCACTATTCGGCTACGCCTGAATCCGATGCGGTTATTTACCCCGACGGGTTACTTTTGATTGACTCCGGAGGTCAGTATCTTGATGGTACCACCGACATTACCCGTACCGTTGCCTTAGGGATTCCTACCGACCAGATGAAAGAAGACTTTACTTGTGTGCTCAAAGCAATGATAAGTCTTTCCAAGTGTAAGTTTCCTGAGGGGACTTATGGTGGACAGCTGGACGTTGTTGCCCGCAAACATCTCTGGGATGCAGGGCTTAATTACTTGCATGGAACATCACACGGAATAGGGCACTGCCTCAATGTACACGAAGGGCCACAGAGTATCCGTTTGGCAGATACCAATACCACTCCTTTGAAAATTGGAATGGTGCTCAGTAATGAGCCGGGACTATATCGTACGGGTGAGTATGGCATACGCATTGAGAACATGATGCTTGTCAGGGATAGCTATGTCTCCGACAATTTCGGCGCGTTCCTGCACTTTGATCCGTTGACGCTTTTCTATATTGACGAACGTTTGTTGCTTGTTCCCAAGCTCTCCATCAGCGAAATAAATTGGCTGTATCGCTACCAGCAACGTGTCTTTGGACGCCTGCGTCCTTTCCTCAATGATGAGGAAGGTTTATGGTTAAGGCGCAAGACGTCATGCTCTTTCATGCGCCACCTCCCTGCACCCAGGCGTCATACTTCTTCCGTTAATTCCCGTAGATAGGAAGCCACCTCTTCCATTAGCCACTTTGGCGTAGATGTAGCCCCACAGATGCCTATCCGACGTACGCCGGACGGTAGCTTTGGGGCTATGTCTTTTGTTCCCGAGACGAGAAAAGAGCGTGAGTTGGCCCTTAGGCATTCTTCAAAAAGCACCCGTCCGTTGGAACTCTTTTCTCCGGTGACGAAATAAATGATATCCTGGGAAGCGGCAAAGGTTCTTATTTGAGTCAGGCGCTTGGAAACCTGACGACAGATACTATCGTAGGAAGTTAGCTGTGCACCGGCAAGCCGGATACGCCGTTCTATTCCTTGAGCTATCCGGCAAAAGCCTTCCTCCGATTTTGTGGTTTGGGCAAAAAGGGCAACATCCCGCTGGTAATCTAACTTGTCAAGGTCACTTTCTTTCTCCACCACAATGGCGTCTCCACATGTCTGTCCGACCAGTCCATTTACTTCGGCATGCCCTTTTTCTCCATAGATAACCACTTGTGTCCTTTTCTCTCGCGAATCCTCGTAGCATTGACGAATTTTCCGCTGTAGACGAAGAACCACCGGACAGGTGGCATCTACTATCGTCAAGCGGTTACGACGGGCTATTTCGTATGTTTTGGGCGGTTCACCGTGTGCACGAAATAATATCTTTGTGTCATGGAGCAAGAGAAGTTCTTCATGGGTAATGGTGACCAGGCCTAATTGCGCCAACCGACGGACTTCAAGGTTATTGTGTACAATGTCACCCAGACAATAAAGGTTGCCTTGTTGCTTCAACTCCCGCTCTGCATCTTCTATGGCACGTACTACACCGAAACAGAAACCGGAATCTTTGTCTATTTCTATCTCTACTTGCATTTTTCGAAGAGAGCTACTCGAAGTGATAACCGAAAGATTGCAGAATGGCGTCACGGTTACGCCAGTCCTTCTCAACTTTGACTTGTGTTTCGAGGTAAACCTTTTTCTCGAAGAAACGTTCCAGGTCACGCCGGGCTTGGGCACCGACTTTCTTTAACGCTTTGCCCCCGTGTCCGATGATAATGCCTTTTTGGGATTCCCGTTCCACAAAAATCAGTGCACGGATTCGCAACAACGCCTCTCCTTCTTCGAAGGATTCTACCACAACGGCTACTGAGTAGGGTACTTCTTTCTGGTAATATAGGAGTATTTTCTCGCGTATGATCTCTGCTACAAAGAAGCGCGCCGGACGGTCGGTCAAAGCATCCTTTTCGAAATAGGGCGGAGAAACGGGAAGCAACTCTCTCACCCGCTGTTGCACGTAGTCTATCCGAAAGTTATTTGACGCGGAGATAGGGATGATTTCAGCTTTTGGCAATAATTCACTCCACCTAAGAGCAAGTGCGTCTAATGTAGCCGGCTCACTGAGGTCTACCTTGTTGATAAGCAGTAGGATAGGGTAATCTGCATTTCTCACTTTATCAAGAAAGTGGCCATTCTTGTCTGGCGTTTCAATGACATCGGTTACATAGAGAAGCACATCGGCATCACCCAGTGCAGCGTGCGAGAAATTCAGC
This sequence comes from Tannerellaceae bacterium, assembly GCA_031288615.1. The sequence goes on from JAITRC010000007.1 coordinate 40,524, forward strand.
ATGGACTCCTGAAGTTTGTAATTGGGTTGGAGTACACCCGGTGTATCGGAATAGACTATCTGCATCTGCGCCGTATTTACGATACCAATGATGCGATGGCGCGTGGTCTGTGCCTTTGACGTGATGATGGACAAGCGTTCCCCTATCAGTCGGTTCATGAGTGTGGATTTACCGACGTTAGGGTTACCCACGATATTGACGAAGCCGGACTTATGACTGTCCTTTGTCGCTTCGCTGTCCGTCATAGCCCCATTTTAGATAGGCAGCCCCATATACAAAACCGGCACCGAAAGCAGCAAGAATCATATTATCCCCTTTGCGGAGACGGTTTTCCCATTCCCATAGACAAAGAGGGATGGAACCGGCACTTGTATTCCCGAACTTCTCTATATTTACCATGATCTTCTCCTCCGGTACTCCAAGCCTTTTACCGGCAGCATCTATAATGCGTTTGTTTGCTTGGTGGGGAACGACCCAGTCTACCTCTTCTTTGGACAAGTGGTTACGTTCCACGATTTCGGCGGCGACATCCGCCATACAGGCTACAGCATATTTAAAAACGAACTTACCATCCTGATAGATATAGTTCAGTCGCTTATCAATCCCTTCATGGGTGAGTGGGAGCACAGAGCCTCCGGCCCGCATGATAAGATGGTCGCGCCCGATCCCGTCTGTCTTTAAGATACTGTCTATCAAGCCGTAGTCTTCCTCCGTCGGTTCAATCAGTACTGCTCCGCAACCATCCCCGAACAGGGGGGCCGTATTACGGTCGGTGTAGTCGGTGATGGAGGTCATCTTTTCTCCTGCCACGAGAATCACTTTCTTGTACCGGCCTGCACGAATGAAATTTGCCGCTGTTTCCAAGCCATAAAGAAAACCTGAGCAGGCAGCCTGCATATCAAAGGTAAATGCTTTGGTACACCCTGTCTCGTAGGCAATGATTGAAGCGGTTGTCGGGAAGGCGTAGTCGGGTGTTGTCGTGGCACACACCACAATCTCTACTTCCGAAGGATCGGTTCGCGTCTTCTCCAGCAATTGCCGGACAGCACGGACGGCCATGAAAGAGAGTCCTTTCCCTTCTCCCCGCAGGATGCGCCTCTCCTTCACCCCCACACGTGTGGTAATCCACTCGTCGGAGGTATCCACCATCTGTTCGAGGTCTTGATTGGTTAAGACCTCGTCGGGCACATAGCCTCCTATGCCGGTGATAACTGCATTGATCGGTGCCATGCAGAAGCGGCTAAACAGCTTCCTTCTGCTCTATGGCTAACTTACCACGATAGTGGCCACAAGCTCCGCAAACGGTATGATAAACATACCATGCGCCGCAGTTAGGGCAAACAGCCATAGTAGGTAACTCCGCTTTATCATGAGTGCGGCGTTTAGCGGTTCTTGCGTGTCCTTGTCGTCTTTTGGGATGTGCCATGACTATATGTTTTTGGATTTTTTGTTGTTATCTACGCTTACTTTCTCATTATTCATTTTCGGACGTTTCCATCTCAAAATCATCAAACTTTGTTTCTTCATCCTCAACCGAAGCAGTGTGGTGACGGAGATGGGCGGCCATTTCGCGATTACATTTACCCGGAGCATGAACGTGCTTCATGGGGAGGGAGAGGACAATAAATTCGTAAAGAAACCACGCCACATTGATACTGCCTTCTTCCTCAGGGACGATGACTATCTCTTCACTTTCCTCAGAGAATTCTTTCCCGAACTTCACCATCAATTTGTTACGGCTTTCTACGGGAAGTTCCACCTCATCCAGACAACGGTCGCATGGAACTTTGACCCACCCTTGCAAATAAAAATTCAACTCGAAAAGACTTCCTTTACGGTCGACGGTCAAGTTCACCTGAACCTTCCCCTTTCTCATATCATCATTGTCAATATTGGCAAAGTAAGCGTTTTCCAATAGGTACTCATAAGTCTGCTCCTTCCCGGAGAAACTTTTTAAGTTTACCTCGTATGCGCTGAACTTAGCCATTTTGTGTCTTGCCGTACTATTTATCCGTCCTTCTGAAAGCGCCGCAAAAGTAGAAATAAATACTACAAAGCATTACCTTTGTCCCAAAAGAAATTGGATGGAGATCGTTGTCATTGCAGGCCTCATTATATTGAACGGGGTGCTGTCCATGGTGGAGATCGCATTAGTATCCGCCCGCAAGATACGTTTGGAGATTGAGGCCAAGAAGGGCGTGAAGTCCGCCTCAAAAGCCTTGATGCTGGTCAACTGCCCGGAGACATTCCTTCCCACCATCCAGATAGGGATTACCCTTGTAGGTGTTTTGACGGGGCTGTATTCTGGGGAGGCTTTTGCCCCCAACTGGGCTGCCTTCATCGGGCAAGCGGAAGCCTTGCGTCCGTACGCTTTTTTCATTGCCAAGACGACGATTGTTGTTCTGGTGACCTTCCTTACTTTGGTGTTTGGTGAATTGGTGCCCAAGCATATCGGAATGGATTTTGCCGAGCAAATCGCTAAATGGGCTGCTGCTCCTATGAGGATATTGTCAATCGCCTGTTCACCTTTTGTGTGGTTACTCTCCCGAAGTACGGATTTAGTAGTCCGGTTATTCGGTTTGCATAGGGGGAACGGAAGTCATATCACCGAAGAGGAAATCAAGGCTATTGTCAAGGAGGGAAGGGATGGTGGTGAGGTACAGGAAGTAGAACAGGACATTGTAGGCCGTGTCTTTAACCTTGGCGACCGTAATCTGGGCACCATCATGACGCACCGCAGTGAATTAGTCTGGCTTGATTTGAATGACAGTCCGGAGGTCGTCCGTGAGAAGATACAATCTCAGCTTTTCAATATCTATCCTGTGGCTTCCGAGAGGCTGGATAAGCTTTGCGGGGTCGTTTACCTCAAAGACATCTTTCTTCATCTGGGCGATTCGGATTTTTCTCTGAAACAAATCCTCCGGCCGGCCAAGTATCTTCCTGAGAATCAAAGCGTCTATAATGCCTTATCTCTTTTCAAGCAAGCCCGTATCAAGTACGGTATTGTGACTGATGAGTTCGGCGGCATTCAAGGTATTGTCACCCTCAAAGACATCATGGAGGGCCTGATTGGACAGATATCTGAAGTAGGGGAGGAGCCTGATTTGGTGCAACGTACTGATGGGAGCTGGCTTGTAGACGGACAGCTTCCTTTTTACGATTTCCTTTCCCATTTTAATGCAGAGGACCTTTATGCGGAATATGAGCACAACACGCTGAGCGGCCTTATCCTTGAACTCCTCGAACATGTACCCCGTACCGGTGAACAGTTTACGTGGTGCGGTTTTGATTTTGAGATTGTGGACATGGACGGCACGCGTATAGACAAAGTATTGGTAAAGAAGAAAATAACTATCTGACAATATCGGTGGACTATGAAGATATATGTGCGATTTTTCGTGATTATTTCATTTCTCTCACTGGCTGTTTCTGCGAAATCCTATACCAATGAAGCCTGTCGGAAGTATATCCAAAAGTATGCCGCTCTTGCCATTGAGCAGCGTAACAAATACCGCATTCCGGCCAGTATCATCCTTGCACAGGGTATCATGGAGTCTGGCGCCGGACTGAGTGACCTTGCCCGTAAATCGAATAATCATTTCGGAATAAAGTGTCATCAAGATTGGAGGGGGGGGCGGGTTTTCCATGATGATGATCATAAGGGGGAGTGTTTCCGTAAGTATAAAAAAGTGGAGGATTCCTACGAAGACCATTCCCGTTTCTTGGAGGGTCGCCCTCGTTATGAGTCTCTCTTTAAACATAAACTGACCGACTACAAAAAGTGGGCGCATGGACTGCAATCTTGCGGCTACGCCACCGACAGGGCGTACGCTTCTAAGTTGATTAAGATCATTGAGAATTACGATCTCCATCAATTTGACAAAGGGAAGAACATTAAGCAAGCGCTCAGTCACAAGTCGCGTAGTCACTTCCCCGAGAAAATCCCCCAATACAAGCACGTCATTCTCAAAAACAACAATCTCCCTTACGTCCGTTCTCTTCCCAACGATGACTTTGAAAAGATCGCTGCCGACTTGGGCATCAACGCAAAGGCTTTACGAAAATACAATGAGGTGCCCTCCTCCTATTCCTTGAAAACGGATGATTTTGTCTACTTAAAGAAGAAGAAAGGCAAAGCCGCCAAACGTATTTATACGCATACCATCAAGGCAGGAGATTCCATGCACGCTATTTCCCAGACTTATGGTATTCGCCTGAAACGCCTTTATAAGCTAAACCGTAAGACGTTTGATTACGTGCCTCAGGAGGGTGACACCTTGAAGCTCCGTTAACACCCTAACGGGACATGCGCTTGCGTTCATTCTCATCAAGGGTGATTTTCCGCATCCGCATAGAGTTAGGGGTTATCTCCACGTACTCATCGGCTTTAATGTATTCAAGCGCATCTTCAAGACTAAAAACAATCGGCGGGGCAAGCGAAACTTTGTCATCGGATCCTGACGCCCGCATATTGGTTAGTTTCTTGGACTTGGTCACGTTGACGACCAGATCATTATCTTTCGTATGTTCACCCACTACTTGCCCTGCATAGATTTCGTCGCCTGGTGGGATGAAGAACCGTCCTCGTGATTGTAAGTTATTCAGTGCGTATGCAAAGGCTGTTCCTGTTTCCATGGCAATAATAGACCCGTTCGTCCGCCGGTCAATCTCTCCGCGCCAAGGGCGGTATTCCAGAAAACGGTGGGTAATGACTGCTTCACCGGCAGAGAGGGTGAGCAACGTATTGTTCAGACCAATGATCCCGCGTGAAGGGATAGTGAATTCCAAGTACATACGGCCGTTACGGTTTTCCATAATTGTCATCTCGCCTTTACGGCGGGTCACCACATCAATTATGCGGCTGGCCGTCTCTTCTGGGAGATTGATTGTGAGCTGTTCGATAGGTTCACAACGCTGCCCGTTGATCATCCGTATAATCACTTGAGGCTGACCCACTTGCAGTTCGTAGCCTTCACGGCGCATAGTCTCTATCAACACCGAGAGATGAAGGATACCGCGACCGAAAACCGTCCATGCGTCGGCGGAATCGGTAGGCTCCAGACGCAGCGCGAGATTCTTATCCAGTTCACGGGTCAGGCGGTCGAAGATGTGGCGGGAGGTGACATACTTACCATCTTTCCCAAAGAACGGTGAATTGTTGATGGTAAACAGCATTGACATTGTCGGTTCGTCAATAGCGATGGATGGTAGCGCCTCCGGCGCACTAACTTCGGCTACGGTCTCTCCGATTTCAAAGTCGTCTATCCCCACCAGGGCACAGATATCCCCTGATTTGACTGACTGCACACGCACCCGCCCCAACCCCTCGAATACATTCACCTCCTTGACGACGGATTTGGCGACTGTCCCATCTCTTTTACAAAGCACCACCTCCTGACCCTCCCGAATCTCTCCCCGATGGATACGGCCTACTGCAATACGACCCACATACTTCGAGTAGTCAAGCGAAGTGATAAGCATCTGTGACGGCCCTTCCAGCACTTTGGGGGCGGGAATGTGTTGAACAATCGCATCCAGCAGGGGTTGTATATTCGACGAAGGTTGATTCCAGTCGTCGGACATCCATCCTTGTTTAGCGGAGCCATAGATGGTAGGAAAGTTCAATTGTTCTTCCGTCGCATCCAGACTGTACATCAGGTCAAATACCATCTCCTGCACTTCCGAAGGCCGGCAATTAGGCTTGTCCACCTTATTCACCACCACGATAGGCTTCAGGCCGATAGAGATAGCTTTTTGCAGCACAAACCGTGTCTGGGGCATTGGCCCCTCGAAGGCATCTACTAACAGGAGGCACCCGTCCGCCATGTTCAGCACCCGCTCCACCTCACCTCCAAAGTCGGCATGACCCGGTGTGTCAATGATATTTATCTTACAGTCTTTATAAGTGATGGAGACATTTTTAGACAGGATTGTGATACCGCGTTCCCGTTCAAGGTCGTTATTATCCAGGAAAAGGTCGGGTTCGGCTTGGCCGGTGCGGAACAGTTTACCGGCCAGCAGCATTTTATCTACAAGCGTCGTTTTACCGTGGTCTACGTGTGCAATGATGGCAATGTTTCGGATATTTTCCATACGTGAATTATACTGTTTTTTACTTATACATTAAACCGGAAGTGCATGATGTCACCGTCTTGAACGAGGTAGTCTTTTCCCTCTACACTCATCCGTCCGGCTTCCTTCACCGCAGCTTCGCTACCGTAGTGAACGTAGTCGTTATATTTGATCACTTCACTACGAATAAACCCTTTCTCAAAATCCGTGTGAATGAGACCGGCACACGAAGGGGCTTTGCTTCCCCGCGGGTACGGCCACGCGTGCACTTCCTTAGGCCCCGCCGTAAGGAAGGTCTCAAGATTCAGCAGATTGTAGGCCGCCTTCACCAACCGGTTGACTCCTGATTCGTGCAATCCTATACTTTCAAGAAATAGCTGCCGCTCATCAAAGCCTTCAAATTCGGCTATCTCACTCTCTATTTTGGCCGCGAGCACTAACAGCTCGGCATGCTCTTCCTCTATTGCTGCACGGACTGCTTCCACGTAGGCGTTCCCTGTAGCGGCGGATGATTCATCTACGTTACATACATACATCACCGGCTTCGCCGTCAGCAGGAAGCAGTCGTGGGCAAGACGCACTTCGGCTGGTGTGTCGAAGGTAACCGTACGGGCACTTTTCCCTTGTTCCAACGCCTCTTTAAAACGGAGCAACACCTCATAGGTAAGTTGCGCCTGCTTATCTCCACCTGTCTGCGCCTGCTTTTGCACTTTGGCTATACGGTTCTCAATAGTTTCGAGGTCTTTAATTTGTAGCTCTATATCAATGATTTCCTTGTCACGCACAGGGTCTACACTCCCATCCACATGCACCACATTAGCATCCTCGAAGCACCGGAGCACGTGGATAATCGCATCCGTTTCACGTATATTCGCGAGAAACTTGTTCCCTAACCCTTCTCCGCGACTAGCGCCTTTGACCAAGCCGGCTATATCTACAATCTCCACCGTCGCCGGTACTATCCGATCCGGATGAAGCAACTCCGCCAGCACCGACAACCGCTCATCCGGTACCGTAATCACACCTACATTAGGCTCTATTGTACAGAAAGGAAAATTTGCCGACTGCGCTTTGGCGCTTGACAGACAATTAAATAATGTAGACTTCCCCACGTTGGGGAGACCCACAATGCCGCACTGTAAAGACATTCTTCAACTAATCATTAGGAGGAAACCCTCTCTTTTTGCGCCGCAAAGGTAAGATATGACTTGACAGTCTCACCCTCTTGACTTAAAAACTTTACCCGCTTTCGTAACAATAGTTCTCCCAAAAACTATAATTTCGCATCGTGGTATTCTAACTTATATCGTGGTGTGCACGCACCGCGACAGCGCATAGAGTTATGAAAGTGAGGAAGGTGCTCTCTCGTTTTATTATACTTGCCGTCGGTTTGGCTGGCTGGGCGGCTCCTTTCGTATCTGCCGTTGAGGTCGCCGATGAGGATATTATCCGGATGGATATCCCTCAGGGTGAAGGAGAATTTGAAAAAGTACTCACTAAATGGGCGGAGGAATATACCCCCGAGCTCTTGTCTCACGTCAAGATTACCGGCTCGGTGCCGGCTGACGAACTCGCGTACCTTACTGACTATCTCCCCAATCTGGTCTATATTGACCTTGGAGAGCTAAAGCTCACCCCGAAAGTGATCCCTTCCTATCTATTTGCAGACCAGCTTTCCTTGCAGCGCGTCATTATGCCCGATAGTGTCGAAACGATAGGCGTCGGTGCTTTCAAGGACTGCAAGAAGTTACAAAATATATCCTTGCCCCTGCTTTTGAAAACCATCCGAGATAGTGCCTTTTTTAGTTGCACCTCCCTCTCTGGTGCCTTGAACTTGCCCGCGAATGTGGAACATATAGGCGCGAGTGCTTTCGAAAAGTGCACCAAGCTGACAAGCTTAACCCTAGGCGGTAAGGTGAAAAGCATCGGTGCCTATGCCTTTGCGGAGGACACCTCGCTCGGTAACGAGCTTTTATTGCCGGCCGGCCTGCGGGTCATAGCCCCGGGTACATTTTACCGGTGCGGATTTACCGGAACTTTACGCATTGCGGATTATGTCTCTGTCATTCAGGGCGATGACTTCCTTGCCACCGAAACTGGCGTGGCGTTGCCACAAGGAAAAGGTGCTTTTGAAGGCTGCACCCGCTTGCAGAAGATTGAACTCGGTGCCGGTATGCGGGAGATTGGGGCACGGGCGTTCTTCGGATGTATAGGCCTGACCGGCACACCCAAATTGCCCGTAGGATTGAGTTATATCGGCCCCTCTGCTTTTGCAAACTGTACGGAAATTTCCCGCATAGAGTTGTCCCTGTATATGGCGGAATTTGGAACCTATCATAATGGTGCACCAAGTGCCGCCACCGGTGCTTTTGCAGGGTGTACAAAGCTGGCTGAAGTAGTGATTGCCGACAATCTGGAGGCTATCGCCCCCTACACCTTCTACGGGTGTAGCGCATTGGAATCCGTCACCGTGGGGAAGGCCTTGCGTGCTATTGGAGACTCGGCTTTCGCCCTTTGTCCGAAGCTCAACGGGAAGATATGGAAGTGTTGGAATGCCATACAGCTTGACGGCAAGGTGTTCGGGAATGCCATCGTCTCTTTCGAGAAACAATCTCCGGCTTCGCCTCAGGTCTTTTATGTCAAGCGCGATGGTAGTGATGACGATAGCGGGGATCAAGGGCACTCGTGGGCTACCGCCTACCGCTCTCTCGAAAAAGCCATCCAGGAAGGTGAGGCCGCTTCGGATGCCCATGTACGTATGGAATCAATTGGCTACACCGCCACCGCCGGCAGTATTCGCTTTTCGCAAGGCTCTCTGTCCCTCACAGGTGGTTACACCGGTGAAGAAGCGGACGGCCAAGGACCTTTGGGCAAACCCTCTTCGCTCAAAATGACCGCCCGCCCTGAGTTCTTCGGTGTACCCGCTCTGATTATCGGTGACCCATCCAAATCCACTCCTGTGGAGGCCAACCTCAACAATATGGAAATCACCGGTGTTGAAACGCGGGGCTTTCTGATAGGCAAGTGGGAGAACGCGACGCTCTCCGACGTAACCTTTAATGGTATAGCGGCGTTGACCGGAGCTTTCACCCTCAAGGGTAAAGTGAAAGTACATGAATCGTTCATCCTCCCCGGGGGCAATGTAACGCTGACCGACGCCGTAGTGAACGCCGATGCCCCTATCTGTGTCAGTAGTCTCGATGCTTGGGGCACCGTGACCTTTGATCTCCCCGTGTGGGACCCCGGTGTAGATCGGGTCGTCCTTTCTACTTGGGGTGAACGGCTTCCCGCACTCACCACCTTTCACGGTATTCTCAATGGCGGCACAAGGATTGGACAGGGATTCTACTTCAAATGGGAAAGGGATGTCCGACTGGATGCCAATGGACAAGTAATCGAATGTGGGAGGCAGAGACACCTCGTAGCCGTTTCCTACGTCCCTGCAAACAAGTTGGAAATAACTTCCCCCAGTCCGTATCTGGCGCTTGGCGCTTCCGTACAGTTGGACTATAAGGTCTTTCCCGCCGCTTCCACCCGCCCTGAGGTGACCTGGTTCTCTTCCGACACCTCTATTATTAAGGTGGATTCCATAACCGGCCTCGCCGCTTCTACCGGCAATAAACTCGGGTCGGTGGACATCTCCGCCATCTCTAAGTTTGATAATCAAATAATTGGACACTATTCCCTCGCGGTAATCTCTATTAAAACGGTCACCTCTTCCAGTAAGCTGATACCCCTTGACAGCTCATTACGCATTCATGTGACTACAGAACCTTCGGGTATTGTGCAAGGGGATATATTCACTTGGGAAGTTACCGGCGACGGTAAGGCTTGGGTCAATTGGGTAGACGATGTCGCCGGCGGTGGCTATGAAGCGCATGGCGTACACCCCGGTGAGGTCTCTGTAAAAGTGGCTATTCGGGGCAATGAACCCTCCACCCTCTCCCTTGCAGGGCAAGGTGATTTTGTGGTCACCGGCATACACATTGAAAATGAAGGGAAAGACCGCCTTGGGATCAACCAAAAAACCTTGAAATTAGAGGCCTCCGTAACTCCACAAGTAGCTGGCGACTATGTACTTTGGACGAGCGATTCACTCCATGTAGCCGAGATTGACGAAAAAACAGGGGTGGTTACCCCCATCGCACCCGGTACAACGGTTATTACTGCCGCTCTCAGCAAAAATCGGATGGTCGCTACGCGCTACACCCTGCACGTCACCAACCTCGTAATCAATTCACCGGCCACCAACAAAATACTTACCGGCTCCGCCTACCCCCTCTCCGCCAAGCTCGTCCCTAAAGAAGGTAAAGATACTCTCCTAGTCTGGCAGTCTTCCAATCCCGATGTCGCCACCGTTGACCCCATCACCGGTCTGATAACCGGTATCAGCCCCGGCGAGGTCACCATCTCCGCCTCTCTGCTCTCGCAACCCGAAGACATCACCTCCTCCTCCGTGTTCGTGGTCGTGCAACGTCCCACCATCAACACCAAGCTGGCCGTCGATAGTTGCCTACAGCTCCCGCCGGATATGTTCGTGCGGGGTATCCCCGAACAAGTAGAGTGGGTATCTTCTGATACCGACATCGCCGTGATTGACGAGAACTCCCGTGTCACAGGCCTTGCGCCCGGACAGGTGATTCTCACCGGTACACTCATATCCGACCCCGCCATCGCTGTATCCTTCACCTTCCATGTCGTACGCCTGTCCATCATCCCCGGCGAACCTTTATCCGTGCCCGTCAACGTACCCTTACAGTTGAACTATGTCGTGCTCCCTGAAAACGCACCCTCTTTGAACACCCTCCGCTGGTCAAGCTCCGATACCCTCGTAGCTAAGGTCGATTCTATCACAGGCCTGATCACCGCAGGAATTGTCAAAGGCTTCGCCGACATCACCCTCGCCTCTGCCGACAACCAGATCAGTGTCTCCGTACGCGTCACGGTCGTAGACCCCGTAAGCGGACTGTTTATTACCAGAAATAGGCATTTGATGGAAGTAGATGAGTCTTATGTACTTAACGTCTTGATGTACCTTGATCCCGAGTCACCGCCCGTCTCCATCCCCGAACGTGAACTCAACTGGTTCAGTTCCGACCCCAGCATAGTCTCTGTATATTATGGTACCATCACCGCCCTGAAAGCTGGTGGCCCCGTCCGTATTTACGCACAGACCACCGACGGACAGTTCACCTCCGACGGCTGTGAGGTCTCCGTCATGATTTTTGCCCAGGACATCATCTTCTCTGCACCCATACAGGTTGACCGTGGCAACCAATACCAGATTACCGCTACCGTCGTTCCTGCCAATGCGACCCTCCCAACCATCAAGTGGCGTATCGAAGATCCTTCCATCTTGACCAAAATCGACGAAACCGACCGCTCCTGCATCATACAAGGCGGCTTGCTGGGTGGGGGCACCAATATCTACATTGAATCGGCCGACGGACGCGTCATTAAAACACATTACATCTCCGTTCGGCAGATTGCCAATGAACTCGACGAGGTGCTTGTCCCCGAACAAGTGGTCGCCTATCAACATGGCGCCTTGCACCTCACAGGCCTGAAGGGTGCCCATTGTGCACTTTTTGCCCTTACAGGGCACCTCAAGGCCAAGTTCCAAGTCAATGAACACGATGAGTATCAAACTATTGCGCTTCCTCAGGGTATTTATATCCTGCATACCCAAACTAAGGCTGGCGCCACCTCGCATCGCTTCGTGGTAAAACAATAACAGTACATGGAATTAAATATCGCTGTGCTGCCCGGTGACGGTATCGGGCCTGAGATTGTTGAGCAAGGAATGAAGGTTATCCGTGCGGTCTGCCGCAAGCAAAACCACGTCTTGCACGAACAGTCCGCCCTCGTCGGAGCTATTGCCATTAAGGAAACCGGCTCTCCTTACCCCGACGCCACCCACGACCTTTGTATGCAGAGCGACGCCGTCTTCTTTGGTGCCATCGGCTCTCCGGAGTATGACAACAACCCCACCGCCAAGGTACGCCCCGAACAGGGGCTTCTCGCCATGCGCAAAAAGCTGGGCTTGTATGCCAATATACGTCCTGTCTCCACCTTCCCCACCCTCATCCATAAGTCCCCACTTCGTCCCGACCTCGTCGCTGGCGCAGACCTCATCTGTATCCGTGAACTCACAGGCGGTATCTACTTCGGACGGCCGCAGGGCAGAAGTGAAGACGGTGAAACCGCTTACGACACCTGTGTCTACACCCGTGAAGAGATCACCCGTATTCTGCACCTAGCCTGTGGCTATGCCCGTAACCGTCGCAAGAAGCTGACCGTCGTCGATAAGGCCAATGTCTTGGCCACCTCACGCCTCTGGAGGCAGACTGCTCAGGCGGTGGTTGCCGACTATCCCGACCTTCACGTCGACTATATGTTCGTCGACAATGCCGCCATGCGGCTCATTCAAAGCCCTGCGGATTTCGATGTCATTGTCACCGAAAATATGTTTGGCGACATCCTCACCGACGAAGCCTCTGTCATCACCGGCTCACTCGGCATGCTCCCGTCCGCTTCCATCGGCATACACACCTCTGTCTTTGAACCCATTCACGGGTCTTTCCCCCAGGCTGCAGGCAAGAACATCGCCAATCCGTTGGCCACCATCCTCTCCGCCGCACTTATGTTCGACTACGCCTTCAAGCTCTCCCGCGAGGCCGACCTCATCCGTCAGGCTGTTGACGCCGCCATTGCTGCCAACGTCGTCACCTCCGACATCGCCCCTGCTTCCATCACCCCCGCCTCCACCTCCCTCGTCGGCGATTTCATCGCCTCCCACCTCCTCTCCTAACGCCCCTGCCAATCCATAAAAATCGCTATTGCGCAACCCACGAACGCCATGCCCACCACCACATAGAACACCCGCGCCCCCTTCCGCCCCAGGTGCCGCACAAAAAATAGCGCACTCCCCGTTTGGAAAAACCAACCCATATTAACTACACCCGCCACCACAGACAATACACCAAGTGAAAAAAATAGAAATAGTACGAAATAATCAGACGCTCCCATACCCACTCTCTTCTAACCAATTTTAAACCGCCGACTACCGTCTTCCTCTTCCCGAATATACACCCGCACCGTATCTACCGGCAGCAGCGATGCGACTCTCTCCGGCCATTCCACCAGACACAGTGCTCCGCTGTCAAAGTACTCCCACACCCCCAGCCGCTCCGCTTCTTCAGCGTCTTTAATGCGGTAGAAGTCAAAGTGGTACACCACCTCCCCCGTACACGCTATCCGGTATGTATTGATCAGCGAGAACGTAGGGCTATTCACCCTACCCTCCACGCCCCAACGCCTGCACAGTCGTCCTATCGTCGTTGTCTTCCCAGACCCCATTTCCCCATAGAACGCCACCACCCGCCTCCCTTCCTTCCCCAGCAGAGCCTCCAGCTCCTCTGCCAGCCGCCTCAGCTCCGCCTCCATTCCACTTCCGCCGCTTACTTCTCTATCGCCGCTATGCCTGGCAGCTCCTTCCCTTCTATGGCTTCCAGCAACGCACCTCCACCTGTAGAGACGTACGACACCTTATCCGCCAGCTTAAATTTGTTAATGCATGCCACCGAGTCCCCGCCTCCCACTAACGAGAACGCACCTCCCTTCGTCGCTTCCACTATCGCTTCTGCCACTGACAGAGAGCCATGTGTAAAATTCTCAAATTCGAACACCCCCGTCGGCCCATTCCACAAGATCGTCTTCGACGCTTTGATCACCTCCGCGTACAGCTTCTCTGTCTTCGGACCCACGTCCAGACCCTCCCATCCGTCGGGTATCTTATCTACGTCGCAAAAATCCGTCTTCGCCTCATTACTGAAGTTGTCCGCTATCTTCGCATCCACCGCCAGCACCAGCTTTACCCCCTTCGCCGCTGCCTTCTTCTTCAGTTCCAGTGCCAGCTCCAATTTATCATTTTCTACAATCGAGTTCCCTATCTTCCCACCTTCTGCTTTCGTGAACGTATACGTCATCCCTCCCGTGATGATCAGGTTATCCACCTTATCCAGCAGGTTCTCTATAATCTCTATCTTCGATGAGACTTTCGACCCACCCATGATCGCCGTGAACGGACGCGCTATATCGTCCAGCACTCGCTTCACCGCCTTCACCTCATTCTCCATCAGGTACCCGAACAGTTTCTTGTCTGCACCGAAGTACTCCGCCATGATTGCCGTCGACGCGTGTGCACGGTGCGCCGTCCCGAACGCGTCATTCACGTATACATCCGCGTACGACGCCAGCTTCTTCGCAAACTCCTTTTGTTTCTCTTTCAGTGCCTTCTTCGCCGCCTTTTTCTCGTCGTCTGTGGCGCCTTCCGGCACATCCCTGGGCTTCCCTTCCTCTTCTGCATAGAATCGCAGGTTCTCCAGCAGCAACACTTCCCCCGCACCCAGCTTACTTATTTTCGCCTCCGTCGCTGCACCCATGCAGTCTTCCGTAAAGCCTACCGGCACACCCAATAACTCCGCCAGTGGCGTCACCAACGGCCTCAGTGAGTATTTCTCCGTCACCCCCTTCGGCCGACCCAAATGCGACCCAATGATCACACTCCCTCCGTCGCTAAGGATTTTCTTCAGCGTCGGCAGTGCTGCACGCATCCGCGTATCATCCGTAATCTTCATGTGTTCATCTAACGGTACATTAAAATCTACCCGCACGAACACTTTCTTCCCTGAAAAATCATAATTACCAAGTGTCTTCATACCTTGTTGTTTATTTGAGAAACCCTTTTTCTTTTTTTTTGCTCCGCAAAGGTAGGGAAAGAAATCATGACCTACCTTTGTCCCATGCATAGAATGTCCGTGTATCTTCTCTTTTTCTTTTGCCTGCACACCTCCCTCTTGGCTACACCTCCTCTTCCGCCTTAATTCTTAACTACTTCGTAATACTTTTTGTTAAACATCTGTAACGCGAACCGAATATCAACGCGAACCGAATACTTTCGCCCCGGTTCCGCAGGTGCGGAGTCGTCACACAAAACAGAATGGTCATGCGTACGTGGGGAGATAAAAAATTGATGTCATGCGAAGTAGGGTTGTTACATTAGTGCTTACCGTACTCTGCCCAGTCTTGCTATGCTCCTGTAGCTGGTTCCAAGACCAAGAAGAGGAGCGGGAGTTACGGGATTTTTACCTTCAGCAATTCCGTGATCCTGAGTTGGTTGGGTGGTGGAAAGCACTCTACCTGTACGAACCGGAAAAAGCGGAGCGTAGAGCGTATCGGCAATATACAGCAGAGGGGATTACACGGAATTATACTTATACAGATGTTGGGGATTTTGCCGGTAAGTATACAGCAGGTGGGGAGCTGTATTGGTATACTAAATCGGATACCTTAATGACGTATCGATATAGCTCTTCATGGTTTTATGGTTCAACTGAAAGTAGTACCAACTATTTTATTCGAAATGATTCGTTATACTTTTCCGACGGTTTGTCTTCGGACAAGTTTATGGTGAGGTATGTCCGGAGTGAGGCACTTCCGGCAGACTCAATCGGCGGGTAATCCATTGAGAATGACGTGACTAACCTACTTAGAGAGGCCGTTGTAAGAGACGGCCTCTCTTATTTAAGTGAAAACGTGAAGGCGGAATACTCAAAACTTTTCTTGCGAAATTTTTGCAGTTCAATTAGATGCACTACCTTCGCGACGTGAAAGCAAGTAAACCTCACGCCAAGCGTCAAAAGCTTAGCAAAGCCCGTAAGGAGTACCTCAGCAAGCTCTTCGCCGATTACTCCAAGGCCGCCTTTACCGTTCTGGTCATAGGTGGCATCGCCGCTTATTTCCTCAAGCCGGGGGAAGTCTCCCTCACGGATATTATCTCTGCCATCGCCCTGGGTTTGATTATAGCCGTTTCGTTGGGCTACGCGGGATATCGATTAACCTCTAAAGATAACGACAATGACAGGACTGACTAGTGCCGGTTGGCTTGCGATTTCGGTGCTTGGGCCGATTGCGGTGGCGGCGATCGTCTTCATCATCTACCTCAATTCCAAACGGGGTAAGCAGTGGCTCGGTGAAATAGAATACGACGACGAAGACGAATAAATGGCGTCGTAGCTCCCTTAACCTACTTAGAGAGGCCGTTGTAAGAGACGGCCTCTCTTATTTAAGTGAAAACGTGAAGAAAGGAAATGGTTAAGTGATTCTTGGGGGAAAGCATTACCTTTGCAACATGAACGCGATCACCAAGGGACCTATACTCCGTACGAAGTTTACCGTCAGGGGGCGTCGGGAGAAGCTCGGCGAGCTGTTCTTTACCTACGCCAAGGCGGCTTTCACGGTGGTGTTCTTGGGGTCTCTTATGTTTTCCTTCGGTAAGGAGGGCGGTTTGGGATTGAAAGAAACGTGGCCGATGGTGGCGTTAGGGGGCGGGATGACAGTGATCTTTGCAACAGCGGGATACCTGATAACGCCAAAGGATAAAGAAGATATAGATACATTAAAAGGAGAATAAGATGGTAATCATGGAGATAACGGGAGCCTATGCTGTGGCGGCGAATTGGGCAATATTGTGTATGCCTTTTTTTGTTTTTTTTATTTGGTTGATTTCGCCTTGGGGTAAGCGCTGGAGAGATGAAAGCGAGTAAACCTACTTAGAGAGGCCGTTGTAAGAGACGGCCTTTCTTATTTATGACCTACCTTTGTCCCATGCATAGAATGTCCGGGTATCTTCTCTTTTTCTTTTGCCTGCACACCTCCTTCTTGGCGGCGGAGGAGGTCTTGCCCGAATGGCGTGAGCGTATGAAGCTTCTCAACTACGCACCCCGTTACTTCGGCCCTAACGCTTTTCCTCTTCCGCCTTTACGTTCCGGCTTGACGCCGCACCAACCCCTCCTTGAACTCAGAGCCGAGTATCACCATGCCGTTGGTGACCGCACGCACGACTACCTCTTCCGTTTCCTCTATCCTTTCGGCAACGGCAAGGCCGCCCTCGAGTGCTTCTTCATCTTCAAGGAGTTCTACCGCATGACTCCACAAACCCGCGACTACCGCCATGCCGCCGAGCTTTCCTCTCCCATCTCCTATGCCGGTGACGTCGTCATCACCGCCTCCTACCAGCTCCTTGACCACCACCCCACCTGCCCCGATCTCATGCTCAATGTCGCCCTCAAAACCGCCTCCGGCGGACGACTCGCTGACGCTCGCTTCACCGACGCCGCCGCCTACTGGCTTGACCTCACCGCCGGACGCACCCTCTTCACCTCCCCCCGCGCCTCACTCCGCCTTCAGGCTATGGCTGGCTTCTACTGCTGGATGACCAACGACGCCGTGCACCGCCAGAACGACGCCCTTCTTTACGGCGTCGGCTTCTCTGCCCAACTCCTACACCTTCACCTCACCTCCGACCTCTCCGGTTTCTATGGCTACCTCAATGACGGCGACCGGCCCCTCCACTTCCGCAACTCCCTTGCCTATAACTTCCCCCGCAACTCCATCGCCTTCCTTTTCACCTTCGGCATGGCTTCCCGACTTTATGATTCCTTCGCACTTTCTTTCACCCACATCTTTTAATTCTATTCTATGGACAATCTACCGCACGCTAACCCTTTCTCGCGCTTCTTTCGTTTCATCTCTGAGGACATCTGGCGCATCACCGAAAGCGAGGTCTCCGGCATCCGACATTTCCTCATCCGCATCATCAAAACCCTCATCCTCGCTGTCCGTGGCTTCCTCAATGACAACCTCCAGACTAAGGCTTCCGCCCTCACCTTCAACACCCTCTTGGCCATCGTCCCCCTCCTCGCTGTCATTCTCGGCATCGCCAAAGGCTTCGGCTACCAGGACACCGTCTCACGCACCCTCATCGACTATTTCCCCCAGCACGCCGACCCTCTCACCCGTATCTTCGCCTTCGTCGAAAACTACCTCTCTCTCGCGCAGGGTGGCCTCTTCATCGGCATCGGACTCCTGCTCCTCTTTTACACCGTCATCAGCCTCCTTGCCTCTATCGAGGACACCTTCAACGGCATCTGGGACATCCACAAGCCTCGACCTCTTCACCGTCGCATCACCGACTACCTCGTCCTCTGCCTCATCCTCCCTGCGCTCATGACCGCCTCTTCCGGCCTTTCCATCTTCTTCTCTTCCATCGGCGTCTATTTCTCTCTTGCTCCTTACCTCATCTCTTCTCTTGTCTTCGCCGCGCTTTACATCTTCCTCCCCAACACCCACGTCAAGCCTCTACCCGGGCTCACCGCCGGCATCGTCGCCGGATGTGTCTTCCAGTTCTTCCAGTTCCTTTACATCTCCGGTCAGGTCTGGGTCAGCCGGTACAATGCCATTTATGGCAGCTTCGCTGCACTTCCTTTGCTCCTCCTCTGGCTTCAGTTCTCCTGGATCATCTGCCTCTTCGGTGCCTCTTTAGCTTACGCTTCACAAAATGTACAGAAGTTCGCTTTCGAAAGAGACTGCAAGCACATCTCCCGGCGATACAAGGATTTCCTCACCATCCTCATCGCCTCCCTCATCGTCCGACGTTTTGAGCAGGGCGAAAAGCCCTACACCGCCGACGAGCTCTCCACACGCTTCTGCATCCCACTCCGCCTCACCTCACAGCTCCTCTTCCTACTTGTCCAGGTCGGCATCCTCGTCGAGATCCCCGACACCTCCAACGACCGTATCCTCACCTACCAGCCCGCCATTGACATCAACCGCCTCTCCATCGCCTTCCTCCTCTCCCGCATCGACGAGTTCGGCTCTGAAAATTTTAAAATCGATACACAATTTCGCTTCGCCTCCCACTGGAACACCTTCACCCTCTTCCGTTCCGAAATGTTTACACACGGTAACCAAACGCTCCTCAAAGACCTTTGAACATGAACCCTCTTGACCGCTTTCTCCTTTACGTCTCCTTCGACACTCAGTCCGACCCTGCCTCACACGAGTCCCCTTCCTCCCCGGGACAACTCCGCTTCGCGGATCACCTCCTTCGCGAGCTCACCGCCCTCGGTGCCCGCAACGTCTGCCTGGATCCTCACGGCTACCTCTACGCCTCGATTCCGCCCACCTCCCCCGCTCTTGCACATATCCCCCCCATTGGCTTTATCGCCCACCTTGACACCAGCCCCGACTGTTCAGGCCGCAACGTCCGCCCTTCCATTGACGGCGACTTCGTCCGTGCTGACGGATCCACCCTCCTCGGTGCTGACGACAAGGCCGGTGTTGCTGCCATTGTCTCCGCCGTCGAGCGCCTACACCTTCACCCTACTCCCCACGGCCCTATCCGCATCGCTTTCACCCCTGACGAGGAGATCGGACGTGGTGCTGATCACTTCGACCTCACCCTTTTCGGCTGTCCTTTCGCTTACACCGTCGACGGTGGCGACTCCCCTTCTCTCGAGTACGAAAACTTCAATGCTGCTGCCGCCAAGGTCCTTTTCCGGGGCACCGACATCCACCCTGGCCTCGCGCATGGCGCCATGGTCAACGCTGCTCTCCTGGCTGCCGACTTCGTCGCCGCGCTTCCACCTCACCAGCGCCCTGACAACACCTACGGCTACCAGGGCTTCTTCCACCTCACCCGCCTCGACGCCTCCGTCTCGCACGCTCACCTCCACCTCCTTCTCCGTGATTTCGACCCACTTGCCTTCGACGACAAGAAGCGCCTCCTACATGACCTTGTCGACCGCTTCAACTCCCAGCACCCCAACTCCACCTCCCTCATCCTTGTCGACCAGTACCGGAACATGGCCGATGTCATTCGACTTCACCCTCACGTCATTGACCTCGCCGCTCGCGCGATCACCTCCCTCGGCCTCACCCCCTCCTTCCCCCCTATCCGCGGTGGCACCGACGGCGCACGCCTTTCTTTCATGGGACTCCCTTGCCCCAACCTCTTCACCGGTGGCGCCAATTTCCATGGCCCTAATGAGTCCCTCCACATACCCACCTTCCTCCATGCCATTGACACCATCTGCGCCATCGCCTCGCTCCATGCCTCCTCATACTCCGCCTCATGAGCCGCTTCTTCCTCTACTTCGCCTTCGACGGCTCTAACTACGCCGGCTGGCAAGCCCAGCCCAACGCCCCTTCTGTCCAGGCCACTGTCGAGCGCGCGCTTGCTATCCTCGCTCAGCAGCCCGTCCACCTCACCGCCGCCGGACGCACCGACGCCGGTGTCCATGCTCGCGCTATGCCCACCCATTTCGACCCTCCACCTCACCTCATCCCGCTCCTCGCCGACCTCCGACGACTCAACTCCCTCCTCCCTCCTGACATCGCCGCCACTTACTTCCGCCCTGTCCCCCCCGACGCCCATGCCCGCTTTGACGCCACTTCACGCACCTACGTCTACATCCTCTCCCCACGCAAAAACCCCTTCCTCCGCCAGCTCGCCCTCACTTACCCCACACACCTCCTCGACCGCATGGACATGAACGACGCCGCCAACCTCCTCCTACACACCGACGACTTCACCTCCTTCGCCAAGCTACATGCCGGTACTAACAACAACCGCTGTCGCGTCACCCACGCCGCCTGGGACGACGACTTCACCTTCACCATCACCGCCGACCGCTTCCTCCGCAACATGGTGCGTGCCATCGTCGGCACACTCCTCGACGTCGGACGTGGCAAGCTCTCCGTATCTGATTTCCAGCGCATCATCGACGCCCGTGACCGCGCTGCCGCCTCCACTTCTGCTCCCCCGCACGCCCTTTTTCTGCATCACGTCACTTATTTTTTCTAATACGTTTGTTTTCTAATCACTTTTCTTACTTTTGCACCTGCTTACAATCTATTTAATCTAAGCGCGTATGTGGTTACTCTTCTCTTCTGTCGGCAGGAAGGTCATCATGAGTCTCTCCGGGGTCTTCCTCATCCTCTTCTTGGTCTTCCACCTCGCCATGAACCTCACCGCCGTCTTCTCTGAGAACGCTTACAACACCATCTGCGAGCTCCTCGGCTCCAACTGGTACGCCCTCCTCGGTACCGCCGTCTTAGCTGGAGGCTTCGCCGTGCACCTCCTTATGGCCCTCTGGCTCTCCTGGCAGAATTTCTTGGCCAGGGGCACCGGACGTTATGCTGTCTCTACACGCCCCGCCGGCGTCTCTTGGGCTTCCCTCAACATGCTCATCATCGGTGCCGTCGTCGCTGGCTTTTTACTCCTTCACCTCGCTCAGTTCTGGTACCATATGATGTTCGCCGAGCTCTCCGGACACCATTCCGTCATCCTTAATGATCAAGCTGTTAGTACCACCGACGGCGCTGCCTTCATCAACTACTATTTCTCCCACACCTGGGTCGTCATCGCCTACCTCCTTTGGTACACCGCCATCTACTTTCACCTCTCCCACGGCTTCTGGTCTGCACTGCACTCCCTCGGACTCAATAACTCCACCTGGCTCCCGCGCCTCAAGTACGCTTCTCACCTCTTCGCCGGCGCCATCTGCCTCGGCTTCGCCTTTGTTACCCTTTTCTTTTACTTTAAAAACCTCTTCGCATGATCGATCCTAAAATCCCTAACGGGCCACTCGAACTCAAGTGGAAAAACTTCAAAGATCACCAGAAACTCGTCAATCCCGCCAACAAGCGCAAGCTTGACGTCATCGTCGTCGGTACTGGACTCGCTGGCGCTTCTGCCGCCGCTTCTCTCGCCGAGCTCGGCTTCAACGTCTACAACTTCTGCATCCAAGACTCGCCCCGGCGCGCGCACTCCATCGCCGCCCAGGGCGGTATCAATGCCGCCAAGAACTACCAGAACGACGGCGACTCCGTCTTCAGGCTCTTTTATGACACCATCAAGGGCGGCGACTACCGCGCCCGTGAGGCCAATGTCTACCGGCTCGCTGAGGTCTCTAACGCCATCATCGACCAGTGCGTCGCACAGGGCGTCCCTTTCGCCCGAGAGTACGGTGGCCTCCTGGACAACCGCTCTTTCGGCGGTGCGCAGGTCTCCCGCACCTTCTACGCCCGCGGTCAGACCGGACAGCAGCTCCTCCTCGGTGCCTATTCGGCCCTAAGCAGGCAGGTCGCCCTCAATAAGGTCAAACTATACACCCGCTACGAGATGCTCGACCTCGTCCTCGTCGACGGACGTGCTCGCGGCATTATCGCCCGTAACCTCGTCACCGGTGCTATTCACCGCTTCGCCGCCCATGCCGTCGTCCTCGCTACCGGCGGCTATGTCAACACCTTCTTCCTCTCCACCAACGCCATGGCCTCTAACGGCTCCGCCGCTTGGCAGTGCTATAAGAAAGGTGCGCTCTTCGCCAATCCCTGTTTTGTCCAGATTCACCCCACCTGCATCCCCGTCCACGGCGAGTTCCAATCCAAGCTCACCCTCATGTCCGAGTCCCTCCGCAATGACGGACGCATCTGGGTTCCCAAACACCTCCACCATGCCCAGGCCATCCGCAAGGGTACCCTCCTACCCAATGACATCAAGGAGGACGACCGTGACTACTACCTCGAGCGACGATACCCTGCTTTCGGCAACCTCGTCCCGCGCGATGTCGCTTCCCGCGCTGCCAAGGAACGCTGTGACGCCGGTTTCGGTGTCGGCACCTCCGGCCTCGCCGTCTACCTCGACTTCGCCGACGCCATCTCCCGCCTCGGCAAGGACGTCGTCGCCCAGCGCTATGGCAATCTCTTCCAGATGTACCAGAAGATCGTCAATGACGACCCTTACACCACTCCCATGATGATCTTCCCCGCCCTCCATTACTCCATGGGTGGCCTCTGGGTCGACTACGAGCTGTCCACCTCCATCCCCGGCCTCTTCGCCATCGGCGAGGCCAATTTCTCCGACCACGGCGCCAATCGCCTCGGCGCTTCTGCACTCATGCAGGGACTCGCCGACGGCTATTTCGTCCTCCCTTACACCATCCAGAACTACCTCGCCGACCAGATCCAGGTACCCCGCTTCCACACCGACATCAAGGAGTTCCAGGACGCCGCGGAGCGCGTCACCGACCGTATCCAACAACTCTTCAACATCAAAGGCTCACGCTCTGTCGATTCGCTGCACAAGGAGCTTGGACTCATCATGTGGGACTGCGTCGGCATGGCGCGCTCACAGCAGTCCCTCAACGAAGCCATCTACCGCCTCAAGGAGCTCAAGAAGCGCTTCTACACCGAGCTCCGCATACCCGGCTCTCCTGACAAGCTCAATGCCGAGCTTGAGAAAGCCCTCCGCCTCCAGGACTTCATCGAGATCGGTGAACTCATGGCGCGCGATGCGCTACACCGTGCCGAATCCTGCGGCGGCCATTTTAGGGAGGAACACCAAACCCCTGAGGGTGAGGCGCTTAGACAAGACAAGTACTTCTCCCACGTCGCCTGCTGGCAGTTCAACCCTGACCACCCCGAGCCTGATCTCCTCAACGAGCCACTGGACTTTCAGTTTGTCGAACCGCAACAACGTAATTATAAATCCTAACTTGCACCTATGGATCATCTCATTGACATCACCTTCAAGGTCTGGCGACAGGACGGCCCCAAAGCTAAGGGCCATTTCGTCGCCTATCCACTCACCGGCATCTCCCAAGCCTCTTCTTTCCTTGAAGCGCTCGACGTCCTCAACGAGCACCTCGTCGCTCAGAACCTCGAACCCATTGCTTTCGACCACGACTGCCGCGAAGGCATCTGTGGCGCCTGTTCGCTCTACATCAACGGACAGCCTCATGGCCCCGATTCTCTCATCACCACCTGCCAGCTCCACATGAGACATTTCAATTCCGGCGATATCATCACCGTCGAGCCTTGGCGGTCTAACGCCTTCCCTATCATCCGCGACCTCATGGTCGACCGCTTCGCCTATGACAAGATCATCCAGGCCGGCGGTTACGTCTCTGTCAATACCGGCGGTGTCCCTGACGCTAACGCTACACCCATCCCCAAGCACAACGCCGATCTCGCTATGGATGCTGCTTCTTGTATTGGATGTGGCGCTTGCGCTGCTGCTTGCAAGAACGGCTCTGCTATGCTTTTTGTTGCTGCTAAGGTCTCCCAGCTCGCCAGACTGCCGCAAGGGAAGGTTGAGGCGATCTCCCGCGCCAATGCCATGCTGCGCAGGATGGATGAGCTGGGCTTTGGCAACTGCACCAATACCCAGGCCTGCCAGGCCAACTGTCCTAAGGGCGTTTCCGTTGCACACATTGCCAAACTCAATGAGCTCGTTCTTAGATCGCATCTTACAGCCTGACCTCCCCGGCTACGGCGCTTCTGGCCCTGAGCACGTCATCGTACTCCACACCTCCCGCCTCGCGCACGATGCCGATCTACTCCATGTCTACGCCCGTGAACGTGGCCGCGTCGGCATCCTCCTACCCCCGGCCTACCGCAAGCGTTCCAGGCGCAACGCCGTCCCTCCTGGGCTCACCCTCCCCCTCACTCCCCTCGAAGTCGTTTTCGATCCGCGCAGGCCTCGCGGCGAGGTACGCGCTCCGCGCATGCGTTTCGTCAACGAGGCCAGGCTCCTTTTCCCTGTCCCTGCGCTTTCGCGGCACCCCAAGAAGCACATCCACACCCTCTTCGTCGCCCAGCTCCTCTTCCGTGTCCTCCGCGAGCCACACCGCGAGCGTGAGCTTTTCGACTTCCTCATACACACCATCCACGCCCTCAACGACGTCACCGAAAACACCGACAACTTCCCTCTCGTCTTCCTCGGACGCTTCTTGGAGGCCCTTGGCCTTGAGGATCCTTTCGAGGTCCAGCACCTCAACTACGACTCCATGCATATCCTCCGATACACCCCTGAGCAGCGCGCCAAGGTCGTCCGTGAGAGGCTTGATTTCTTGCGTGAGGCCACCATCGACTTCGACCTCGCCGAGTACGATTTCGAAGACCCTTACCCCGAGATCGACTACTCCGGCCCGCGTATCCGCACCCCTCGCGAGAGGATGCAGTTCACGCCACCCCCGCCTCCTAGGCCCAAGCCTTTCAATCCCTACGACCCTTATGACGACGTCATGGAGGTTTACAAGCGCTCTTTCGAGATCCCTCATGGTTTAATGGCTGCCGGCGGTTATGTCAATAATAAGTAACGCCGCGCAGCGGCTCACCCCTGTCGTTAGGCACCTCATCATCCTCAACGGCCTCACCTTCTTCGCCGCTCTCGTCGCGCACCGGTATGGCTTCGACCTCTTCAGGCTCTGCGCACTCCATTTCCCCTCCGCTTCTGGCTTCCGCCTTTGGCAACCGTTCACCTACCTCTTCTTGCACGATGGCTTCGCTCACCTCTTTTGCAACTTGCTCCCTCTCTTTGTCTTCGCTCCCCTCTTCGAGGCACGCTGGGGCGCGCGCCGCTTCACCATCTTCTATTTCGCTGCTGGGCTCGGCGCTGCCCTTTGCCAGTGGCTCACCTGGATCCCGTCACTGTCTGTCCTCCCTCCGGGGCACCCTTTTCTCAATCATTTCATCTCTGTCGGTGCTTCTGGTGCGGTCTTCGCTATTCTTTTCGCCTTCGGCTTCACCTTCCCCAATGCGCCGCTTCTCATCTTCCCACTCCCTTGGCCTATCAAGGCCAAGTTCTTTGTCGCCGCTTATGCCCTCTTTGAGTTAGTTGCCGGTGTCGCGCAGGTTCAGGGCGATTCTATTGCTCATTTCGCTCACCTCGGCGGTATGCTCATCGCCTTCCTCCTCCTCAAGCTCCCCCGTTCCCCCTTCAAATAACTCTCCTCTCTCTCCTCTCCCGTGTCTACCGCGTAGCGCCACAAAACCGTCGTTACGACGGCTCTGCAATAAATGCGTCGTTACGACGCTTTTTTTCACCCCTCTCTTGTTTTTTCATTCTTTTCCCTTACCTTTGGCCCCATGAAACAGTCTGAACTTGATTACTGGCAACGTACTTGCGCTAATCTCGCAAAGCTTACTTTTGCCATTCTCTGTTTACCTGGGCTCGCCCTTCTTTTCACCGCCGTCGGTGAGAGCATTCTTTTCGCTTTCATGGCCCTTCTGGGTGCTTTCTTCACCCTCCTTTTCATCGCGCTCGGCGCCCTTTTCGCTAGACTTGATGCTTCTGATTAACTTACTTAATACTTACAACTATGAGTACTACTGCTATCTGCGTGCTTGCCATCTACTGGTCTTTAGCCTTTGCGCTTGCCGCACTTTATCTTTTCTTACGCTCTGACAGGGGGCAGAAATGGCTCCTTGATCCTCATCGCAAGCATTTCATCATGTAGTCTTCCCTGACTACTTCCTTCCTTGCTTCTATTTAGGCGTCCTCTTTAGGGCGCCTTCTTTTTTTCCCATAAAAAAAGCGGCCCCGCTTCACAGAAGGGCCGCCTGACGTTTAAAACACTAAAATAAAAAAAGGTAAGGGGAAGTGTGTCCCCCGCATCAGCGGGGGACGACACTGTTATTTTACGAGTACCTTGGCTACCTTGGAGCCGGACTTGAGGAGGTAGAGGCCGGGGGTGGTGGGTATACCTTTCACGGCGACGCCGGAGAGGGTGTAGAAGGTAGCGGGGGCATCACCGGCGAGGATGGTTTCGACGGAGGTCGGGGGAGGGGTGTCGGTGAAGGCGGTGACGGCTACCTTGAGGGAGGTGGTAGACTTCTTGGCATCGAGGAAGGTGTAGACGATGGTGACTGTACCGTTCCATTCGTTACCGTCCTTAGAGGAGAGGATGCCGTCGGTGATAGTGAAGTGTTTGGCATCGATGTCGGAGAGGATGAAGGAGATACGGCTCGTCCAGTCGAGGGCGGGTGTGCCGTCAGGCTTGAAGGTCTTCCAGAGGTCGAGTGTACCGTCTTCCGCTTCGAAGCTCCATACGTGGGCATCTTTGGGGAGGTCGGTGGGTTCGAGCTTGGTGGGTTCACCGGCGGGCAAGCTGAGCTTGAAGGCACCGTCGGCGGTGAGTACACCGGCGGCGAATGACTTCGCGTCGGTTTCGTTGAAGTAGACGTAGATACCGGGGTTGTCGCCTGTGGTGACGGTTTTGACGGTGTCTATGTCACCGAGGAAGACCTTGGGGAAGACGACGTCGAAGGTGTCGGGACCGAGTTCGGTGATCACGGCGGCGTCATCAAGGTCTTTCTTGGTGAGGGCACTGATTTCGGAGTAGCCGATATGGACGGCGTCGCTCAGCTTGTACTGGGTGTACTGGCCTGTGGGGCTGGGTGCGATGAAGAACTTGTAGTCGCCGGCAGCGGTGAGCTCACCGGTGATGATGTTCTTCTCGGTGAGCTTGGCAGGTGCCTCCTCCAAGGAGGCGATGATGACGTAGTCTTCAGCGGCGAGGCTGACGGCTTTGACGAGGGAGGAGAAGTTGGTGACCTGCGCTACGCCGTTGAAGGTGTAGTTTTCACCGAGTTTGTAGGAGTCGTCGGTAGCGACCTTAGCCAGTTCAGACCAGGACGTTTGGACGGCGTAGGTGGCGGTGAGGGTACCGCCGAGGAAGCCGTGGCCGGTGAGGTAGATGGTGTATTCACCGAGGCTGGTGGGCACTTTGTCGTCCTTGTAGGTGACGGTGAAGTAGGCCGGGTCGGAGGATGCGCTTTCACCTTCAGCCGCGGGTGCATAGACCTTCGCATCGAACTTGAGGGAGTCGAGGACGGTGATGGTGATGGATTTGTTGGTGATGGGGTAGGTCTTGGTGGTGAAGGAGAACTGGCTGTTGGGGATGTCGAGGGTGGCGGTAGCGATGTCGATGGTGTCGATGATGATGGGCACCTCAGCGCTGAAGATGGAGTTACCGCTGAAGGCGAAGGTAGGCCCGGTGATGACGGCGGGTGTGTAGACGGTCGGTGCTACAGGACGTACCGGTGCAGCCGGGAGGGTGTAGGATTCGACGAAGGTCAGCGGTTTCAGCTTGACGGATTCGAGGGGGAAGTACTCCTTGACGGCAGCCGTCGTGGGTGAGGTGAGCACCTTCACGTCCTCACTTGTGAAGGCTTTGAGGGCCGTCAGGAGGTTCGCTGCGGTACCGGGGTAGGGGATGGAGAGGCTATCGGCGCGACCTTCGACGTTGGTGGGGATGACTTCGAGTTTGTATTCGAGGGAGTCGTTGGCATTACGGTAGAGGTTGACCAGGAAGATCCCGGATGTCCAGGCCAAGCCTTGGAGGTCGATACCGAGGTCGGTGAGTTCGTCCAGGGAGCGGGTGGTATCGGCTGTGGTGAAGCCTGGTACGGAGGGGCCGCTGATGGAGAAGTCAGAGTAGCCGGCGGAGAGTGCCGCTTCGGCGATGATCAGGCGGAGCTTCTTGGTGACCAGGTTCGCGAAGCTGATTTCGCTGCCTTGCACATTGGCATTGATGTCAATGTACTTCACGTAGCCTGCGGCGTCACCGGATTCTGCGGTGTAGCCATAGTCTTTGGCCGGGGCACCGGCTTCACTCCAGGCGGTGTGCGCTTGGTAGGGCACGTAGACGCTGAGGCCATCGAAGGCGTCGGCGGCGAGGGTGAGACCAGCGGTGCTGACACCGTCTTCGTCACCCAGCTTGATGGCAGCGAGGGCAACGACTGCGCCGTTGTCGGGGGTCGCTTTGACCTTGTCAGGTGCGATGGTTTTGGCACCTTTGAAGGCTTCAGAGCCGACGGTGGAGAGTTTGGGGAAGGGTAAGGGCAGCGCGCTTGCGCCGTCAATAGTTTCGGTGGTACCGACGAGGGTGACGCCGCTGAAGGCGGAGGCACCGATGCTTGCCACTTCGGTGAGCTGTTCTACGCCGGCCAGGAAGCCTTTGTAGCCTGCGAAGGCCGATTCACCGATGGACTCGAGCTTGCCGGCTTGGTCGGTGGACAGGACCAGCAGGCCACCCACCGGCGCTACGCCTGCAGTACCGTCTGCAGTGTTGTCGTTCGGGCCGAAGAAGTGGCCGGTACCTGTTTGGTAGCCGGTGAAGTTAGAGCCGGCGAAGGCATGTGCACCGATGGTGGTGACGCCATACAGCCCTGCGTCGTAGATAGCCAGTTCGGTGGTGGAGATGAAGCTGTTCGTGCCCGGGAATTTCAGCTGCACCGTGGCGTCTTTGAAGGCGGAGTCAGGGATCTCGGTGATGGCGCCGAGGTATTGGTTGGGCTTGTAGGGGTAGGAGCCGATGCTGAGCTTGGTCTTTTGGAACCAGGACTTGCCGAGGGCTTGGAGCGGTGTACGGGCGAGGTTGTTCCAGGGGTTGATGGCCGGGACGTAGAGGGTGAGGTCGGCGATGCCTGCGAAGAGGGCTTCACCGGTGATATCCAGCAGCCCCTTGCCGGTCTTGTGGTCGACGAGGGTAGCACGGGCAAGGTCGAGGATAAGCTTGGTGTCATCGACGGTGACGGTGCCTTCGGTCTTAGTGGTGCGGGCGGCTTTGATGCCTGCGGCACCGAGGTCGCCCTTGACGTTCTCAGTGATGCGGATGAGGTCGATATTCTTGAGGAGGCCTTCGGCGGCGAAGGCATCGGCGCCGAGGGTCAGCGTAGCGGCCTTGGCGATGGTGTAGATATTGATGGGCGCAGCTTCCGCGACAGCGAGGTTGGGGTAGCTGCCGAGGCCAGAGGTGCCGTTACTCCAGCTCTCGGTGTTACCGATGACGAGGGCGATGGGCGTGGTTGTGGGGAGGCCTTCGATGCTGTTGAGGGCTTTGGCGATGGCGGTGAGGTCGTCCTTGGTGACCTCCAGGTCACGGGCGTCGCCGCTGGTGCTGCCGAACTTGAGCTTCTTGGCGACCTCGGTAGCCCCTTGGACGTAGCTTTCGTAGTCGAAGAAGTGGCTACCTTCATTGACGTCGGGACGGTCGGCTGAGCCAGGGACCCCTGTGGTGTGGGACTTCTGCCAGGTGGCTTTGATACGGATCTTGATCGACTGGTGGCTCTCCGTGCCGTCATCATGGTTGCCACGGGTACCTGGGGCAATTACACCGAACTTCGGCAGGTCGCCGAGCTTGGGTATGGACGGCGGGATCACGACCTCACCGAACTCGGGGGCGATGGCGGTGCCGGCACTGAAGTCTTGGCCTACGGTGATGCCGGCGCTAGTGACCTTGAGCTTGCTGAAGGCATCGGCGGCGATCTCGGTGACCTTATAGATCAGGAGCTTGTCGTTGGCGTCATAGGCCCAGACGAACTCGGGGAGGGTGGCGGAGCTGCCTTTGAGGTTGGTAGCTTGGATAGCGGTGCTGGTGAAGGCACCGCCTATGAAGGCGACGGTACCGTAGGAGGCGGAGCCAGGTGTAGCGGCGGTGAGGATCTTGTACTGCTGAGCGAAGAGGGGCTGGGTAGTACCGGTAGAGGAGCCGGCGTTAGCGTCAGTGAAGGCGCTGGAAGCGGCGCCGGTGTAGACAGCCTTGGCGTCTTTGATGGAGGGGAAGTAGAAGGTGCCGTCGGTGGCATTGCCGCCCGTAGCAAGGACAGGGGCGGCGTGGTAGAGGTAGCCGGACTGCTTAGCGGCCCAGGGGGCGGCGTCAGCAGCTAACGCTGGGGGGGGGTAAAAGCGGCAAAGGCTGTGGCCACGAGCATTGAAGCTACGAGCGGCCGGTTGAGAATTGTGTTCATAGTGAGTTTGTTTGTTTAGTTAAGTAACGGATATGTTGATTTGTATGATTATTCTTTTTCGAGCCAGCGCTTGCCGGCAGGGGTGTAGAGGAAGATGGCGATGGCCAAGAGGACACCGGCGAGCGGGACGAGGGTGCAGAGCATGACGAAGACGAACTGATCCATAGCTGTAGATTATTTAGAAGTGTTATCGTTGTCGAGGTCTTTGTCTTTGGGCTTGAGGGCAAAGGAGATGAGGATGAGGGTGAGGATGATGACAATACCGGTGGCGATAAGGAGGAAGATATTGAAGGTAGGGACATCGTCCTTCTTGAAAAAGAGAGCGACCACACCACCCAGGACGGGGATGTTGAAAGCACCCTTGGAATAATCAAGGGCGAGCGCGGCAAGGGAAACACGGTTGGAACGTTTCATAGCGCAAAATTACACGGAATTTTTGTACCGACCATACAAATACGAAAAAAAAATTTCCTATTCCCCCATATACTCCCAAAAACTCGACGCTTTCACCCCACTATACCGCCATTTACTGTACCGGTTACGCACCGCACGTGTGCTTATCCCGTATTTCACTCCCAGCTCCGCTGCACTTAAACCTGTCCCCCCGTAGTTCTTTTCACTGTGCGCTGCACTCTCGTGCCACACCCTGCTCCTGTCCGGGTTCCCATTCACGTTCATCCGCAGCGCGTAGCACTGCACCCGCAACCGACCCGCCTCATCCCGCCACGGCAGCTCCCACCCTTCCTCTTCCAGCTCCTTCACCAACCCGCGCCACCCCCGCACACGTTCCCAACCCGAGCCCCACACCTCATCCATCGCCTCCCTCAATTCCTCTTTTGACTTTCGCATCTTTGTAAGCGTTTTTGTTTATTTTTTGCCACTCACAAAGCTACGACCCCTCCCCTCCCCAAAATTCACGATGCCTCAACCACACACACACCCCCCCCCCACCCCCTCTATTCTACTTCTCCGTGTCTACCGCGTAGCGCCACAAAACCGTCGTTACGACGGCTTTTTAGGCATCGTGAATTTTCACCTCCTATACCCCCTACTTTTGCCCCGTCTTTCAGTTATTCACTTAAAAAACTTTTACCATGAACGATTTAATTACCATTACTGATGTCCCTTCGCAACCTGCTCCCAAAGCGCCCCCCGCGCCTCCCGCTCCTGCGTCAGACTC
This sequence comes from Tannerellaceae bacterium, assembly GCA_031288615.1. Next base: position 72,214 of record JAITRC010000007.1, read on the forward strand.
CCCCGAGGTCGACGCTCCGACGGAGACCTTGACCCCGCCCGAGCCGACTGGCGATGGGCTTCTTCTCCCTCAGGCTCCCCAGCCCACCCCGCCCGACGTCGTCGAGCCCCCCACTCCCGACAACGCCGACGTCGTCCCCCTCCCCGACCCCGACGAGCCTCTCCACGAACCTCACCTCGACGACTTCCCTTGCATCTTCGGCGGCTCCGGACAGTTCTTCGACGACCCGCCACCGCCGCCCAACTACACCCCTTACCCCATCGCTCCCGAGTTCGATAACTTCGGCGAGTACCACCCCGAGCCCTACGACAATTGCAAGTCCTACATCCCCAAGCCCCCACACGCTGCTGCCGCCAACGGCTTCTTCGCCCAAATCAATAAAAACAAGGTAGCCTGGTAGGTGCCCCATAAACACTCTCTTTATACAAACAATTAATTTCTACAACTATGAAGTATTTCAAAGACAAACGACTCCCTCTCTCTGCTTACGCCGAGCCTAACAACGACGGCAAAGCCTACAACATCAACGCTCCTTATATTAAGGTGCAGTCACGTGGCGACATCCTCACTCAAGGACCTGTCAACCACGCCATCAACAACCAGCAGGGCTTCCCTTCTGACATCCCCACCTATCCCGCCTCCGCCTCCGAGATCGTCGCCGCCACCAACCCCGACGAGATCCTCCTCAAAGAGGTCGAGGACACTATCACCGCCTTCCAGCCCGCTACCTTCCTCCTCGGTACCGTCGCCGCACTTGGCGCCACCAAACGCTTCGCCGGCTCCATGGAAGTCCAGTATTTCTCCCTCGGCTCCGACCGCGTCCAATCTGCCACCACCGCCGCCTACACGCCCTCCACCTCCAACCCTACACCCACCGCCATCCTCCCCGTCCCTAACGACGACGTCAACCTCTTCCCCGAAGACCTCCTCGTCCAGGCTCGTGGCGTCCCCGGTTTCCTCGACGACGGTGACACCGAAGACCCTAACCACGACCTCCTCCTCCAGGTCGTCTCCCGCGATGACGCCTCCTACCAACCCGTCTTCTACGCCATCAACGGCTTCAAAAAAAACCCCACCGACCCCACCACCCTCGTCCCCCGTGTCCCTAAGGGCACCGTCCTCTACACCCTCAACACCGCTGCCTCCGAATCTCAACTCTTCACCGCGCCCTCTTCACACGTCCCGCGCGCGCAAACCGCTTTCATGCAGCGCAAAATCCTCAACATCCAGATCACCAAATACTTCGACAAGGCCAATAAGACTGTCCACTGGGGACGTGAGGAGATCCTCGAAGCCGCCATCCGCGAGTTCAGACGGCGTTCCGAGATCAACTACCTCGAAGGCGTCAAGTCCAAGCGCATGACCCGCAACGCCGCTCGCCAGTTCTCCGGACAGGAGTTCATCTACACCTCCGAGGGCGTCCTCTCTCAGCTCCGCAAGAAGTTCCCTTACACTCCCGGCAGCTTCACTTTCACCGACTTCATCCAGCTCGCCGAGATGATCTTCGCCGATAACGACGGCGCCAAGCACGCCCTCCTCTGCGTCGGCAAGAAGCTCGCCACCGACATCTTCTCTCTCCAGTACACCCTCGTCAAGGAGCTTGCCGTCTCCAACAACACCCACTGGGGAATCAACATGACCGATTTCACCTGCATCTTCGGCACCATCTCCCTCATCCACTACCCCATCCTCGATGAGATCGGTCGTTCCGACCAGGGCTTCGCCATCGACCCCTCACGTGTCATCCGATACATGGCGCAGCCCTCCTACTCCGAGAACATCGACATGGCCGTCCACGGAGAGGAGGCCGAGCGCGGTGTCTACATCGAAACCGACTGCCTCGTCCTCAAGGGTGACAACCACGTCCTCATCACCCCAGTCCTCGAACGAGAACGGCATCACCCCTACGCTCCCTCCTACACCCGACCTAAACCCAAAAAGTTCGTCGCCGTACCCACTCCCATAGATACACCCGACGACGATACCTCCCCTGACGCTCTCGATCTCTAACCCAACCCCTTCTCCCGAGCGAGTACGTGCTCGATTCCTTTGGGGACTTCTTGCCTGGCCCGGGCGCTTAGCTATTTCTATGTCTATTTCGCTAACGCTATCACTCGCTATTTCGATATCCCTCGCGCTAGCTCTAACGATTTCTCTATCGCGTCTCTATTTCGATTCCGCTATCCCTCGCGCTATCTCTAACTATTTCGCTATCGTGTCACTATTTCGCTATCGCTCGCTATTTCGCTACCTTCTTATTATCTCTATTTCTTCCGCCCGGAGTCAGGCAGAAATCCACTTTTTGACGCTTTCAC
>JAITRC010000018.1 GCA_031288615.1 Tannerellaceae bacterium
TCACCGGCATCCCCCTCGGCTCCAACCCTCCCTCCCACCCCGGCATCTACATCCGACGCTCCGGTACCACCGCCACAAAACTACTCATTCGTTAACAAATCTGTTAATTTGTGCAATTAGCTCATGAGCCTTAACCCGCTGCCCTTCAACATCTTCGAGGCCTCCTGGGAGGCGTCGTAACGACGCTTTTGTGGCGCGTGGCGGTAGTCACGGGGAAAGGCGTACATTTGCGTCGTAGTAGAGAGGAAGGAAAGATGGGAGACGGAATTGGGCGGAGGTACAGGTTGACGACGTGGGGGGAGTCACACGGCCCGGGGTTGGGCGGGGTGATAGAGGGTTGTCCGAGCCGTCTGCGGTTGGATATAGGGATGGTGCAGCGTGAGCTGAGCCGTCGTCGTCCAGGTCAGTCAAGTCTTACGTCGTCGCGTCAGGAGGGGGATGAAGTGGAGTTCGTGTCGGGGCTGTACGAGGGCATGACGACAGGGACAGCGCTGTCGTTCATGATACGGAACAAGGATGCTCACTCGGGGGATTATGCGGAGCTGAGCCGTTTGTACCGTCCGTCGCACGCGGACTACACGTACAGCCAGAAATACGGGGTACGGGATCCACGAGGAGGTGGACGGGCGTCAGCGCGGGAGACGGTGGCGCGGGTGGTAGGAGGCGCGGTAGCGAAGCAATGCCTGTCGGGGTACGGGATAGAAGTGATGGGGTATACGTCACAGATTGGGGAGGTGCGCGTGAGTAAGTCGTACACGGAGCTGGACCTGAGTCAGACGGAGTTGACGTCGGTACGTTGTCCGGATGCGGAGGTGGCGTCGGCGATGGCGGCTCGGATCATGTCGGCGAAGGCGAGCGGGGATAGTGTGGGCGGGGTGGTGACGTGCGTGGTGCGAGGGGTGCCGGTGGGATTAGGGGAGCCGGTGTTCGACAAGCTGCAGGCGTTATTGGGTCACGCGTGTTTGTCGATACCCTCGGCGAAGGGATTTGATTACGGGGACGGATTTGGTGCACCGCTGTACAGCGGGAGTGCACATAACGATGCGTTTGAGTCACGGGGTGGTGTGATCCGGACGAAGAGCAACTATTCTGGGGGGATCCAGGGTGGGATCTCGAACGGGGAAGATATCTACTTCAGGGTGTCGTTCAAGGCAGTGCCGACGATATTTAAGGAGCAGTGGACGGTGGATGTGTCAGGGGAGGGGGTTCAGATGCGGGGTAAGGGTCGTCATGATGCGTGTGTGGTACCGCGTGCGGTGGTGGTGGTGGAAGCGATGGCGTCGATGGTGATTTTGGACTTGTTGTTGGTACAAAAGACGTATAGTTGAAGGTATGATAAGACAAGGGCAGTTAAAGGGGTTGTTGTGGTTATGGTGTGTGGTTGTGCTGTTGGGGTGCGGTCAACGGCCGTCGAGTGCGCCGATAGGGGTGTCGGTGACGATAGAGCCACAGCGGTTTTTTGTAGACCGGATCTCAGGGGGTCACGTACGAGCGAGCGTGGTGGTACCGGCGGGTCAATCGCCGGAGGCGTATGACCCGACGCCGGGTCAGATGGCGGAGATCGTGAGTTCGCGGGCGTACCTGCGGATAGGGAAGATCGGTTTCGAAGTGACGTGGATGGACAAGATCCAGATGCTGAACGGGAGTTTAGCGGTGTACGATTTATCGGAAGGGATCAAGTGGGAGGAAGAGGATCCCCATATCTGGAACTCGTTTGAGGGAGCGCGGGTGATCGCATCGAACACGCTCAAGGCGTGCATAGAGCTGGATCCGGATAGGGCGTCGCAGTATGAGGAGAATTACGAGGGGTTGTTGCGGGATATCCGGGTGCGAGAGGAGCGTGTGCGGAAGCTGCTGTCGCCGTTGTCGGGTCATGCGTTTATCATCTACCACCCGACGCTGACGTACTTTGCACGGGAGTTTGATCTGGTTCAGCTAGCGATAGAGGAGCACGGGAAGGAGCCGACGCCTGGGGATATGTACCGGTTGATAGACCGGGCGAAGGTGTTGCATGCGCGGACGGCGTTTATCCAGCAGGAGTTTGATATCAAGAACCTACATACGGTGGCCCGGGAGTCAGGGGCAACGATCGCGTTGTTGCACCCGTTGACGTACCGTCCGTTGGATGAATTGGTACGAATAGCGTGCCTGTTAGCGCCGTGAGGAAGTGTTGGATAAGGTTGCGCGGGGTGGAGGCGGGGTATGTGGGAAAGCGCGTATTGAGTGGGTTGAGCATGGAGGTTTGTGCAGGGGATTTCATCGTGGTGTCGGGCACGAACGGAAGTGGGAAGAGCACGTTGGTGAAGGTATTGTTGGGGTTGCTGGGAGTGAGTAAAGGGGAGGTGTTGCATCCGTCGGGGGCGTATAGGGTGGGTTATCTGCCGCAGGTTCATGCGCTGGATCGTTCGTTTCCGATATCGGTGCGGGAGGTGATCCGGTCAGGGTTGGGCGGAGCATCGGGGCTAAGGCGGTCGTGGGTACGGGATCGCATAGAAGCGTCGTTGGTACGTGTGGGGTTGTCGGGTCAAGGAGGAGAATCGATAGGGAAGTTGTCAGGAGGGGAGCTACAGCGGACGTTGCTGGCACGGGCGTTGGTGAGTGCACCGGAGGTGCTGATCATGGATGAGCCGGAGAGCCACTTAGACGAGGCGTTTAAGGGGGAGTTTGGGGTGATTTTGGGGGAAGTGAAAGCGGGGACGTCGGTGGTGTTGGTGTCCCACTCACCGGAGTCTCATGCGGGGTATATGACGGAACACATAATAATGAATGGGAATGTACGTACTTGAGCGAAAAAATAAGGGGGCGTTATGGGGGGTGGAGTGGCGTTATGTTCATCCGGAAGGGGGAAAGCTACCGTTGTTGGTGAAGGTGTTGGAAGCACAGGAGGCGCTGTCGTTGCAGGTACATCCGAGCGACGCGATGGCGTTACGTTATGGGGAGAAGCGCGGTAAGACGGAGATGTGGTACGTGTTAGAAGCGAAAGCAGGGGCACGTCTGTATGTAGGATTTAATCGGAAGACGGATAGGGGCGAGGTGGAGCGGTTGGTGAAGGCGGGTCGCTTGGAGGAGGTGTTGCGAAGTTACGAGGTTCGTGCAGGGGACGTGTATTATATTCCTAGCGGGTGCGTTCATGGGTTAGGAGGCGGGTGCCGCGTAGCGGAGATCCAACAGGAGAGCGAGGTGACATACCGGTTGTACGACTACGGTCGTAAGGGGTTAGACGGGAAGTTGCGGGAGCTGCAAGTGGAGCTGGGTCTTGAGGCGATAAGTTACGGGAGCGAGTGTGAGCGCCTAGTGAGGTACAAGGAGGTGTGGAACAGTGCGTCGGAGGTGTTAAAGTGTGCATATTTCACGACGAATCTGCTGAGTGGGGAGGAAGTGCTGACGCGGAGCGTGGTGGTGGATATGCAGCTGTATATCGTGATAAGTGGGAGTGCGTTAGTGCGGGATGCGAGCGGGTCGGAAGTGAGGTTGGAAGCGGGTGCCGCGTTAGCGGTGGGGCCAGGGGGGAATAGGGTACAGATCCGTCCTCAGCCGGAGGTAAAGATACTTGAGACGTACGTAACGCCCACAAACCTATGAAAGAGTTAGTATTACGGGGGATTACGGGGACGGTGTTCATCGGGGTGGTATTGTGGGGGATATACGGTCGTTATGAAGGGTGGTACCTGCTCTTCGGGGGTATATCAGGGGGCTTGGTGTGGGAGACACTGGGGTTATGGGGGAAGCATGGGAAAAGGGAAAGAGTGTTAGAAGGGCTAGCTGGGGTGTGGGTGTTTACGGCGGTGTACGGGTGGAAAGAATGGGGTTGGGGATGGGAAGCGTGGTTGCCGTATGGGGTGTGGGTAGTGTGGGTAGTGTTGCGGGAAGTGCGGGGAAAAGGGCAGAAATGGTTGAGTAGCGTGACGGCGCAGGTGTACTGCGCGGGAAGTATGTCGCTGCTGAACCTGCTGGAAGGGAGATGGGAGGCGTTGGTGTTGCTGTTGTTGGTGTGGATGAATGATACGACGGCGTATGTGACAGGGACAAGTGTGGGGAAGCATAAATTCTGCGAGAAGGTGTCGCCGAAAAAGACGTGGGAAGGGTTGATAGGGGGATTGGTGGGTGTGGTCATCTTGGGTCAGGTGCTGTGGGGGTATGGGGGAGAAATGAGTAGGGTGGAATGGGTAGGTCTGAGTGTGGTGATGGCGATAGGAGCGACAGCAGGGGATCTGTTGGAGTCGTTGTTGAAACGGCGGTCAGGGGTGAAAGATTCGGGTCAGTTGCTGCCGGGTCATGGTGGCCTGTTGGACAGGATGGATAGCAGTCTGGTGTGTATCCCGTTGGGGTATGTGTACCTATGGATGTTGCGCGTATGTGCGGGGTGACGATATTGGGAATCGAAAGCTCGTGCGACGATACGTCGGCAGGGGTAGTGCGGGATGGTGAGTTGCTGTCGAACGTGACGTACAGCCAGGCAATCCACGAGGCGTATGGAGGCGTGGTGCCGGAATTGGCAGCTCGAGCGCATGAGCAGAAGATCGTGGTGGTGGTGCGGGAGGCATTGTCAAGGGCAGGGGTGAAGAAGGAAGCGCTGGCCGGGATAGCGGTGACGACGGAGCCGGGGTTGGTGGGATCGCTGCTGGTAGGGGAGCTGTTTGCAGCAGGGTTAGGGTTGTCGCTGGGTGTGGAGGTGATTCGGGTGAACCACTTGCGGGCGCATGCGCTGGTGCACTACATGAAGGGTGGAGGAGCGCCGGCGGTGCCGTGGCTGTGTCTGTTGGTGTCAGGCGGGAACACGATGCTGATGAAGGTGAAAGGGTTGGGGGAGCTGGAGGTGTTAGGAGAGACGCTGGATGATGCGGCAGGTGAGGCGTTTGATAAATGCGGGAAGGCGTTGGGGTTGGGTTACCCGGGGGGAGCGAAAGTGTCGGCGCTGGGTAAAGCGGGTGACGCGGAAGCGTACAAATTTGCGAAACCGCGAGTAGGGGGGTATGACTATAGCTTCAGCGGTCTGAAGACGTCGTTTCTGTACACGCTGCGGGATAAATTGGGCGGAGATGAGGGGAGGATATCGGCAGAGCGGGCGAACCTGTGTGCGTCGCTGGAACGGACGATAGTGGAGGTGCTGCTGGAGAAAGTGGAGAAGGCAGTGCGGGCTACAGGGATAAAGCGGGTAGGCCTGGCGGGTGGGGTGTCGGCGAATGAAGCGCTGCAGGCGCGTTTGGGCGAGAAAGCAGTGGAGTTAGGGTGGGAAATATACATCCCCCCGTTGGGTCTGAGCACCGACAACGGAGGGATGGTAGCGTTAACAGGGTACCTGGAGAAGATTAGTAGCCAGGGTTCTGTTGGATGAGGTTATTGGCGCTAATGGCTTCGTGAGGGATGGGGAAGCGGTTGAAGGAGGGTTTGTTTTTGGGCGTGTGGTCGAACCAGCTTTCGGTAGTGAACTTGCCCCATCGGACGAGGTCGGTGCGCCGTCGCCCTTCACCCAGGAACTCAATGAGCCACTCATCAAGGAGTCGCCACTCGTCAAGGTTGTCAGCGGTGACGGGATTGGGATCGGAATCGGTGAAATAGCGGCTGCGGACGGTATTGATGAGCCGTGCGGCTTCAGCGTTGTCGCCGGCACGGAACTTACACTCGGCGAGGGTGTAGTAGGCTTCGGCGAGTCGGATGACGGGTACGTCGGGATTATGCCAGAGATTCTTGTCGGCAGCCGTGGGTACGGGAGAGAACTTGAAGAGTCGGATGCCGGAATTCTCTTCGGCAAACTCGACACCCTCCTTGCGCTCGGTGCCCTGCTTGGAGAGGTAGGCGATCTGGTCGACCATGTACATGGTATCACCGGCGAGGTATTCGCGGCTACCATCGGCTAAACAGGCTTCACCGGTGATGGGGTTGACGAGCTTACCCATGAGGAACATGCCCCGATAGCTGCCGGCGCCTTCATAGACGTAGAGCTGCTTGCGGAGGTCGGTGTCCTCAAACTTGGAGAAAGGACATCCGAGGTTCATGCGGTCGCGGTAAGTGTTGCCGTCCTTGTCAAGAGAAGGGGTGAGGCAGAAGCCGTTGTAGGATTTAAGTTCGGGATTGCCAAGGAATATACGGGTGTTGTAATGGGTAGAATAGTGATAGCATCCGCCCTTGATCTCTCGACGGGCATTCTCGGAAGGGATAGACCAGAGAATTTCGGGGCAAGTCTCGTTAGTGAAGCCGAAGATATCAGTCCAATCGTCGGCGAGGGCATAACTGCCGTACTTGCCTTCTATGAGGTCGCGGCAGATAGTAGCGCAGTCGTCGTAGCGTTCTTCGCCAGTATAAGCGGCAGCATTGAGGTAAAGCCGAGCCAAGAGCATGGCACCGGTGGCCTGATGGATACTGCCGTTTTCGAGGGCACCGAGTTCGGTTTTACGAGGCAGGTTGGGGATGGCCTGTAAGAGGAGAGCTTCGATGAACTCGAAAGTCTCCTTGTCGGTGGCGCGGGGTTTGGCGTCTTCCTTATTGGAAGCGTAAAGGGGTACGCCTCCGAAGTGGTCGAGTGCGATGAGGTAGTAGGAGGCGACAAGCGTCTGCAACTGCATACTCAAAGCATCCCTAGTACCTGTGGGGAAGCCGAGGGCATCGAAGTCTACATGTCGTTCAATGTCCTCCATGGCACTCCAAGCTTGTGCGACGCCCATAGAGAAGGCTCCCCAGGCGTTGTTAAGGCCTGTCAAATAAGGGGTGAATTCGTGAAAATAAGGACGCACAAACTCACCGTCATCCCACCAGTCTTTGCCACGAGCGGGCAGGCAAAGCTCGTCGGAGGTGAACTCCTGGAGGAAATAGAGAGGACTACGAGGCCCACCGGCAGTATCGTCATTTCCAGAGAGTGCCCAAGCCCAGTGGGTGAAGGGTCGGTAGAAGCGTTGGTAGACCTGATCCTGGCTTTGAAAGAAGCGATCGGGGTCAATCTGCGAGAAGTAGGTGGGTTCAACCGAACAGCCCAAGAAGGTAAGGGTGAGTAGTAAAGAGGTGCATTTTATCTTGATATTATTGCGTATCATGGTGTTGAGGATTAAAAGTTTAACTGCATACCGAGCGTCCAAGTACGTGTCTGGGGATAGATCTTTTCATAGTGTTCAAGGCCCTGATCCCAGCCGGTGATGTCGACTTCAGGGTTAAGTCCGGAGTAGGCGGAGAAGGTGGCGAGGTTGTTGACGGTGAGGTAGAGACGGAGCTTGTCGACGAGGTTGAGGTACTTTTTGGTGTCAAGGGCATAGCCGATGGAGAGGTTCTGGATCTTGAGGAAAGTGCCGTCTTCAAGGAAATAGTCGCAGGCTACCTTCTGCCCTGTGATATGAGCATTCTTGCCGTAGGCATCGTTGAGGACGTTGAAAGAGCCAGAGGGCAGGCCGTAGTACATATTCAGGGTGTTGTAGATGTCGAAGTCAATCCAGGAGGTGAGAGTCAATCCTAAAGACCAGTTTTTGTAGGTGAGGTTATGTGTCCAACCAGCCATGAGGGTGGGCATGTAATTGCCGATGTATTGGCGGTCTTCGACCTTGGCATCGGGCCCCTGGATGACCTCGCCGTCCTTGTTGTAGACGAGGAAGGTGCCCTCTTCATCAAAGCCGGCGAACTTGTAGATGTGGAAGGCCCCGACGGTGGCATTTTCTTCGAGGCGGTGTGTCCATCCGGCTTGGAGGATGCTGCCGCTTTCGTAATGGGCGTTGTCTTCGCCAAGAGAGCCGACGGTGGTGGAGTTATGGGCGAGGTTGAGGGAGGTGGAGTACTGCCAGTCTTTGGTACGGACAAGGTCTGCACCGATCTCAAACTCCCAGCCCTTGTTGGAGAGTGTACCGATGTTCTTGTACATCTTACTTTCAGTGTAAGGCGGCTGAGGGACGTTGACTTCGTAGATAAGACCTTCGACGTTACGCTGGTAGAGGTCGAACTTACCATAGAGGCGGTTGTGGAAGAGTGAATAGTCGATACCGGCATTCCACTCGTGCTTTTCCTCCCAACCAAGTTCGTAGTTGACGTTTTTGGTGACTCCGTAGGAGTAAGCCCACTGCCCGTTAGGGAGTAGCCAGTAGGTGTCGGAACCGTACATAGTGGCGGCATAGTCGGCGGAGAAGCCTTCGTTACCGGTGACCCCATAACCGAGCCTGAGCTTGAGGTCGTTGACCCAGTCAACCTCCTTCAGGAAGTCTTCCTTAGAGAGCCTCCAACCAGCAGAGAGGGAGTAGAAATTACCCCAGCGGTTGTCGGCGGCGAACTTGGAAGAACCTTCGCGGCGGTAAGAGAGGGTGGCCATATAGGTGTCATTGAAGGAATAACTGGCACGGGCGAAGCCGGCAAAGAGTCGCTGGGTGATTTCCTTAGAAGAAGACATTTTGGCCTTACCTTCATTGAGGAAAGTGCCCTTACTGATGTCCCAGAACTTGACGAGGTCATTGGTGAAGTTGTAGTTAGTGACCGAGAACTTCTCGCCATTCTGCTCGAAGTAGCTGTAACCAAGTGTGGCGTTGAGGGAATGCAGGCCGAAATCCTTGATGAAGGAGAAGTAGCCGTCGGAATTGAGGAGCTCTGTTTTGCTGAACTCAAGTGTGGCTTCGCCCTGACGTCCGTTGCTAAGCTCTTCACGGGCGAACATGGAGCGGTAAAAATGCCTCTCCCACTGGCGGTTTTCGTAGGCAAAGGTCTGGTGGAAAGAAAGACCTTCGATGGGAAGGATGTTGACCTTGAACTCTACGTCGGGACGGAACCATTTGTCAATGCCTTCGTCGGTGGTTTGGGCGGCATCGGCAATGGTGTTGTAGTCGTCAAGTTCGGATGTCCAGATATTGTAACCGGTGGGTGTTGCGGGGTCATAAGGTGAACGGGTGGGGTTGTTGTTGAGGAGCTGTGTGACGGAGGGCTTGGATTGGTCGCGCTTGGCTTGTCGATAATCGACATGGGTGAAGATGTCAAGCCAGCCGTCGAGGATTTTGAAGTTACCGTTGATGCGTCCACCTAAGTCGGTGCGCTCGTCGCCCATGAGTACACCCTTGTTATTCTCGTACATGACGGTGGCGTAGATGCGTGCATGAGGCGCGCCGCCCTGGAGAGTGAGGACGTGGCGTTGGGAGGTGGGATTGTCGTTGAGGGCTTCGTCCCACCAGTCGGTGGGCTGCCCGTAGTCCTTGACGTTGGACTTGTATTTCAGATACTCTTGTGCAGTCAGCAAATCGGGTTTGCCGAAGGCTTGCTTGGCGAGGACTTCACCGGTGTAGGTGACTTGCATTTCACCTTCTTTGGCTTTTTTGGTGGTGATGAGGATGACACCACCGGTAGCGCGTGTACCGTAGATAGCACCGGCGGAGGCGTCTTTCAAGACGTTGATGGATTCAATATCTTCCTGCACCACGGAACGAAGGTCGCCACCGGGCATACCGTCAATGACGACGAGAGGGGATCGGGAGGTATTGACCGAAGCCATCCCACGCAACTGTAGTGTGTTGGCGGAGTTGGGGCTACCGCTACCGGACATCACCAAGCCACTGACCTTGCCCTGCAAGGCATTGACGATGGTGGAACCCCCGACGCCGACAGGAAGGTCTGAGGCCGAGATAGAGGAGATGGAGGAAGTGACCTGCTTCTTCTCCATCGTACCATAGCCGACAACAACGACCTCGCTCAACTGCTTGCTGTCCTCCTGCAGGACAATGTGAAGCGAAGCGCCGGAAGCCTTGACCTCTTGGGTAATGAACCCAATGTAAGAGATCTGTAAAACCACCCCTTCGGGGGCATCCAATTCAAAGAGACCGTCGATATCCGTCACCGTACCGGTCATAGTTCCCTTAACTATGACGTTGGCACCGATGACAGGCTCACCGATCTCATCCAGAATCACCCCTCCCACTTTGCCTCCGAGAGGCACAGGAGAGGCCGCTACAACCGCCTGTAGCCACCAGGCAACCGCCAGCAGCAACACGCTTTTAGTTCCGTATACTCTTACCATAACAGATTAATTTAAGTGGTTAACGGCGCAAAGATAAACTAACCCTTTCACGCCAACAAACGTTATTGCATGTTGAAAAACATATATCTGATAAAAGATACGGGAAATACTCTTTTAAATTGCATTACCTTTGCCGGCATTAAACACTGTGTGCAGATGAAAAACATACACTACCTCATTGAAGGAGTATTGGGAGCAGCTATCCTTGTGTTGTTTGTGCTCCGGTTTTCGGAGGAAAAGCACACGGACGGAGAGAGTCAGTCAAGCAGACCGGAATCGCAAGGTATGGGTGAGCAAGTGTTGCCGGTGGCCTTCGTGAACGTAGATTCCCTGCTGGAGAACTATCACTATGCACGGGATTTGTCGGAAATACAGATGCGAAACCATGAGAATGCACGCCTGAACCTTGCCCGCAAACTGCAGGACTTGGAGCAGGATGCGACGGATTTTCAACGCAAAGTGGCGAACAACGTGTTCCTTTCAAGAGAGCGCGCCCAGCAGGAAGAGCAACGCATCTTGCGGAAACAACAGGACGTGGAGTCACTGCGGGAAAGGACAACCAACGAACTGATGGCCGAACAGGAACGGATGAGCAAGACCTTGCGCGATACGATAGTGTCCCAACTAAAGGTCTACAACCACGACAAGCGTTTCCAGCTTATTCTGAGCAACACGAACGGGGACAATATCCTGCTGTCGGAAGGCGGCTATGACATCACCGCCGAGCTTATCACCCTGCTGAACAAGAGCTACCGCCCTTCGACCACCCCCGCCGGAGGCTTCTAACCCACACCACCCTCCAAAGAGATGGAAAGGAGTTGCTGGGCTTCGGCAGCAAACTCAAAGGGGAGCTTGCTCATGACTTCACGAGCGTATCCATTGACAATCAGTCCGGTAGCTATTTCGGGGGGAATGCCCCGTTGCTGACAATAGAAGAGCTGGTCTTCACCGATTTTACCGGTGGTAGCTTCATGCTCCACGATGGCGGTGTCATTACGGATGTCAATGCGCGGGAAGGTATGGGCACCGCAAGAGGAGCCAATCAGCAGGCTGTCGCAGCGGGTATGGTTGCGGGCATGGTGTGCGCCGGACGTCATGGAAACAAGGCCTCGATAAGAGTTTTGACTGAATCCGGCGGAGATACCCTTGGATAGGATGGTGCTACGGGTGTTCCGTCCGAGATGGATCATCTTGGTGCCGGTGTCAGCTTGCTGGTAATTATTGGTAAGGGCTACGGAATAAAACTCACCCACCGACTCATCACCGGCCAGGATGCAAGAGGGGTATTTCCAGGTGATGGCGGAGCCTGTTTCAACTTGCGTCCAGGAGATTTTACTGGCCACACCTTGGCACAAGCCTCTCTTGGTGACGAAGTTATAAATGCCTCCTTGTCCATGTCGATCACCGGGGTACCAGTTCTGGACGGTAGAATATTTGACGTGGGCATTGTCAAGGGCTACGATTTCGACGACGGCGGCATGTAGTTGGTTTTGGTCGCGTCGCGGAGCGGTACATCCTTCCAGATAACTGACATAAGCCTGGTTATCGGCCACGATAAGGGTGCGCTCGAACTGTCCGGTCTTAGCGGCATTGATCCGGAAATAGGTGCTCAACTCCATGGGACAACGCACTCCAGGTGGGATATAGACGAAGGTGCCGTCGGAAAAGACGGCCGAATTGAGGGCGGCAAAAAAGTTATCGCGATAGCCCACGACAGTCCCCATGTATTGGCGAACGAGGTCGGGATGTTGCTGAACGGCCTGTCCGAAGGAAGAAAAGATGATTCCTTTTTTGGCAAGCTGTTCGTGGAAAGTCGTTTTGACGGAAACACTGTCCATGACGGCATCGACGGCCGTACCGGCCAGCATCTCCCGTTCATGGAGGGGGACGCCAAGTCGTTCAAAGGTTTTGATCAGGTCGGGGTCGGCCTCCGGTGAAGCGGCGTCACGGCGTGGCGCCGCGTAATAGATGATGTCTTGATAGTCTATAGGGGGTATTTTCAGATACGCCCAAGTGGGGACGGAAAGAGTCAACCAATGCTTGAAAGCCTGAAGGCGAAAGTCAAGCAGCCATTGAGGCTCATTTTTACGTGCGGAGATATACCGAACCGTGTTTTCATTGAGTCCTTTTTCAATGAGGTCAGTATCAATATCTGTCACGAAGCCGTACTTATAGTCTGTATGGGCAAGTTCTTTTATCCGTATATTGTCGTCCTGTTGCATGTCCTATTATTTTACGCAGGCGAAGTTATAAGAAAAAGAAAGACCATGACAGAAATGAAGAAAAAGACGCATGAACTCGGAACATTTATTGATTTTATGAAAGATGAGTTGGCACGAAGTCGATTGAGTTTGTCCACAAAAAAGAACCATTTATCGACCATCCATCTGTTACATTTATTTGAATCAAGTCGTAAGATAGAGGAAATAACTTTCGGTTTTCTTTGTGATTTTAATTTTTTTCTAACCTCTAAGGGTTATGCGCTTAATACGATGTCCAAGCACATGAAGCATATTAAGCGCTATCTCAATCTGGCTATTAATTTAGATTTATTGAGTTTTGATAAATATCCCTTCCGACGGTATAAGATAGGGTATAAGGAGACGAGCCGTTCGTTCCTAACGCCCGAAGAGCTTCAACGTTTTGAAGACCTACACATACCACGAGGCGGATCTCTTAAAAGGAGCCATGATATGTTTCTGTTTTGCTGCTACACAGGGATGCGTTTTTCGGACGTGATCAATTTGACAGACAGCAATTTTTCGGTGGTAGGCGGCCGATTATGGTTAATCTATACCACCACAAAAACAAAAACAGAAATACATATCCCTTTAGACTTGATGTTTAGCGGAAAAGCCATTCCTTTGTATAAGAAATACAGGGGAAAACACTCTCGTTTTTTTAATATATCCGATCATTCCAATTCAAATATCAATAAGCAGTTATTAAAACTTGCGTCAATGGCTAATATACCCAAGCGGATATCTTTTCATACCTCCCGACATACGAATGCCACGCTCCTTTTATATGACGGCACAAATATTACAACGGTACAAAAATTACTCGGACATCACAGCGTTCAAACCACAGAGATATATACTAAGATACTGGATGTGACGATTGTACGCGATTTGGAGGATGTGATTGAACGGAAAAAGAAAAGAAATAAATATTTAAAATCCTAACTTTTCCCGTAGGGTGTTGTAGAAAGACATGCCAAAAGGCTTAACCAACCTGGCTACAAAGGCGGCTTTTTCGATTTGCAACTCCATACCGGCAGGAAATACTTCAGAGCGTCCGTCTAAGGCAATCAAAAAGCTATCGCCCCTGGATTTCACTTTCAATTTGATGATGGTGGAATCAGGGACGATCAGCGGACGGACGCTTAAGGAATGTGCGGCTACAGGAGATAGTATCGTACAAGCACACAAAGGATGGACGATAGGGCCTCCGGCACTCATGGAATAAGCGGTAGATCCCGTAGGGGTAGCCACGACCAAGCCGTCGGCACGGTAGGAAGTGAAGAATTCTTCATTCAGCCAAGTGTCAACGACAATCATAGCCGAAGAATCGCGCTTGAGTATGGCTACTTCATTGATCGCATAATTGAAGCCTCTGAAAAACCGTTCCTCCGTAGACAAACGCAAGACGACCCGCTCTTCTATCCTGAATTTTCCGGACAAAACAGACTCCAATGCCGTCTCTACCAGCTCAACCTTTACATCGGCCAAAAAACCCAGTCTGCCGGTGTTGACCCCAAGTATAGGTATCCTTTTCTTATTAACCTTAGCGAGGGTTCTTAAAAAAGTGCCGTCCCCTCCGACACTCAAGCCCATGTCCAGTTCACAATTTTCTATATCACCCCTGACCTCCTCTTCCATGAAGGCCTCAATGCCCATCCCCCTCAACTTACGGACAACCTTATCGACGCACTCTTTACCTTTCTCTCCTTCTCCGCCGAAAATACCTACCGTCTTGCATCTTTTCATCTTTTCGTAAAGAGCACGATAGGTTTATTCTTCCACCTGCGGCAAAGAATTTTCAAAGTTAGGGGCTTCCATACCTACCGGAGCTTCGTTGACCTGCTGCCTTATCTCCGATTCATCATTCACATTTTCATGACGAGGGATAAACGCAGTGATAAGAATGCTCATCAAAAGCACGGCACCGGCAAGACTCCAAGTAGCCTTCTCCAAAATATCCGTTGTCTTCCTAACGCCCATAATTTGGTTGGAAGATGCAAAGCCTGAAGCTAAGCCCCCTCCTTTTGAGTTCTGTATCAATACTATAAATATCAATAGTACAGAAGCTATCAAGATTAGTACAGAAATAAATACGTACATATCCTTATTCTTTAAGTTAATATTTTCATCTAATATCTCTCCGGATTATCACCTTCTCCAGGTCGCGGATACGGCTTGCAAAGTAACCTTCTTTTTCCGGATATTTCAAGCGTAAAGCTTCAAAAATTTCCAGTGCCTGCTCATACTTTTCCTGCTTTATATAGAGATTGGCCAAAGTTTCGGTGGGGAGAAAATTGGCTGTAGGCAAAGGCATGTCCAACTCTGTAAGGACGTTATCATTAGCGTTATCTCTCAACCTGTTTATCCTTTCAGTGTCGGCTATGAAGGAATCCAGGTGTTCCCACTCAGGAATGTTTTCCAAGTCATTTTCCTTTTCCATCAAGGAAAAATAATCGTATCCGATTCCTCTTTCAGGCAAAGTGTTGGCCTCATTGGTAGCTCCACGAGCAGATAAAAACTCATCTATCTGTTTGAAATCCGTTCCCTTAGCTTGGTCATTCTGTGGATTTACAAATATTTTTTTTCTGTCGGGGAGATATATTACTTCACGCTTAAGATCTTCATAAGCGGTGGCATGATCCGACTTAAGTTGATTTTTTAAATAGACAAATTTACCGGCGACGAAGTATGGGAACTCATTTAACACCGCTTCCAGTTCTGTTACCGCTTCACCGGACAGTAAATTCGTATTGTCTACGTAATTATAAAACTCCTCTATATTCATTTTTCTATTGATAAACTACTACCAGTCCGCTACTGTAGCATTAAAAACACCGTCTACTATTTCTTCTATAATTTCTTCACACAACGTACTCTCTACATCCGTTAACATACTTGTGGCCGGAAATTCCCTATATGCCGAAAAATTCCGTTCAAAATCCTTGTCCGATTTTTTTAAATTCATAAACTTCACCCGTACCGTGACGGTGAGTCTCGTTTCTGATGCCCAAGCATCTTCTTTTACCGCTGTAGGGGATAATTCATAGCCTACAATCTCTCCTTCTATATTTAAATCTCCATCCCCATTTACTAAATTCAATTTAGTTTTAGTAACAAATTTATCTTTCATTTTTTCCGATAAGGAAGAAGATAAAGGAGGATACACTAAAGCCGCTTTGTTAAGAAAATCTCCTATAGTCACAGAGGTAATCACATTGTAATCAATGGATGCAGCATTGAACCTGTACCCCACCGTACAACCTGTTAACAGCCCCACCAGTATAAGTACATACTTACTCCAGGCCATATTCCCTGATTTTTCTGTACAAAGTACGCTCCGAAATACCTAACTCTTCTGCTGCTTTTTTTCTTTTACCGCCTAACTTTTCTAACATCTTGCGGATAGCTTCTTTTTCGGCATCCGCCAAAGAAACAACATCTTCTTCCACTACATCAACTACTTCCTGAATTGACTTATTTATTCCATGATCAATGTTCGAATAATTGACCGTTCCATCTACTCTCGCATTACCGGACATAATATCATGCACCAAAGTTTTTAATTCTGCCACATCTTTTTTCATGTCAAATAAAACCTGGTACAATATTTCTCGTTCATTACTGAATATTTTACCATTATCCACTTCACTCAACAACATGGGAAGATGTTCCGTTTCTTTTTTAGGAAGGTAATAACTTAATACCTCTCCGGTGACATCCCTTTTTTCTTCAATTACAGAGATACGTTCGGTTACATTTTTCAATTCCCGTACATTACCCGGCCACCTATAATTTACCAATACTTTTTTAGCACTGTCTTCCAACTTAATGATAGAAGGCATTTTATATTTTTCTGCACAATCAGTCGCAAACTTACGAAACAACAATGATATATCCTCTTCCCCACGTTCTCTTAAGGGAGGAATCTGAATGGGTATACTGCTTAACCTGTAGAATAAATCTTCCCTGAATTTACCTTTTAATACAGCATTCATTAAATCTACATTTGTGGCAGCGACAATCCTTACATTGGTTTTCAACACTTTAGAAGAGCCTACTCTCATAAACTCACCTGTTTCCAATACTCGCAGTAAACGAGCCTGAGTAGGCATGGGTAGTTCCCCTACTTCATCCAAAAAAATAGTACCCCCATCTACTACCTCAAAATAGCCTTTTCTTTCGGCAAGCGCTCCGGTAAAAGAACCTTTTTCATGACCAAACAATTCGGAATCAATTGTTCCTTCGGGAATAGCTCCACAATTGACAGCTATATATTCACCGTGTTTTCTCAAACTATTGGTATGTATAATTTGAGGAAAAAATTCTTTACCGACACCACTTTCACCCGTGATAAGTACGGAAGCATCAGTGGGTGCAACCTGTAAAGCCACATAAATAGCCCTGTCCAAAGCCGCATTGTTTCCTATGATACCGAACCTATTCTTAACTTGCTGAATATCTGCTTTCATATGATTTCTTTCTTTACCTTTGAGGTCTGCCTCCAGCCTGACAAAGTTAAATACTTCCTGTCAGATCATGTTTGCAACTGACATCACATAATTTCAATTGCTTATTTAATTCGGAAAATTACTGATGTATATAGGTTGTGTAAAGTGTCAATACCGACGTGAAACCTTCATGTAGACAGGATAGTTTACTGACAGGGATGTGCATTAAGGTGTTGATAAAATGTGGATAAGTATTTTTGAACCAGTTATTGACAGGATATGTACAGTTTATTGTCTGATTTTAGACTGTAGAAGAAATGAGAGAGTTGAGAAATAAGATGCCTGTGACGGTGGTGCTGGACAGGGTACGAAGTCTTTATAATGTAGGGTCTATATTTAGAACTTCGGATGCATTTTGTGTAGAGACTATTTATTTGTGTGAGATTACGGGCTGTCCTCCTCATCCGGAAATACATAAGACGGCGTTGGGTGCGGAGGATACAGTTACCTGGAAATACTGTAAGTCTACACTACAGGCACTTGAAGAACTTCGTGAGGAGGGTTACGTACTTTGTGCAGTAGAACAGACGGAAAACAGTGTTTATATGGATTCATGGACTCCGGAACAGGAAAAGAAGTATGCATTTGTATTTGGGAATGAAGTGAAAGGAGTACAACCTCAAGCTGTGGATTATTGTGATTGTTGCATAGAAATTGCCCAATATGGAGCGAAAAGATCTTTGAATGTATCGGTGGCGGCAGCCCTTATTATTTACTATGTATTCAATAAACTAAAATAATATTAAAGTATATTATTGTCGGGGTAACAAGATTCGAACTTGTGACCCCCTGCTCCCAAAGCAGGTGCGCTAACCGGACTGCGCTACACCCCGAATGCGTGTATTCGGGGCAAAAGTAGAAAAACTTTTGGATTGAAGAAGTTTGTGAGTGTGGAAGTACATTACTTTTGTTTCTGAGAAGGGTGCCGTAAAATCAGTTTAATAAAATAATAAAGATGAGATGGTTATTTTTGAGTTTTATTACTTTTTCTATGCAGGCACAGATACTGACACCGGTATTGTGGAATATAGAAAGGAAGTCGGGGGGTGAAATAGATACACTTTTTTTTAAGGCTATTTGTGAAGAAGGCTGGCATGTATATGATGTGAATCTACCTGCCAATGGTCCAATATCTACTTCTGTTTCTTTCGAGACTGTAAAAGGAGTGGAATGGATGGGAGAACTCTCAACTCTTGTTCCTCCTGAAAAAGTGTATGACGCTGCCTTCAATATGGAGTTACGTTGGTTTGATAAGGAAGTGTCCTTTTTTATTCCGTTTAAAATAACGGATACAACTGAGTTTCATTTAACAGGAGAGTTGGAATATATGGCTTGCGATGAGGAACAATGCTTACCTCCCGAACGGATACCCTTTTCTTTTGGTGCTCAAGCATCTAATGAATCTGTGTTTTCTTTTATTCCTGAAAAAGAGGATCAGTCTTTATTATTTATTTTCATTACAGGATTTATAGGCGGATTATTAGCTATACTTACTCCATGCGTGTGGCCGATGATTCCTATGACGGTAGGTTTTTTTCTTAAACGAGTAAAGAATAAGCGAAAGGCTATATTGGATGCTTTTATATACGGTTTATCCATTGTTATTATTTACATTTTAATAGGACTAATAATAACAATTATTTTTGGTGCAAGTGCATTGAATGAGATGGCTACCCATGCGGTATTTAATGTCTTGTTTTTCTTGCTCTTATTGGTATTTGCGGTCTCTTTTTTCGGGGCTTTTGAATTGCGGTTTCCTTCTTCATGGACGACGAAAATAGATAGTAAGGCAGAGGCTGTAGGAGGTATGATCGGTATATTCCTTATGGCCTTTACGTTGGTGTTGGTATCTTTTTCCTGTACAGGGCCTATAATAGGTACGTTGCTTGTGGAAGCTGCATCATTGGGTTCATTATCAGGTCCTACAGTAGGTATGTTGGGCTTTTCAATGGCATTGGCCATCCCTTTTTCTTTTTTTGCCGTCTTTCCGGAATGGATGAAACGCATACCTAAGTCGGGGGGATGGATGAATATGGTAAAGGTGACGTTAGGATTCCTTGAATTAGCCTTGTCGTTGAAGTTTCTTTCGGTGGCGGATATGGCTTACGGGTGGCATATCCTTGATCGTGAAGTTTTTTTGTCGCTTTGGATAGTTATCTTTGCTTTACTTGGATTTTATTTACTTGGACTGATACGGTTTGCGCATGACAAGGCTCTTGATTCACTAAGCTTGTTTCGTTTTTTTTTAGCTATTGTTTCTCTTTCATTTTCACTTTATATGCTGCCCGGTCTTTGGGGTGCTCCATTGAAAGCGATCAGTGCATTTACGCCTCCTCTTTCTACACAGGATTTCAATTTGTATACGCATGAAGTGCGGTCTCTTTTTACGGATTATGAAGAAGGGATGGCCTACGCAAGAGAAGTCAATAAACCGGTTTTAATTGACTTTACCGGTTTTGGTTGTGTGAATTGCCGTAAAATGGAGGCTTCTGTGTGGACGGATCCCAAAGTAAAAACACTTATGGAAGATTATTTTGTCCTTATTTCTCTTTTTGTGGATGATAAAACGCCGTTAGCCCAGCCTCAAACGGTGCAAGAACAAGGACGTAGTAGGCGACTGAAAACAGTGGGAGATAAGTGGAGTTTTTTTCAACGTAGCCGCTTCGGTGCGAATGCCCAACCGTATTACATGATTCTTTCGCCGGATGAAAAGATACTTTCCGGTCCATATACCTACAATCCTTCTCCGGAAGATTTTCTCCGTTTCCTTGAATCAACCGTAAAACCGTAGTTTACTACCTTTGTTTCCCTTTAAAATGGAGAAAAGCGATGATAGAGATCATGGATACAACCCTGCGGGACGGGGAACAGACTACAGGAGTTTCGTTTGCGGCACATGAGAAGCTGAATATAGCACAGGTGCTGCTGGCAGAATTGGGAGTGGATCGTATAGAGGTAGCATCGGCGCGTGTATCGGAAGGAGAGTTGGAGTCTGTTCGTAAACTGGTAAAGTGGGCGGAAAAGACGGGATTTATAGGTGCATTGGAGGTGCTGGGTTTCGTGGACGGCGATAAATCTATTCTCTGGATTGCTTCGACGGGTTGCAAGGTGATGAACTTGTTGAGTAAAGGCTCGTACAGGCATGTCACCGAACAGCTACATCGTACACCGGCTCAACACTTTGAGGATATACGCCATACCGTTGAACGGGCAGAAAAGAAAGGCCTTGTCATTAATCTCTATCTTGAGGACTGGTCAAACGGGATGAAAAGCTCTCCGGACTATGTCTTTGAAATGATAGAGACACTTAAAGATTTACCTATCTCCCGTTACATGCTACCCGATACGTTGGGTATCCTTAATCCCTACGAGACCTATCACTTTTGTGGTCAGATGACGGAACGTTATCCCGATTTACATTTTGACTTTCATTCACACAATGATTACGACCTAGCTGTGGGGAATGTGTACTCGGCCATTCGTGCGGGAATAAAGGGAGTACATACGACGGTGAACGGGTTGGGTGAACGGGCAGGCAATGCACCTCTTAGCAGTGTCGCAGCCCTGATTAAAGATCATCTTGGAGAAGAAACGCATCTTCGGGAGGATAAAATAAACCGGATAAGTCGTTTGGTGGAAACGTATTCGGGTATCCGTTTGTCGCCCAATAAACCGGTTGTGGGCGAGTATGTTTTTACACAATGTGCAGGCATTCACGCGGATGGCGATAGTAAAGGAAACCTTTATTACAACGACCTTTTGCCGGAACGATTCGGGCGAGTTCGTGAATATGCCCTTGGTAAGAACTCAGGGAAAGCAAATATCAAAAAGAACCTTGAGGCGCTGGGTATAGACCTTGATGAAGATTCCATGCGCTGCGTCACGGATCGTATCATTGAACTTGGGGATAAGAAAGAAATCGTTACACCGGAAGACCTTCCGTACATCATCAGTGATGTGCTTCATCATGAGACGCAAGAAGAGAATAAAGTCCGTATCCTTAATTACTCGCTATCACTGGCGCAAGGACTGCGTCCAATGGCGACGGTGAAGATAGAAATAGAGGGTCAGGCGTATGAGGAATCCTCCTCCGGCGACGGACAATACGATGCCTTTGTACATGCCCTCCGTAAGATATATGCCGGACTGAATCGCCCTTTCCCATTGCTTACCAATTATTCTGTCTCCATTCCTCCCGGAGGCCGCACCGACGCGTTGGTTCAGACTATCATCAGCTGGCACCACGACGGTTTTGATTTTAAGACTCGAGGCCTTGATGTAGATCAGACAGAAGCTGCTATCAAAGCAACCCTGAAGATGCTCAACAAGCTATAGGGTGACGCGAAGCGGCTAAGAAATAAACTTGTTGATGGCATCAATGAAGGCTTCGGCAGCGGCGGCGACGATGTCGGTGTTTGCGGAGAAGCCGTAGAAGATGTTTCCCTGATATTCTACCTGGATATGAACCTTTCCAGTGTCGTCACTTCCCTTGTTGATGGCTTGGATGAGGAACTCCTGGATGGTCATGTCACTATTGCTGATGGCCTTTTTAACGGCCTTGATGGCAGCGTCCACAGGGCCGTTTCCTGCTGCGGTTTCATAGCGTTTCACGCCAGAGAGATTGAGACAAATGCTGGCTACGGGTTGTACACCGAATCCGCTGACGACTTGTAAATAATCCAATTTGATACAATGGGTGTCTGTACGGTCTTTCCCGACGAGCATAAGGATATCATCGTCGCTGATGTTCTTTTTGCTATCGGCAAGTTTGAGGAACTGGGCGTAGACCTTGTCCAACTTTTCCTGGTCGGCCTGTATACCGAGCACGGAAAGTCTATGTTTGAGCGCCGCTCTACCGCTACGGGCGGTAAGGACAATGGCATTGTCATCAATACCAATCTCCTTAGGATCAATGATCTCATAGCTTTCGCGATTCTTTAAGATGCCGTCTTGATGGATGCCTGACGAATGCGCAAAGGCGTTACGCCCGACAATGGCCTTGTTGGGCTGTACGGGCATGTTCATCAAGGCCGACACCATACGACTGATACCGTATATTTTGGTGGTATTGATGTTGGTGGAGATGTTTCTTTCGCGGTGGCTACGGAAGATCATGGCGATTTCTTCCAGAGAAGTATTGCCGGCGCGCTCCCCGATGCCGTTGATGGTTACTTCTACTTGCCGAGCACCGTTGAGGACACCTTGGACGGTGTTGGCGGTAGCCATCCCTAAATCATTATGGCAGTGTGTGGACAGGATGGCCTGATCCACATTGGCGACATGCTCCTTAAGGAAACGAATCTTGGCTCCATATTCATCGGGGAGGCAGTAACCGGTGGTATCGGGGATATTGATGGTGGTAGCCCCTGCTTTGATGACGGCTTCGACCACACGAGCAAGGTATTCATTTTCCGTCCTTCCGGCATCTTCGCAGTAGAACTCTACGTCTTCGACGTATTTTTTTGCGTGCTTAACGGCGTCTACGGCACGCTGGAGAATCTCTTCCTGATTGGAGTTAAACTTATGCCGGATGTGATATTCGGAAGTACCGATACCGGTATGAATGCGTCCTCGCTTAGCGTATTTGAGTGCCTCAGCGGCCACATCAATGTCATGCTCTACCGCACGGGTAAGGGCGCAAATGACAGGCCAAGTAACGGCTTTGGCGATTTCTACCACACTGTTGAAGTCTCCCGGACTAGAAACAGGAAAACCCGCTTCAATGATATCCACACCCAGACTTTCGAGGGCTTTGGCTATTTCAATTTTCTCTACCGTGTTTAATTGACAGCCGGGAACTTGTTCTCCATCCCGTAACGTCGTGTCGAAAATAACTAATTTGTCCATTTTATTGTACGTAAAAGTGTGTTTAAGTCAAAGAAGTAGTGAAGTAGTTACACCAGGGGTGTATGTTGCAATCTTTACAATGGGGGCGTCGAGCTGTGCAAATATATCGCCCGTGCAGGATAAACCAGTGATGCGCTTTGGTCAAAAGTCGGGAAGGGATAAAGCGAGTGAGTTCACGTTCAGTTTCCAAAGGCGTTTTACTGTTGAGGGTAAGCCCGATGCGGTTGGATACCCGAAAGACATGCGTGTCTACCGGCATTGTCGGTACATTATAAATGACACCTGCCACGACGTTGGCCGTTTTACGCCCCACGCCAGGTAAACGCTGTAACTCATCCACGCCAGAAGGCACTCTGCCGCCAAACTCGTTTACCAACATTTGTGCCATCCCGACCAGATGTCCGGCCTTGTTGTTGGGATAAGAAACAGAACGGATGTAAGGATAGACTTCTTTGGGAGAAACGGCGGCGAGAGACTGCGGTGTAGGGAAAGCGTCAAAGAGGGCGGGCGTCACAGAATTGACCCGCTTGTCGGTGCATTGTGCTGACAACATGACGGCAATAAGGAATTGAAAAGCGTTTGCATGCCGGAGTTCGGACTCCGCCGTCGGCACATTCTTTTCAAACCAATTCAGTACACCGTTATATCTCTCTTCTCTTGTCATGGGGGTCGCAAAGGTAGGTAAAAATGGAGAGTTTTTCAGATAACGGGAGCGAGGCGTCTATCCACCGGATGGGTATTCCGCGACGCTCCATCCCTCTGAACCAAGTCATCTGCCGTTTGGCAAACTGATGAATAGCAGTCTCCAACTGCTGTACCATCTCTTCGTAGGAAAGTGACCCGATGAGGTGTAAGGTTAAATATTTATACTCTAACCCATAATAGATAAGGTCGTCGGGCGATAAGCCCTCGTCAATGAGTCGGCGCACCTCATCCAGCATACCTTCATCCAGACGGGCACGCAGGCGGCGGGATATAGCCTGCCGACGTTGTTCACGTTCAATATTCAGTCCGAGCACAAGACTTCGGGGCGGTGTGTAATGAGTACGTAGAGGTGTTTCCTGGCGGTAATATTCCTCAATTTCGATTGCACGGATGGCTCGCTGAGGCGTATCAAGGTCTGTTTTATTATGCAGGCTTTTGTATTGGGAAAGGAGGTGGGTGAGTTCGGTCAGGCTTTTGTTTTGTAAGGAATGGCGCAGCTCCGGATTTTCCGGAACTTCCCAGAGGCGGTATCCCCGAAGGATGGCTTCGATGTACATTCCTGTCCCACCGCATAAGACGGGAACTTTACCTTCTGCCCGAAGTGTTTCATATACACGAAAGAAGTCTCGTTGGTAAGCAAAGACATTGTACTTTTCTCCCGGCTCGCAGATATTAATTAAGTGGTGGGGTACCTGCTTATTGTTTATCTGATAAGCCGATAAATCCTTGCCGGTACCGATGTCCATTCGCCGGTAGACTTGCCGCGAGTCCGCACTGATCACTTCCGAATGGATAGCATCGGCTATAGCTACCGCGAACTCCGTTTTTCCTGAAGCCGTCGGCCCCAGCAGGGTAATCAAATCCCATTGAGTTTTTTCCATTTTAAAGGGTTGCAAGGTACATCCTTTGTAGTAAAAGAGTAGCTTCGCTCCATCTTGAATAGAAAAAGATGAAAATCGGGACGGTAGACTTGGGAGACAAAGCGGTGTTATTGGCACCGATGGAAGACGTGACGGACATCTCTTTTCGGTTGATGTGTAAGCGGTTTGGGGCGGATATGGTGTATACGGAGTTTGTGTCAAGCGACGCTTTAGTGAGAGCTGTGGATAAAACAAGACAGAAACTTAAAGTGGCGGATGAAGAACGTCCGGTGGCTATTCAGCTGTATGGTAAGGATGTGGATACGATGGTGGAGGCGGCAACACTATGCGAAGCGGCAAAACCGGATGTATTGGATATAAACTTCGGTTGCCCGGTGAAAAGAGTGGCGGGGAAAGGCGCGGGTGCAGGGATGCTACGCGATGTACCACAGATGGTGAGAATCACGGAAGAAATAGTTCGGGCGGTGAAGATACCGGTGACGGTTAAGACCCGTTTGGGCTGGGATGCGGAGCACAAAATTATCGTCGAATTGGCGGAACGGTTGCAGGACTGTGGCATCGCGGCATTGACCATTCATGGGCGGACACGCGCACAGATGTATACCGGCCAGGCAGACTGGACACTGATTGGAGTGGTGAAAAATAATCCGCGTATGTACATACCGATTATCGGTAATGGTGACGTGACGACGGCGAAGGGTTGCAGGGAGTGTTTCGATCGCTATGGTGTAGATGCTGTGATGATTGGGCGTGGCAGTTTGGGAAGGCCTTGGATATTCCAAGAGAGCAAACATTTTCTTACTACAGGAGAGCTACTTCCGGTGGAAAGCTTTGCTTGGTACTTGTCGGTCTTGAAAGAACAAGTCCTTCGTAGCGTAGAACGTTTGGATGAGCGGCGGGGTATTCTTCATATTCGTCGGCATTTGGCGGCGACACCCTTATTCAAAGGTATTCCGGATTTCAGAGCTACACGTGTAGCCATGCTTCGTGCCGACACCGTTACACAATTATTCGACATCATGGATAAGATTTCACCGCCGCCCATTACCTTTGCCTCCGGAGAAAAGTAGAAAAGTATGGAACAGTGGCTCAACATAGAGAAAGTCCTGGAGCGGTTATCCAGTGAAGGTATTTCGTTAGGGCTGTCAATACTCCAGGCCTTACTGGTGTTTGCGGTAGGGCGTTTTGCTATCGGATTTATCCGTAAGATAGTGAAGAAGGTGATGGACAAGCGGGATATAGACCTTTCGGTACGTTCTTTTATCCTCAGTTTGGTGAATATTACCCTGACGGTGATGCTGATTATCGCCGTGATAGGTGCGCTGGGTATACAAACGACGTCTTTGGCGGCATTAGTGGCGTCGGTGGGTGTGGCGGTCGGGATGGCGTTGAGCGGCAACTTGTCCAATTTTGCGGGAGGGTTGATTATTTTACTCTTTCGTCCTTATCGTGTGGGGGACTACATAGAAGTCCTTGGCAAAGAGGGGACGGTAAGGGAGATACAAATATTTCATACCGTATTGGTGTTGACGGACAGCCGGATACTGTATATTCCCAATGGACAGTTGAGCAACGGTGCGGTAACGAATTTTACCGGAATAAACCGCCGAATAGATTGGATTGTGGGCGTGGAGTATGGGACGGATTTTAAGAAGGTGGAAGAGGTGACTAAGGAAATACTTGCGACCGAGCCACGCTTGCTACAAACGCCGGTGCCTCAAGTCAGGATCAACGGTATGGGAGACAGCAGTGTCAACATATTGGTACGTGCATGGGTGAAGCAGCGTGATTATTTGGAAGTGAATTATGAGATGAACCGTGCTTTGTACGAGGGATACAATGCGGCAGGTATCCCATTTGCCTTCCCCAGCTTAACGCTGTATCAAGCCAAAGGATAATCATTTTGTTCCACGTGGAACGGTCTCATCCATCCAAAACTATCGGCGCTATCTCCTACAAAAGCTTGAGGAGTGCCCTTTTTACCCCCCCCCCTTGTATGGTTGTTCGCGGTTTATTTATCCTTGTTTATTTATTCTCATGAGTTTTGCTATTTCTGGGATACCATACAGCAGGTCTCAAAAGAAGCGAACTGGTTCTATCAAACGAATTTCTCCTCTCTGCTAATTCATCCTTTACCCGGTTTGGAGGTCACCCCTACGGGTTATCATCCGCCATTGATACCTTTAACAACCGCCTTTTTGTGGAAGATTTTCGGCTATGAATTGTGGGTCTCCCATGCCTTTACCTTCCTCTGGTCGCTCTTACTTCTTTACCATTCCTGGAAAATGGTGGCTTACTTCATCCCCTACCCCCAATGGACAGGATGGGTCTTTGGGATACTCTTGTTGGAACCCACTATTCTGACACAATTGGTGATGGCTTCTCCCGATATGGTTTTGTTGACGGCCTCAATCATTGGATTAAGGGCGGTGTTTCAACGAAAACCCGTATGGCTTGCGATTAGTTTGATATTCCTTTGCGGCACGAATATGCGGGGTGTCTTTACCGGTGTAATGCTGTTTTTTTCGCATCTTTATTTTGATGTGAAGGTGACGAATAAGGAACAAGGCTATAACTTGAAAAAATTGCTGAAGCTGCTGTTGCCTTACCTGCCTGTATGCGTGTTGCTATTGGCTTATTTCCTGTATTATTTCTCTCACAATGCCTGGTTTTTTTCGGAGGAGGGAGCTTCGAACTATTCTGAGCATTACTCGCTGCCGGAAAATGGTATGATGATCGTGAGGCATTTTGCGGAACTTGTGTTTCGATTTGTAGAGAATGGACGATTTGTGGTGAGCTTCTTAGCACTCTATGTGTTAATCGGGATACTTAAGAGAAAATGGAATCTGTCGGAAGAGGAGAAAACGCTCGGACTCTTTTTCCTCTTGATGATCGGGCTATTTCTCTTTTTTGTCTTCATTACGAGGATGCCATTTAATCCACGCTACTTCATGTTGCACTTTTTCATACTTTCCTTGTTGACATTGAGGCTGTTGATCAACCAATGGAATAACAGAAAAATGAAAACCATTTGTTGGGTTATACTCTTGTTTACCCTTACCGGTCATTTTTGGATTTATCCCGAAAAAATATCCCAGCCTTGGGAATCCACGCTACTGCACACCTCCTATTACACGGTGAGAAAAGAATGTTTTGAATATATTGACAGTAATCAAATTGAGTATAGCGAACTGGCGGCGAACTGGTGTCTCTACGGGAATCGAGGCTTTGTGGAACTGAAGAATGGAGGTAAGATAGTGGGGACAAGTGCCGAGCATGCTAAGTACTTTCTTTATTCCAATATTGCCGTTTCTGACGAAGAGGTGGAGGAATTTAAAAACAAAGATTTGTGGATACCGGTCAAACATTTCGAAAAAACGCCTGTCTTTATTACCCTCTATAAAAGGAATGAGAATCCTTGAAGCTTAGACAGATACTTCACCCTTGATGTGAGGGTGAGGGTTGTAGTCGGCCAAGCAAAAATCTTCATATCGGAAGGAAAATATATCTTTCACGTCGGGATTGATCTTCATGCAGGGTAACGAACGAGGAGAACGAGATAGTTGTAAACGAACTTGTTCTATATGGTTATTATAAATATGTGCATCGCCCAGTGTATGTACAAAATCCCCAGCCTGCAATCCTGTTCCTTGCGCTACCATAAGTAAGAGCAGCGCATAAGAGGCTATGTTGAAAGGAACACCAAGAAAAATATCTGCACTGCGTTGGTACAACTGTAAGCTGAGGTGCCCATCGGCCACATAGAACTGAAAAAGAAGATGGCAAGGTGGCAACCTCATTTCCTTCAAAGCCCCCACATTCCATGCGCTGACAATCATTCGGCGAGAATCCGGATTGCGTTTAATTGTCTCAACAACTTCCGTTAACTGATCAATGTGCCCTCCTGAATAATCAGGCCAAGAGCGCCATTGATAGCCATAGATCGGACCCAGGTTGCCTTCCTCGTCTGCCCATTCATTCCAGATGCGTACGCCATTTTCTTGTAAATACCGGACGTTCGTGTCTCCTTGTAAAAACCAAAGCAATTCGTGAAGGACGGATTTCAGGTGGAGTTTTTTGGTAGTAAGTAGAGGGAATCCCTCATTCAGTGAGAAACGCATCTGATAACCAAAGATGCTTTTGGTGCCCGTTCCGGTACGATCTTCTTTTGGTGTCCCGTTATTTAGCACGTGATTCACTAAATCCAAATACTGTTTCATGGCTTCTTTAAATTTGTTCCACGTGGAACATGTTGGCCTACCGCCCAAATAGGACGAGCAAGATGTTGATGTCGCTGGGCGAAACACCAGGTATCCGGCTTGCTTGGGCGAGCGTTTCGGGGTCTATCTTTGTTAGTTTTTGTCGGGCTTCGGTGGAAAGAGAGGAAATGGTTGAGTAATCAAACTTACCGCGTATGCGGATATGCTCCAATCGAGATATTTTGTCTGCCACGATACGTTCCCGTTTAATGTAACCTTCATATTTCAACTGTATTTCGGTTGCTTCCACAATTTCATCGCGACGGGTAGCGGGGAGTTTGTCTATTTCTGCATGTAAGGAAGGAAGTGTGCCGGCAAGGGTAGGCAGGTCGAATTGAGGACGGAGAATTAAATCCACAAGTTTACAGGCCTGCGGGATTGGAGCACTCCCCATGTGTTCCAAGAAAGTATTGACCTCTTGCGGCTTTACGGAAGTCTGCCGTACAAAGGTAATAAGTCCGTCACGGGCGGCACGTTTTTCTTGGAGCTGACGGAAGCGATAGATGTCGGCAAGTCCGAGTGTGTAAGCTCGTTCGGTGAGACGCATATCCGCATCGTCCTGGCGGAGCAGGATGCGATATTCAGCGCGGGAGGTGAACATCCGGTAAGGCTCATCTACGCCTTTGGTCACCAGATCATCAATCAGTACACCGATATAAGCTTCCTCCCTGCCAAGCACAAAAGGTGTCCCTCCGTGGCAATGTATATGTGCGTTGATACCCGCCATAATACCCTGCCCTCCGGCCTCTTCATATCCGGTGGTGCCATTAATTTGTCCGGCGAAAAAAAGTCCCTGTAAGTGTTTGACCGCAAGGGTATGACGTAATTGCGTCGGATCAAAGAAATCATATTCGATGGCATACCCCGGACGATAGATATGTACATGACGAAAAGCCGGAATGGTTTGCAACGCCTGTAACTGCACTTGAAAGGGTAAGGAGGAAGAAAAGCCATTGAGGTAATACTCCATAGAATGCTCCCCTTCAGGCTCAAGGAAAAGCTGATGACGGGGACGATCGGAAAAGGTGACTATTTTGGTCTCTATACTTGGACAATAACGGGGGCCTATACTCTGAATCTGTCCGTTATAGAGGGGTGAATCCGGTAACCCTTGCCGCAAGACGTCATGTGTTTGCTCGTTGGTGAACGTCATCCAACAGCTACGCTGGGTGAGTGTCCGTCGGGAAAAATCCAGATAAGAAAAACGGTGAAAGTCATCTTCGCCGGACTGTTCTTCCATCTCTTCAAAATGAACGCTACGGCCGTCTATCCGCACAGGTGTTCCTGTTTTCATGCGAGCAGACCGCATACCCAGCGTAACAAGTTGTTCGGTCAATCCACCGGAAGAAGGTTCCGACAGGCGGCCGCCAGATAAGCGTGTTTGCCCGATATGAATCAAGCCGTTTAGAAAAGTTCCGGTAGTCAATATCACTGCACCGGCAAGAAACTCCACACCAAGTTTTGTGCGTACGCCACACACCCTTTTGTCGTTATGCGTAGTGAGTAAGTTGCTCACCGTGTCTTGCCATACAAACAAGTTCGGTTCGTTTTCTATTCTCTTGCGCCATGCTTCCATAAAACGCATCCTGTCACTCTGTGCGCGAGGACTCCAGACAGCAGGCCCTTTGCTTCGGTTGAGCATACGGAATTGTATGGCGGTCTCATCTGTGACAAGCCCCATATAACCTCCAAGCGCGTCAATCTCCCGTACAATTTGTCCCTTGGCAATGCCTCCCACCGCCGGATTACAACTCATCTGGGCAATTTTGTTCATGTCCATCGTGATGAGGAGGGTTTTGGAACCAAGCTTGGCGGCTGCCGAGGCGGCTTCGCAACCGGCATGGCCGGCACCTACGACAATGACATCATACCGAAAATCCATTATTCCTCCGCTGACCGACTTTTCTGTCCAAGATACCCGCCATGGTGGCGAAGCGCATAATCATTGCGGGAGAACCCGATGCGGTGCATAGTGTTTACCACCAGAATATCTCCGATCACCATCATCACGGTAGTGGACGTGGTTGGCGTCAAGCCTAATGGACAGACTTCCGGAGGAGCCCCCGTGGCAAGACAGACGGTGGCTTGGCGGGCAATGGGGCTATCCGAGTTGGAAGTGATCACAATGAAAGGTATGTCGGGAACGATATGCCGACTTAAGGTTATCAACTCTACCAATTCCCGCGTCTTGCCCGAATTGGAGATCAATAGTAACAAGTCGTTAGGACGTAGAATACCCAAGTCTCCGTGTTGAGCCTCGCTGGGATGAAGGAAATAGGAAGGCGTTCCCGTAGAAGAGAATGTCGTGGACACGTTCACCGCAACCTGTCCGGCTTTACCCATTCCGCTGGTGATGAGTGCCCCTCCGCGCTCATGGACACGGGAAACAATCAGACTCACCGCCTCTTCGTATGCCGGTGTAATAGGAATATTACGCACCGCACACGCCTCTTCCTCAAGAAGGAGGGATATATCGTGTAGTGTCATCCGCTTTTTGGGGCAAAAGTACGGTATTTTCCGTATATTTGCCGACCCCTGCTTACCCGTTTGCGTTTGAGGGGGGACGGATGAACAAAACGATAAGGTATAATGGTGATATGAGCGAAGAGATTAAAAACACAGAGTATTCGGCGGGAAGTATTGAGGTGCTGGAAGGGTTGGAGGCTGTGCGGAAACGCCCTTCAATGTATATTGGAGATACCAGCGAGAAAGGGCTTCACCATTTGGTGTATGAGGTGGTGGATAATTCAATTGATGAAGCACTGGCGGGATTTTGTAAGTCCATTGACGTGGTTATCGGAGAGGATAATTCGGTAAAGGTGACCGACGACGGTCGGGGTATACCGGTAGACTTTCACGAAAAAGAACAAAAGTCAGCTCTGGAGGTGGTGCTTACCGTGCTTCATGCGGGAGGTAAGTTTAACAAGGGTACTTATCAGGTTTCAGGAGGATTACATGGTGTAGGGCTATCTTGTGTCAATGCACTCTCTTCTTATTTGAAGGCCGAAGTCCGGCGGAACGGAAAAGTCTATGCGCAGGAATATGCGTATGGCAAGCCCTTAGGCGAAATGCAGGAAGCGGGTGTTTCCGACTTGACGGGAACGACCATCTCTTTTCTTCCTGACAAGACTATTTTTTCAGTTAACGAATATAAATATGAAGTCCTTGCAAACCGTCTGAGGGAGCTTGCTTTTTTGAATGCCGGTGTTACCCTTCGATTAACCGATGAACGGACAAAGAATGAGGACGGTTCATTTCGTACTGAAGTGTTCCATTCCGATGAAGGGCTGAAAGAATTTGTGGCCTACATTGACCGCTCCAAGGAAAAGTTGATACAGGATGTCATTCACCTCAATATTGAGAAACAGGGAATACCGGTGGAGGTGGCCATGACGTACAACACTTCGTACAACGAAAGTGTTTTTTCTTACGCCAATGATATTCACACCGTAGAAGGTGGGACGCATTTGGCTGGCTTCCGGAGGGGCTTGACCCGTACACTTAAGAAGTATGCGGAAGACTCCAAATTGCTCGAAAAAGCAAAAGTGGAGATCATGGGAGATGACTTTCGGGAAGGACTAACGGCAGTGATTTCTGTCAAGGTGGCAGAGCCTCAATTTGAGGGGCAGACAAAAACAAAATTGGGCAATACCGAAGTGATGGGCGCCGTGGACATGGCCATCGGCGAAGCCTTAGGAAACTATTTGGAAGAGCATCCGAGAGAGGCCAAGACAATTGTGGATAAGGTGATCTTGGCCGCTCAAGCAAGATACGCGGCGCGGAAAGCTAGGGAGCTGGTGCAGCGTAAGTCGCCGTTATCAGGTGGTGGCTTGCCGGGAAAGCTGGCCGACTGTTCATCAAAGGATGCCGCCGAATGTGAACTGTTCCTCGTGGAAGGGGATTCCGCCGGAGGAACGGCCAAACAGGGACGTGACAGGAACTTCCAAGCTATTCTTCCTTTGCGCGGTAAGATACTGAACGTGGAGAAGGCAATGGATCACAAAGTCTTCGAAAGTGAAGAGATTCAAAATATTTACCGGGCCATGGGAGTAACTATCGGTACGGAAGATGACCCTAAGGCATTGAATATGGAGAAGCTACGTTACCACAAGGTAATCATCATGACGGATGCCGACGTGGACGGTAGCCACATTGCCACGCTTATCCTTACGTTCTTTTTCCGCCGCATGCGTCCTCTCATTGAGAATGGATACGTGTATCTGGCCACGCCGCCGCTTTATCTTTGTAAGAAAGGGAATAAGGAGGAATACTGCTGGACAGACCAGCAACGTCAGGTGTTCATTGACCGTCATGCCGACGGTAACGAAAAACAGGTGCACACCCAGCGTTACAAAGGCTTGGGAGAAATGAATGACTCCCAGCTTTGGGATACAACGATGAACCCTGAGAACCGTACTCTCAAACAGATAACGATTGAGAATGCATTTGATGCCGATAATATCTTCTCCATGCTCATGGGTGAAGACGTAGCCCCCCGCCGCGAATTCATTGAGACAAATGCTACCTACGCCAATATTGACGCTTGACGGGGAGGAGTGATGAGGACAAACGTGGTTACTTGGCTACCGGCCTTACTGTTTGCGTGGACATCATGTGGAGGACCTTTGGAAAAGAAGGCAACGGGAATGATGTTTGAAATTGTTGTGGTGATGGAGCCGGATGATTGGGAAGGAGAGGTCGGAAAAGTGATCAAGGCAGACCTGCTTTCCGCCATTCCGGGACTACCGCAAGCGGAGTCTACGATGAAAATCATGTATACTTCACCGGGACAGTTCGATGGTATGCTGACGTATGTACGGAATATTTTGCGGGTGACCATTAACCCGAATCAGTACACAAAAGTCTCTCTTCACGCACAGAAAGATGTTTGGGCTAACGGACAGGCTGTCGTGCAGATAAACGCCCCCGACGGCGCTTCGATTGTAGAGTACGTGCAGGCGCATGAGCGAATACTTGCCAATTATTACACAGTGATGGAACGTCGCCGGCTGACCGCCCAGCTTGAAAAAACATACCACCAGCCGTTGACAAGGAAGATAGAGGACAAGTTTGGTGTCACGGTGAAAGTCCCTACAACCTTTTCCGCTTGTAAGGAAGATGGGGATAGCTTTTTCTGGGCTTCCGACAATGTCGTCTCCGGACGAACGGACTTGGTTGTTTACACATTTCCTTACGAATCTACGAAAACCTTTACCCGTGACTACCTTGTCGCCAAACGTGACTCGGTGATGAAAATTAATATGCCCGGTACCTTTCAGAATTCCTACATGGCCACCGAGACCTCTTATGCCGAGCCTGTATACAAGGCCATTACAGTGAATGGAAAATATTGCGGGGAGCTACGCGGCCTTTGGAAGATGAAGGGGGATATGATGGGCGGACCTTTTGTGAGCCATGCCCGTGTAGATGAAGTGAATAACCGGATTGTCGTGGTAGAAGGCTTTGTCTATGCGCCTGAAACGGATAAGAAAAACTACATCCGCCGCATAGAAGCGGCTCTTTATACCTTGCACCTCCCCGGAGAGGATACGGAATTACCGGAAGTGGAAATCCTTCCTTACAAAAACGACTTCTAACCATTCCTGTCTCATGTTGGACGTACAAACCCTTCGCAATGACTTCCCTATTCTCACCCGGACTGTGCGTGACAAGCCGCTTGTTTACTTTGACAACGCCGCCACCACGCAAAAACCTCGTTGTGTAGTTGAACAGATTCGTAAAGCCTATTACGACACAAATGCGAATATACACCGAGGCATACATTTCCTCAGTCAGCAAGCTACCGAAGCCCATGAGAATGCGCGTTGTACTGTGCAGCAATTCATTCATGCCAAGCATCCTCACGAAATTATCTTTACGCGAGGTACCACAGAAGCCATTAACTTGGTCGCTTCCTCTTTTGCCGAAATCGGACTCGCCGAAGGTGATGAAGTGATACTCTCCACCATGGAACATCATTCCAACATTGTTCCTTGGCAATTTCAAGCCACTCGGCGAGGTATTCGCCTCAAAATCATTCCGATCAATGAACTTGGTGAACTGGATTTGGAGGCGTATCGTTCACTCTTCTCCGAACGAACACGGTTGGTGGCCATTACACATGTATCCAATGTCTTGGGGACAATCAATCCCATCCAAGCAATTATCGCCGAAGCGCATGCGCATGATGTTCCCGTCCTTGTAGACGGTGCACAGGCAATCCCTCATCTGCCTGTGGACGTTCAAGCCCTTGATGCGGATTTCTATGCATTCTCCGCACACAAGATCTACGGGCCTACGGGTATAGGTGTGCTTTACGGTAAAGAAAAACACCTTGATCGCCTCCCCCCTTATCAAGGTGGCGGCGAAATGATTGCTACGGTCTCTTTTGAGCGTACTACTTTCAACGAGCTACCCTATAAATTTGAGGCCGGTACACCCGATTATATCGGTAGTACAGCCTTCGCTACCGCCCTCGACTATGTTTCCGGTATAGGCCTTGACGCTATTGCCGAACATGAATCAGCCCTCCTCCGGTATGCCACCGATAGCCTCTCCACTTTTTCCGGTATACGTATTTTCGGGCAGGCTTCCCACAAAAGTGCCGTCCTTTCTTTTCTCCTTCCCAATATACATCCTTACGACGCAGGCATTCTCCTTGACCACTTTGGGATAGCCGTCCGTACAGGGCACCACTGTGCCCAACCCCTTATGCAGCATTTGGGTATCGAAGGTACTGTCCGCGCTTCTTTTGCCTTTTACAACACCCAAGCAGAGGTTGATATCCTCCTGCAAGCTCTCCTGCAAGTTCAAAGAATACTCCAATGAAACCACTTTGCCATTATCTGCGTACTTACCCTTTCTCTCTCCTTCTGGTCGTTATCGTACTCATCCTCTCTTTTATGAACCCTCCCAAGATGGAGACGACTCATGATATGGATAAGTGGGTACATCTGGCCATGTATACCTTCCTCTCCGGCATTTTCTGGATTGAATACCTTCGCTCCCATAAACCTGCTACCGGTCGTGTTTTCCATCCTGCTCACGCCTTTCTTTTCGCCACCTTGATACCGGCTTTGCTTGGAGTGCTCACCGAGTACTTGCAGGGTCTTCTCACCGATTACCGCACGGCCGACGTCTATGATGCGGCGATGAATGTGGCTGGAGTTTTGCTTGCCGGACTGCTTGCCTGGTTCGGCTTACGTCCCTTTCTCCACCGTGCACACTGATGCTTCTCTCTTGTTTGAATGCACACCATGTCGAAGCTGGCTGTGATGAGGCTGGGAGAGGTTGCTTAGCCGGCGATGTCTTCGCGGCTGCTGTCATCCTTTCTCCTGATTTTTCCCACCCTACGCTCAACGACAGTAAACAACTTACGGAGAAACAACGCTATGCTCTTCGTCCCTTTATTGAAAAGGAAGCTGTTGCATGGGCTGTGGCTGTCGCTACGCCTAAAGAGATAGACCGCCTCAATATCCTCAATGCCTCCATCTTAGCTATGCATCGGGCGGTAGCCTTCCTACCTTTCCCACCTCATCACCTCCTTATCGATGGCCCTCATTTCACGCCTTATCCCGATATTCCTCATACCTCCATTCCACATGGCGATGCCCTTTACCTTTCCATTGCCGCCGCTTCTGTCCTTGCCAAAACCTATCGTGATGATTATATGAAACTCCTTTCACCCCTTTATCCTGCTTACGAGTGGAGCCGGAATAAGGGTTACCCTACCCGTTTGCACCGTCAAGCCATTCTCAAGTATGGCCTTTCCCCGCTTCACAGGCGTTCGTTTACCGTCTCCCACCCTACATTATGGACATGAATAGACAAGAAACAGTCTCTGCCGATTTCCTGGCCTCACGCATGCCCTTACGTCCTTCCTTAGCGGTGATTTTGGGTAGTGGTCTTGGGGCTTTCACCGGACAGCTTACCGAAGTGGTGGCCATTCCTTATGCAGATATTCCGCATTTCCCGACCTCTACTGTCGAAGGACATTCCGGCTACCTGCTCTGCGGACGGCTGGGGGGCGTTCCTCTCTGGGTGTTGCAAGGCCGGTTTCACTACTATGAAGGTTACACCATGAGGCAGGTCACTTACCCCATTCGGGTGTTGCATCTACTCGGTGCCCGTAGTCTCCTTATCTCCAATGCCGCTGGAGGAATCAATCCCGCGTTCCATACAGGTGATTTGATGATTATCCGCGACCATATCAACATGATGCCCAACCCTCTTATCGGCACTAACGATGATCGTTTCGGCCCTCGTTTTCCGGATATGACGCATACCTACGACCCCACCTACATCCGCTGGATGGAGGAAGAAGCTCAACAATTGAATATTGTCCTCCGTAAAGGTGTCTATGTCGGGCTGACCGGCCCCTCTTTCGAGACGCCCGCCGAATATGCTTTTTATGCGAGGGGAGGTGCCGATGCCGTCGGCATGAGTACCGTACCTGAAGTCATTGTCGCCCGGCATGCCGGTATGCGTGTCTTCGGCATGTCCGTCATCACCAACGAAGGTTATCGTTGTGCCGAAGGACTTGTGAATGACGGTGCCGATGTTATCCGTGCCGCCGAACAAGCTGCTGCCACCCTCACAAGTCTTTTCACCGCCCTCATTACGCACATCGGGAGGGGTAGTTCATCGGCTTGTCCGTAGGGAACGAAGGGTAAACCAAAGACCTGCGGCCACAAAAGGGATACTTAGCAACTGTCCCATATTCAAGGCCATCCCTGCCTCAAACGCCTCTTGGTCATTCTTCACAAATTCCACCAGGAACCGTGACCCGAACACACAAATCATGAAGATGCCGAAGATAAAGCCTTCCTTTTGCGCCATTCCTTTCTTGAAATACAGCCATAGACACAGGGCAAAGGTCAGTAAATAGAAACCAGCTTCGTACAACTGTGTAGGGTGGGAAGGCACTGAAAAGACAGGCTCGGCACCACGTTGCCACCTCCCTATGTTTTCTACGAAACGAAACGCCCAAGGTACATCGGTGGCATGCCCGTATATCTCGTGGTTCATCAGGTTGCCCAGTCGTATCATTGCCGCCACAAATCCTGTGGGCACCACCAGCCGATCAAACGCCCATAACATGCCTTTGTGCGAGATCCGTTTGGAGTA
The DNA here is from genome assembly GCA_031288615.1 of Tannerellaceae bacterium. The sequence continues at coordinate 37,537 of JAITRC010000018.1, forward strand.
GAAGTACGTGGACACCATTACGCCCAACGTCCCACCGTGGCTTGCCAAGCCTCCTTCCCAGACCTTCAGAATTTCGATCGGGTTAGCCAAGTAGTAACCCGGAGCATAGAATAAACAATGCCCCAACCTTGCCCCAAGAATTGTTCCCAAGACGGTATATACCAGCAGTGAATCCAAGTGTTCACGCGGCAGTTTCTCCGCGTTCCACATTTTTTCCACAATCTTGTAACCCACGGCAAAGCCAATGGCGAATGCTAAGCCGTACCACCTGACTTCCCTGCCTCCCAAGTGAAAGATTGCCGGATCGGCCATCCACGTTACATAGCTTAACACAGTCCCTGCATACTCCGACAATCCCATGGCGGTTTTCCGTTATCCTGTTGCTTCCCCACAATCCGGCAGGGCTTCTCTTGCCCGCAAAGGTAATGATAATACACCCTTTATCACCAAAACGAGAGCCTATCGAAAGGAAGGGAACAAGAAAAAGGGGTACTTTTGTGGCATCAAATCAATTGACTTACGATGAATAGAGAGGAACGTTTGGAGGAATTTGGGAGATTGTTAGACGTAATGCAAGAGCTACGCCTCAAGTGTCCTTGGGACAAGAAACAGACGAATGAAAGTTTACTCACCAATACGGTTGAAGAGGTGTACGAGCTTTGCGACGCCCTTATCCGTAATGATAATGAAGATATACGTAAAGAGCTTGGCGACGTACTTCTGCAGGTAGTGTTCTATGCCTTAATCGGGGAGGAAAAAGGGGCTTTTGACATCGGTGAGGTTTGTCACACGCTGTGCGAAAAACTCATCTACCGCCATCCGCACGTCTTTGGTTCTGCCGGTGCCAATACTTCTAAAGAGGTGGAAAAGAATTGGGAGCAGCTGAAGTTAAAGGAGAAAGGTGGCAATAAGACGGTGCTTGAAGGTGTCCCGGCAGGGTTACCAGCCCTCATCAAGGCGTACCGTATACAGGATAAGGCGCGTAACGCGGGGTTTGATTGGGAGATACGTCGGGATGTATGGGAGAAGGTGCGGGAAGAATATAGTGAGCTGGCGGAAGAGATTGAGCATATGGATGGTGAGCATATGGAGGAAGAGTTTGGTGACCTTTTGTTCAGTCTTGTCAATGCCGCCCGTCTCTACGGGATTAATCCGGAGGTTGCCTTGGAGCGAACAAATCGTAAGTTCATCAGCCGTTTCAACTATATGGAGCAAAGTGTACGGAAAGAGGGTCGTGCTTTCAAAGAGCTAACCCCTGGTGAACAGAACCTTCTTTGGGATGAAGCTAAGCGTCAATGACCTTCTTACAGAACCGTCTTTGGGATGAAGCTAAGCGTCGATGAGCTTCTGTTAGAGAAGTTGCGACATGCAGATGCGCGTATCCAACGGCAAGGATTTGCGGATATGGTGAATGCATATGGACAAAAGCTCTATTGGCAGATACGTAAGATGGTGTTGAACCATGATGACGCTAATGATCTCCTCCAGAACACCTTTCTAAAGGCTTGGATGAGCCTGGATAACTTTCGTGGAGAGGCTAAACTGTCCACGTGGCTGTATAAGATCGCTGTTAATGAGTGCCTTACGTTCCTGAGTAAGCAACAGATGCGAAACAGTATGTCACTCGAAGAGGCAGACGTATTCCTTGCTGACCACCTTACCGCCGACAGTTTTTTCGATGGAGATGCCGCGCAAAAGCGGTTGCAAGAGGCTGTTCTTCGCTTGCCCAGAAGGCAGAGGCAGGTCTTCAACATGAAGTATTTCGATGAGATGAAGTATGAGGAGATGGCGGAAATACTTGGAACGTCTGTGGGTGCACTTAAAGCCTCTTATCATCATGCTGTCAAGAAGATAGAAGATTACATTTGCTCCGGTAACTCAATACCGAGCAGTGACATGCCTAAGTGAATGATTTTGGCGGTGTTGGCTGAAAGCATCAATCGTAGTGTTCGAGCAGCGGGGTCTGTTTCGCGGAGGATGGAATAGTCGTGGTAGAACTGGTTGTATTCCTTGGCTAGTGAGTAGGTGTAGTTAGCTACAAGAGCAGGGCTATAGCGTTCACCAGCCTCCCGGACAAGCGGAGCGAAAGCCATAAGAGCCTGTATAAGGGCTTGCTCCTTTTCGGTCAAGGGGGTGTCGGTGGGCAGTTGTTGGGGGATGCTAAAGGCGTTCTCCTGAGCCTTACGCAGAATGGAGAGGATGCGCGCGTAGGTGTATTGAATGAAGGAGCCGGTGTTTCCGTTGAAATCAATGGACTCTTTGGGATTGAAGGTGATGTTTTTGCGGGGGTCTACTTTGAGGATAAAGTATTTGAGTGAACCAAGCCCGACCAAGGAAGCAATCTCATCGGCTTGCTCCTGCGTCAAGCCTTCCTGCTTGCCCAATTCGTGAGAGATCTCCCGTGCCGTGCGAATCATTTCGTCCATCAGGTCGTCGGCGTCAACCACGGTGCCCTCGCGGCTTTTCATCTTTCCTTCGGGCAACTCTACCATACCGTAAGAGAAGTGAACCAAGCCCTTTCCGAAGGCAAAGCCTAGTTTGTCCAGGAGGATGGAGAGTACTTGGAAATGGTAATCCTGCTCATTGCCGACGACGTAGATCATCTTATCAATGGAGTAATCATCGAAGCGGAGCTTGGCGGTACCAATATCCTGGGTGATATAGACGGAAGTACCGTCGGCACGTAGTAGGAGTTTCTGATCAAGCCCTTGATCGGAGAGGTCAGCCCAAACTGAACCATCCTCCCTTCGTTGGAATAAGCCCAAGTCTACGCCTCGTTCGACTTCTTTTTTACCCACGAGGTAGGTGTCCGATTCATAGTAGATACGGTCGAAATCTACGCCCAGGCGCCGGTAAGTTTGCTCAAAACCGGAGTAAACCCATTGGTTCATTTCTTTCCAGAGGCGTCGGATGTCGGGATCGCCTGCTTCCCATCGGCGTAGCATGTCACGAGCTTCAGCCATTAAGGGTGAATGTGGTTCGGAGCGTAGTTCATCTTTGTAATGCTTGTCGAAGAGCACGTAGAAGTCACCTACGAGGTGGTCACCTTTCAAGCCTGTGGAGGTAGGAGTAGCGCCATTGCCCCATTTTTGCCAGGCGAGCATGGATTTGCAGATATGGATGCCCCTATCGTTGACAATGTTGGTTTTGATGACGCGCTTGCCGTTAGCCGCGAGGATTTCGGCGAGACTATGACCAAGCAAATTATTGCGGATGTGCCCTAAATGAAGAGGCTTATTGGTGTTTGGAGAAGAGTATTCAATCATGACTAGGGGAGCGTCATCGGTTATGGGCGTAAAGCCGAAGCGCTCTTGAGCGTGAATCGCATTGAGGGCATGTAGGAAGCAAGGTGGAGCAATGCGGATATTGAGAAAGCCCTTGACTACGTTGAAGCCGTCAACGAGAGTATGGTGATGCGTGATGAGGAATTGACCCAAAGCGTGTGCTGTCTCCTCGGGCTTGCGTTTGGAGACTTTCAAGAGAGGAAAGACGACTACGGTGAGGTGTCCTTCAAAGTCACGTTTGGTGGGTTGAACCTGAACCTCTTCGGTAGGGATCACCACTTGGTACAAGGCCTTTACGGCCTCTACAATCGCTAATGCAATCTTCTGTTCCATATACATTCATTTATCGTGTCACAAAGTTAGGGCATCAATACAGAAAAAGAAATCAGTTGCACAAATTCACACATTTGTAAAGGAGTGTGAAGAAAATGGCCTTAGGAAGTCAAAGGGCATAGGAGTAGCGGGACGTGAAAGCGTCAAAAAGTGGATTTCTGCCTGACTCCGGGCGGAAGAAATAGAGATAATAAGAAGGTAGCGAAATAGCGAGCGATAGCGAAATAGTGACACGATAGCGAA
>JAITRC010000019.1 GCA_031288615.1 Tannerellaceae bacterium
GTGGTGCCCACGGTGTCTTAGACATCGTGGGCACCCGCGTCGCTAGAATCTCCAACACCGACGCCTCACGCCCACCCCTTCACCCCCACTTCCAACGCTTCATCGACCAACTCGACGCCTCCTACACTCCCCCTCCCCCAAAAAATTGAAAGCAATTCACAACACTTTTACATCTCCTCCTTATGTCGTCTCCGACTGCAAAAGCTGTCTCTGGCCGCAAAGGTAGTGAAAAAAACAGTACTTTTGTGCCGCACAAATTGTAGGGTAGGGTAGATGTTGTTCAATTCGATCGCGTACTTGGTGTTTTTGCCGGTGGTGTTTGGGCTGTACTGGTTCGTCTTTAAGGGGCTACGGGTACAGAACCTCCTCGTGATAGCGGCAAGCTATTTCTTCTACGCCTGGTGGGATTGGCGCTTCCTGTCGCTGTTGGTGGTGACCTCCTTGTCAAGCTATTGGTCTGGGATCGCCCTGGAGCGCCTCCAAAAAAATTCCCAAAGGCGTCTCCTCTGTGCCGCAAATATCTCCCTGAACCTCCTCATCCTCTGCCTCTTCAAGTACTTCAACTTCTTTGCCGAATCCCTCGCCGCCCTCGCGCGCACCCTAGGCTATGAGCTGGATGACCTCACCCTCAACCTCATCCTCCCCGTCGGCATCAGCTTCTACACCTTCCAAGCCCTCAGCTATACCATCGATGTCTACCGACGACATATCCACCCCACTCACCACCTGCCCGCTTTCTTTGCCTACATCGCCTTCTTCCCCCAGATGATGGCCGGCCCCATTGAACGTGCCACCAACCTCCTGCCTCAGTTTCATGTCGAGCGGCACTTCGACAGCGATGCAGCCATTGATGGGCTCAAGCGTATCCTCTGGGGACTCTTCAAGAAGGTCGTCATCGCAGACCACTGCGCCTCCTACACCAACTTCATCTTCGAACACTACGCCCAACTCTCCGGCTCCACCCTCCTCTTAGGCGCTTTCTTCTTCACCATACAGATCTACTGCGACTTCTCAGCCTACTCCGACATGGCCATAGGCAGTGCCCGCCTCTTCGGGATCCAACTCATGGAGAACTTCAAGACACCCTACTTCTCTCGCGATGTGGCCGAGTTCTGGCGCCGGTGGCATATCTCGCTCACAACCTGGTTCAGAGACTACGTCTACATACCCCTGGGTGGCAGTCGCGGTGGACGATGGACCAGCTTCCGGAACACCATGCTCATCTTCCTCCTAAGTGGGTTGTGGCATGGCGCAAACTGGACATTTGTCCTCTGGGGTGCCTATCATGCCCTACTGTTCCTGCCCTTGCTCCTTCTGGGCAAGAACCGGCTCTTCAGGGACACCGTGGGGGGGGTAATTTCTGGCCCTCCGGGACTGAGCTGCTGCAGATGGGCACCACCTTTGTGTTGGTGCTTTTCGGCTGGATCCTCTTCCGCGCAGAGAGCCTCACCCATGCCCTGGACTACCTGAACAGAATATGCTCTCCCTCCTTGTTTGAGCCCTTCCGCATACCAGGCTTCCCCTTCCCTCCCACCATCACCAGGGGGGTGGCGATAACCTGCGGCTTCATCCTTCTGATGTTCCTCCTTGAATGGATACACCGACACCGCCCACACCCCTTGTGCTTCCGCACACCACACCGCCTCCTCCCTCATGCACTCTACATCGCCTTGCTGCTCGTCATTTACCTCTTCAATGCAGCCAATCCCGCACCCTTCATCTACTTCCAATTCTGATTCACACCATGAAAGACTTCTTCCTCCGGCTTACCCGCTTCACCCTACACCTGGCCTTGGTGGTGATTCTGGTTTGTGTGGCTATGCGCATTTTCCTCCATACTGATTTTCATGAACCCGTGATCCGCTCCAAAGGAGCGTCTACAATCATCCTTGGCGATTCTCATACGGAGTTTGGCCTGGTTGCAGACAGTATTGGCGAGGCCTTTAATTTCTCCAATGGCTCGGAAAGGTACGTCCTCAACCTTAAAAAGCTTCAGGCCCTGTCGGAGGTCTATCCCATTAAGCGGGTCATTCTTAGTCTCTCCTACCACTCCTTTATTGATTTCTCTCCGGGAGAAGGTCAGGAAGAACAGGGTTTCTATTACAGGTACTGCTTCACCTTGTATCCCTTTATTCGCCCGGTGGAGAAGCTACGTTGTCTGGAACTATTCGGCTACAGCGAAATGCCGGAAGCCATGCTCTGTCACGAAATAGGTTTTCCTCCACCCAATAGCCTAGCTCTGATCGAACACAAACTGCGCGGGAATCCCTTTCTTTTTACCCCATCTAAGGAGATTGCTCCCCTGCCTATCGACTGGGAATCAAGGATAAACTTACACTTCTATGGACGGGATACCTCCGACTTACGAAAGGTCAATTCTTCATTTGTCACCGGGATTTGGGACATACGGTCTTTTTGCGAAGAAAAGGGGTACAAGCTTGTCCTATTCAACGCTCCGGTGTCTCAAAGCTACTACGCACATATCCCCCCTGTCTACAAGCAGTTGACCGATTCCATCGTCAATCTACTGGTGGACAACCGCACCACCTACTACGTGGACTATACCCAATATCCACTTCCGGACAGCTGCTTCTGGGACGGTGACCATACAAACCTTTACGGCGCCAACATCATCACCCCCTTGCTACGTGACAGCCTCCGCGCCCTGGGCATATTGCCGTAGCGCCAAGAGGAGTTATTCCCATTCGATGGTAGCGGGAGGCTTTGAGCTGATATCATACACAACACGGTTGATACCTTTCACATTATTTATGATTTCATTAGAGACGATAGCGAGAAATTCGTACGGTAGATGTGCCCAGTCAGCGGTCATGGCGTCGGTAGAGGTGACGGCACGTAAGGCGACGGTATTTTCATACGTCCGTCCGTCGCCCATCACCCCCACAGAACGGATAGGCAGGAGAATAGCCCCGGCCTGCCAGATGTGGTCATACAAACCATGCTCGCGCAGTAAAGTCATGTAGATGTGGTCAGCTTCCTGCAATAGGTGCACTTTTTCCGGTGTGACGTCACCCAGTATCCGTATGCCCAAGCCCGGCCCGGGGAAAGGTTGTCGCTTGATGAGTCCTTCAGGCATGCCTAACTCACCGCCTACACGGCGCACCTCATCCTTGAAAAGAAGCCGGAGAGGCTCAACCAGGCGGAGATGCATCTTTTGAGGAAGTCCCCCTACATTGTGATGGCTCTTGATGACTGTACCGGTGATGGAAAGGGATTCAATGACATCGGGGTAGATAGTCCCCTGGGCGAGCCAACGGATGTCGGTGAGCATCCGAGCTTCCTGCTCAAAGACGTCGATGAAGCCCTTGCCGATGATCTTACGCTTCTGCTCGGGGTCGGTGATGCCCTCAAGGGCTTGGAAAAAACGGTCAGCAGCCCGAATACCTTTGACGTTAAGGCCTAGTTGCTCGTAGTTACACATCACATGCTCAAACTCATTCTTACGTAATAACCCATGATCTACAAAGATGCAGGTGAGGCGATGTCCGATGGCTTTATGCAAAAGCATGGCTGTTACGGATGAATCGACACCTCCGGAAAGCGCCAGGATCACGTTGTCATTGCCAAGCTGAGCTTGCAAGGAGGTGACGGTGGAACGGATAAAAGATGCGGGCGTCCAATCTTTTGATAGGCCACAGATAGTTAGGAAGTTATCAAGGATTTGGGTGCCGCAGGCAGTATGAAAAACCTCAGGATGGAACTGTACACCCCAAGTAGGCTCACCCTCCAGCACGTAAGCAGCAGCAGCCACCGAAGCCGTCCGAGCGATAAGGGTGAAGTTTTTGGGAAGGGCAGTAATGCTGTCCCCATGGGACATCCAAACCTGGGAACCGGCAGGGATGCCGCGCATAAGCGGGTCGGCATTGTCCAGCTCCGTGAGAGCTGCACGTCCGTACTCGCGTGTACCGGCGGATTCCACACTTCCTCCGGAAGCATAGGCGATGTACTGTGCGCCGTAACAAATCCCCAATAGGGGATAGCGTCCTCGTATCACCGAAAGATCCACCTTAAAGGCTTCGGCATCGTATACCGAATGCGGACTACCTGAGCAGATGACACCCTTGACCGCAGGATCACCGACAGGGAATTTGTTGTAGGGAAGAATCTCACAATAGACGTTCAACTCACGAATTTTCCGTGCGATGAGCTGTGTGGTTTGTGAACCGAAATCAAGAATCACCACTTTCTCTTGCATAATTATAAAGTCATTGCCGTATGAATAGGAGGTGCAAAGGTACAGGTTTATTTATGTTCAATAAACAATGCCTACATTTGTGGCTTTAGGTGGGTATATATGAAGGTTGAGCATGGGCGCATATCAGGTAGATGAAAAAGGATACTACGGAGAGTTCGGAGGAGCGTATATTCCGGAAATACTTCACGGGTGTGTGGAGGAACTCCAAAAAAACTACCTCCCTATCTTGGAAAGCGAAGACTTTAAGACAGCATATAGTACACTGCTTCGCGACTATGCCGGTAGACCATCGCCACTCTATTACGCCGAACGTCTGAGCAAACGTTACGGTGCACGAATCTACCTCAAGCGGGAAGATTTGAACCATACCGGCTCACATAAGATCAATAATGCGCTGGGACAGATATTGGTGGCCCAAAAGATGGGTAAGACCCGCATCATTGCGGAGACAGGAGCTGGTCAACATGGAGTGGCTGTCGCCACAGTCTGCGCCTTAAAAGACATGGAGTGTATCGTGTACATGGGGAAGACGGATATCGAACGTCAGTACCCTAACGTGCAGCGAATGAAGATGCTCGGAGCAACCGTAGTAGCGGTCACCTCGGGAAACCAAACACTTAAAGATGCTACGAACGACGCTATCCGCGACTGGTGTTGCCACCCCTCAGACACCTACTACATTATAGGCTCTACCGTCGGCCCCCACCCCTATCCGGATATGGTGGGTCGCCTGCAGTCGGTGATCAGTCAGGAGATTAAAGTACAATTACATCAGAAAGCAGGGCGGGAGTATCCGGATTACCTTATCGCCTGCGTGGGTGGCGGAAGTAACTCAGCGGGGACGATGTACCATTACCTTGACGAAGAGCGAACCCGCATCATCCTGGCCGAAGCAGGAGGAAAGGGTGTCTGTTCGGGGATGACCGCTGCCACGATGCTCCGTGGTAAGAAAGGGATTCTTCACGGATCGCATAGCTTTGTGATACAAAATGCCGACGGCCAGATAGAGGAACCCTATTCCATCTCGGCGGGACTGGACTATCCGGGTATCGGCCCCTTACACGCCCACCTGGCCTCTACCGGACGGGTTACCGTCCTGGCCGTGAATGACGACGAAGCCATTGATGCCGCTTTTGAACTTACCCATCTCGAAGGTATAATCCCTGCCCTCGAAAGCGCTCATGCCCTGGGTATACTTAAGAAACGTACATTCCACCCCGATGACATCATCGTCCTGACCGTCTCCGGTCGCGGTGATAAAGATATGGAAACTTATAATCACGGTAAATTTTAATCACAATGAACACACCCGAATATTTTTTCCGGACAGTTAGTAAACAGATAATGGGTGACCTCCATACACCCGTAAGTATTTACCTCAAAGTACGGGATATCTACCCCAAATCCGCTCTCTTGGAAAGCTCTGATTTTCACGGTAATGAGAATAGCCTTTCCTACATTGCACTCTGCCCCATAGCCTCCATCGGCATCAATCATGGCCAGTGTACAATAAACTGCCCCAACGGCACTGATCAAATCCCCTTGACGGAGACCTTCACCGTTACCGACGCTATCAACGGCTTCCTTTCCCGCTTCCGTATCGAAGGTGCCGACAAAGACGTCTGCGGTATCTTCGGCTACACCGCCTTCGACAGTGTACGGTACTTTGAACCTATCCCCGTCAAGGAAGCGTTTCATGAGGTGAATGACGCGCCCGACATCCTGTATATCCTCTACCGGTACATGATCGTCTTCGACCACTTCAATAATAAACTCACCCTGGTCGAACTCCTTGGCAATGGAGAGGAGAGCCATCTGCAGGAAATTGAAAGCCTGATCGAAAACCGTAACTTCTCCTCCTACAACTTCCGGACAGAGGGTCCGGAAACATCCTCCATTACCGACGAAGAGTATAAACACATGGTGCGTAACGGTATCAAACACTGTCTTCGCGGCGATGTCTTCCAGATCGTCCTTAGTCGCCGTTTTGAGCAAGCATTCAAAGGTGACGACTTTAAAGTCTATCGCGCCCTGCGTAGCATCAACCCCTCACCGTATCTCTTCTATTTCGACTTCGGCGGATTCCGTATCTTCGGCTCATCGCCCGAAACCCACTGCAAAGTGATGGATGGGCGCGCCAGCATTGACCCCATTGCCGGTACAGCCTTCCGCACGGGAGACCATCTTGTGGACAAGCAACGCATTGACGAACTTCTTGCTGACCCCAAAGAAAATGCCGAGCATGTCATGCTTGTCGACCTTGCACGGAACGACCTCAGCCGGAATGCAAGTGAGGTGAAAGTCGACTTCTACAAAGAAGTGCAGGTCTACAGCCACGTCATTCACCTCGTCTCCCGGGTGAGTGGAAATATCCACTCCGATAGTAATCCCGTACGCACCTATATCGATACCTTTCCTGCCGGTACACTCAGCGGTGCCCCTAAAGTACGCGCCATGCAGCTTATCAGTGAATTTGAACCCCATGATAGAGGTGCCTACGGGGGGTGTATCGGCGTCATCGGCTTCAATGGTCACCTCAATCAGGCCATCACCATCCGCTCCTTTGTGAGTCGAGGCAATGTTCTGTACTATCAAGCCGGTGCCGGTATCGTTGCCCAGAGTAACGCCGAACGTGAACTTCAGGAAGTGAACAGTAAGCTTGGCGCCCTCAAAAAAGCCATTGACCTGGCCAAAACGCTCATCAATTAATCCTCTATGCAGCCGGCTGCCACTAACCCCGATAGCCTTCAGTCACAAGTCATCGACCTGCTTCGCTTCCCTCTCATCGTCGGGGTAGTGTTCATCCATAACGCCTCCCCAACGTTTATTTTTCAGGGAGTAGAGCTTGGTAGTAGCAGTTCGCTACCGATATATTCTGTATGCAGTCAGCTGTTTTCGGGAATATTAGGGAGTGTTGCCGTTCCTCTGTTCTTCCTTATCTCCGGTTTTCTTTTTTTTCTGAATGTAGACTTCAATAAGCAGACTTACGTAAAGAAACTGCGTGCCCGGGCGAAAACCTTATTAATTCCCTACTTGTTTTGGAATGGCTTATCACTATTGTGTTATTTTGTGGTCAGCTATCTTCCCTCGTTGTCACACTATGTGAACCCGATACACCATTTCGAATTTACATTTCATTACCTGCTACAGTCTCTTTGGGGAGTGTCGAATGGAACGACTATGCCAATTGTCGGCCCTTTCTGGTTTATCCGTGACTTGATGGTAGTCGTTGTCTTGACCCCATATATATATATATATGTGAAGAGATTAGGGGTTTATGGTATACTGTTGCTCAGTGTGTTATGGGTATTCGGTTGGTGGTTTAGCTTGCTGGGGATGAGCATGACGGCCATTTTTTTCTTTGCCTTTGGAGCTTGGATCAGTATCAGCAGGCGGAATTTGATACTCGAAGCGGAGAAAGTCAAATACCCGGTGTTTGTCCTTTATCCGTTACTCGTCCTTACCGATCTTTTGACGAAAGGAGGTGAAGCTAACTTCTTTATACACAACGCAGGGGTATTGTGTGGTATCCTCTTTTGGCTCAATCTTGGAGCGAGTTCCGTAAGAACTACGGTGATCACTATTATGAAGTACCAAACCGTCAAAGCTGCATCGGTACTTGGATTTAGCCAAACAAAGACAAACGTTCTGGCAGCTCCCATGAGCCAAGGTTCATGGACAGCGAACACGAAAAATGCCGCTGCAGAAAGAAACTTATTGGGACATATCACCGTAGTTCTTACGGGACTTGGTGTATACTACCTGTTAAGGAAATTGACCCCATCGTTCACTAATCTTATTACCGGAGGGAGGTGCAGATGAGACCATTGGATAACACAATACCCAATCCCGATAGCCTTCAGTCACAAGTCATCGACCTGCTTCGCTTCCCTCTCATCGTCGGGGTAGTGTTCATCCACATTAAACTTTCTACAGTCAGTGGAACTGGCGTCTATGAAGCCTTCCGCCGACTATTCTCCGATATTTTAGCGGGTGTCTCCGTCCCCCTTTTCTTTATCATTTCAGGGTACCTGTATTTCCGGAATGTAGATTTCAGTAAACAGGTCTATACCAAGAAATTGAAAAGAAGAATAAAGACACTGTTAGTTCCCTACCTCTTTTGGAATATTGCCGCCCTGCTGCTCCACTTCGTGATTCACTCCATTCCCTCACTCAAAGCACTCACCCATAGAACGGTCGACTTCAGCCTGGTGCAGGTTTTTTGGGGAGGGCTAGTCGATGATCCGAACGGGCGTCTACCTATCTCGACACAATTCTGGTTCATTCGGGACCTGATGGTGGTGGTAATCTTGTCCCCGCTGGTGTATATGTACGCTAAGAAATTAGGGTTGTATGGACTGCTCATGCTGTGCGTGCTATGGCTCATGGGCTGGTGGTATCGCTTACCGGGTCTGGGTATAGTGGCTGTTTTCTTCTTCACACTCGGAGCTTGGGTGAGTATCAGTAAGCTGAATTGGGTGAATGAGGTGGAGAAAGTCAAATACCCGGTGTTTATCCTTTATCCGCTACTTGTCACGGCTGAGTTTTTGACGAAAGGCTGGGATGCTAACACCTACATACAAGATATAGGTGTACTTTGCGGTATCCTTTTTTGGCTCAATCTTGGAGTGAGTGCTATCAGAGCAAGGGAGATACGCCCCCACAAATTCCTTGCTACTGCGTCATTTTTTGTGTTCGCTATCCATGACCCCTGGCTTTTGGATCCTATGAGTAAGTTGGTGTGTATGTGGCTAAACCCGAGTACAGATGGGGCTTTGACGGTTTGGTACTTTGCGATAGTGATCACCGTAGTCCTGATAGGTCTTTGCACATACTATCTATTGAGAAAGTTTACACCTACTTTTGCCAACTTTATTACCGGAGGAAGATGAAAATACTATTGTTAGATAATTACGATTCATTCACTTACAATCTCCTGCACCTGCTTCGCGAATTAGGTGCCGATGCGGAGGTTTTTCGTAATGACAAAATCACCGTAGAAGAAGCCGGACGTTTCGACAAGATACTGCTTTCGCCCGGGCCGGGTATCCCTGAGGAAGCAGGGATACTCCTGCCCCTGATTCGCCGCTATGCTCCGGAAAAGAGTATACTTGGCGTTTGTCTGGGTGAGCAAGCCATCGGTGAAGTCTTTGGTGCACAGTTGCTGAACCTCTCACGGGTGCACCATGGTATATGCTCCGACATCCGCATCACTGTTCCCGACGAGAAACTCTTTGAAGGACTTGATTCATGCTTCCGTGCCGGACGTTACCACTCTTGGGTCGTCTCCAAGGAATCCTTTCCGGACTGCCTCGAAGTGACAGCCGAAGACTTGGAGGAGAAGCAGGTCATGGCCATTCGGCACCGCGTTTATGATGTACGGGGGGTACAGTTCCACCCTGAATCCGTCCTCACCCCACAGGGTAAAACCATCATCTTCAATTGGCTGAACATACATGAATAGTGAAAAATTGAACGGAAAGGAGAAAACACGCTGTCTCATCGTGGGTGGAGGCCCCGCCGGTTATACAGCTGCCATCTATGCCGGACGGGCTAACCTATCACCCGTACTGTATGAAGGTCTGCAACCCGGTGGACAGCTGACCACTACTACCGTGATAGAAAACTTTCCAGGCTTCCCCGACGGTGTAGAGGGTGCGGTGCTTATGGCAGACTTGCGTAAGCAGGCTATCCGTTTTGGTGCCGACATCCGCTCCGGTGTCGTGACCGCTACCGACCTGTCGGCAAAGCCCCTGAGAATTTGGATTGACGGAGAGACGGTAGTGGAAACCGACAGCCTGATCATCGCCACCGGAGCAACGGCGAAATACTTGGGGTTGCCCGACGAAACAAAGTATGCCGGACAGGGTGTCTCCGCTTGCGCCGTTTGCGACGGTTTCTTTTACCGGAAGAAGGTTGTCGCTGTCGTTGGGGGAGGGGATACTGCCTGTGAAGAAGCCCTTTACCTGGCTTCCCTCGCCAAACAGGTTTACCTCATTGTCCGCAAGCCCTTCCTTCGTGCCGGCAAAGTCATGCAAGCCCGTATCTTCGCCACGCCGAACATCACCGTGCTCTTCGAACATAATGCCATCGGGCTTTACGGTGAACAAGGTGTCGAAGGTGTCCACCTTATCAAGCGTATGGGGGTGTCCGACGAAGTCAGGACAGACCTCCCTATAGACGGTTTCTTCCTTGCCATCGGCCATACACCTAACTCGGAACCTTTCCGCCAATGGCTTGACACCGATCAGACGGGTTATATCCGTACCCTCGACGGTACCCCCCGTACCCGCATACCCGGAGTCTTTGTCGCCGGTGATGTCGCTGACCCTATGTACCGCCAGGCAATCACCGCCGCCGCCGCCGGATGCAAGGCTGCCCTTGACGCCGAGAGATACCTCGCTTCGTTGTAAAGTTTTCTTACCTTTGCAGGGACAGAGCAACAATAAATCTATTTGACCAAAATGAAAAAGGTGAAGTTCTTTCTTTGTACGTGCGCTTGTATAGGCTTACTGACTTCCTGCTATACCGCTGAGGTAGTGGTCGGGCATCCGAAGCCGCCCTATATAAAAGCCGGCTCCTTCAAAAACCACCATTTGATAGGAGGGTTAATATCTGTTGGCCATCGTCATGATGCCAAGAAGCTTGCAGGGGATGTAGATAACTACGTCGTGCAGCACCAATGGAGCTTTATCGACGGCTTGGTGAGTGTGATTACGTATGGCTTGTATACTCCCACAACAACAACCATCTTTGTCTCCAACAGGCCTTAACAATGGAAAGCCTTATCGTCCCGAGTCCTGTAGGACTGATCCTCCTGCAGGCATCGGACGAAGGTTTATCACGGTTGCAGATACTTGTAGGGAAAGAGGTGGCGGCGCAGGCCGTATCACCTTCGGGAACAGTTCATGTGTCATCGCTATTGCTTGCGGCACAACGGCAGTTAGAAGAATATTTCAAGAGGCGGCGGAAAACCTTTGACCTGCCCTTGTTGCCGGAAGGTACACCTTTTCAGCAGCGCGTCTGGAAAGCCCTATGTAATGTCCCTTACGGTACATCCCTCTCTTATACGGAGCTTGCCGGATTGGCAGGGAATCCCCGTGCGCAACGAGCTACCGGTTCGGCCAACGGCCGCAATCCCCTACCCATCTTTATCCCTTGCCACCGTATCATTCGG
>JAITRC010000003.1 GCA_031288615.1 Tannerellaceae bacterium
CGAGGTCGGCTTCGGTGGGCGGGCCTGGTTTGGGCAGGGGTGGCGGGGTAGGTTTGGAATTTGAAGATGAGTTGCACAAATTCACAGATTTGTTAACGGATTTAACGTTCTTCGCTAACGTTTGTTCACGTTTGAGCTTAGCAAATTCAAATTTGAGCTCGTTGAGGTTTTGTCGTGCGTGAGCTTGTCGGATTCTCTCGTTGTTGTAGACGGCTTTGGCAGCGAGATGGAAACAGGATTGGCGGATGCGGGTGCGCTGGAGGTGGGTGCAGTGTTCGAGGTCTTCGGCGAAGCACTCAAGGTAGTCGTTAGCAAGGTCAAAGATGAGCACGTTAAGCTCGTGAAGAGAAGGGACGTCACCTAAAATCATAACATTACAGTTTAAATTAAACGAACAGGGGCGCCGTCGTAACGACGGTTTTACGGCGCTACGCGGTAGTCACGGGGCAAAAGTAGGGGGGAAAGGATGGAAAAATTCACGACGGCACCGTAACGGTGCATTTATTTTCAGAGAAGTAGATTGGAAGTAGTAACGGAGGGGGGGGGAGGTGCGGCGGGGGGTGTAGACTACGGAGATGGAGCCGGCCCATTCGTCAATGGGTATGAATACGCAACAAAAAAGGGGGCTACACATTTAAGTGTAGCCCCCTTTGCAGAGGAGGTAAGTACCAAGACATGCTTAGAATCCCAATATCCAATAGTGCAGCACACGCAGAATTAAGAACACTACGAAGAAGTAGAAAGGGTATCGTAGTATCCCATACTGCATTCCTGGAACATGCTTCCTTAACAGACAAGAGAGGCTTTGTGGAAGTGCTGTTACACCAAGTGCTTTCTCGAACTCAATCAAGGTACCGGCGTCCAGCTGGGTGGTTCCGACCGTTCTGCAATTATAGAGATACCCAAGATGCGTGGGCGCTTCGTGTGGGTACCAACTAAAGCAGTTAATCACAGATGCACTGTAGATGCCTTTGATGCTACTCAGATACACCATTATTACCACAACCTCTTTCTCAAACTGAGTAAGGTTTGCACTCTCTGCTCGTACTTTATCTACTCTGTCAATTAGCATATAGTACGACAGTTCGCACGCTTTCGCTTTAAGTGCTTTGTTTGTCATCACTTCAGTGACATACATACTCTCAAGTCCACTTAACTTGTGCATAACTTAGAAGAATTTAATTTGTCTTTGGTGTCGGAGCCACCGGATGTAATTTTGTTCCCGTTACGGTCGGTGAGCTTGATGTAGTCGCCGGTGGTTTGAGTGATTGCGGCGGGCACGACGGTAGTTTCGAGCGCATCGGTCCATTCGGTGACGACGGAGGGAGAGAAAAAAAGCCGGTATGGATTCTGTGGTGATTTAGTCCTCTATTACTGCATTTTTGGCCGCATCAGGTAGGGGAGATTTCGTATACCAATAGCGATATGCCTCGTATGGTGTTCCGTCCTCCTCATCATAGCGATCTTCAAGCACGAGCGTATTATTGGTGAGACTCACTACTGTACTTGTTTCCTCGTATATTCCACCATCCCCTTCTCCCCTCAAAGTGAGGGTAGAACCTTTGAGCGTGTAGGAACCTAACGACCATTTATACCATTGATCACGATACCCCTCATAATATTCCCAAGCCGTTCCATCCGACTTGAATTCCATGAATTCACTGTCTCCTTCAGGGTATTTGTTAGCCTCCCAGTCGAAATCTTCCAACTTACCGTAATAGCCATTGTTATACCAGTGGGCCGTATGGGTCGCTTTCCAGATGCCGACTATTTTGGAATTGACTTCATCATCTCCTTTGTCACAGGAAGTGAAAAGGAGGCCACTTAGCACTACCGTGCTCATTAGAAATAAAAGATTCTTCATTTTTGTAATTCTTCATTTATCACCGTAGTACAATTTGTACTCAGGTGATTTATTATTCGTGCTCCTCAGTCTGCATCAATGATCGGGCATTAGCCTTGAATCATCTGCCTACTTTAGTGTTTCACTTTCATACCGCAAAGATACAAAACTTTTCACAAACAAAATCACCTGAGTACAAATTGGACTATGGTGAATTTAGGGGGGAGGGGAGTTAGATGCCTTTGCCGGCGAGGACGGTGCGTAGAGTGAGGAGGAGGATGGCGGCGTCAAGGAGCAGGGATCGGTGGTGGTAATAAAGGAGGTCGTAGTTGAGTCGGCGGAGCATTTGTGGGAGGGTGGAGGCGTAGCCGAACTTGATCATGCCGAGGGAGGTGATACCAGGTCGTAAGTTAAAGAGGAGGAGGTACTGTGGGTTGTGCTGTGCGATAAGCTCGGCGAAGAACTGTTGTTCGGGTCGCGGCCCGACGAGAGACATATCACCGATGAGGACGTTGAAGAATTGGGGAAGCTCATCAAGGCGGTATCTGCGGAGGAAAGAGCCGAGTGGGGTGATGCGTGGGTCGTCGGTGGAAGCAAGGAGGGGGATATCGGGTTGGGAATGGGTGTGCATGGTGCGGAATTTGAAGATGGTGAAGGGTTTTTGATGAAGTCCGAGGCGTTGCTGTCGGAAGAAGATGGGGCCTGGTGAGGAGAGTCGGATGGCAGCGGCGATAGCGGTGAGGAGAGGAGCGAGGGCGAGGAGCGCGGTGAGCGCGAGGAGTTTGTCGGTGGTGTACTTGAAGAAGGGGTAAGGCCGGGGGAGGAGGGAGCGAAGTTTCATAGGAGTAGGTTAACGGATGATAGCGAATGAGCCGTCGGGGAGGAATTGGATGATGGAAGAGGGTGCAGCGGGCGCAGGGTCGTTCTGCCGGCAGGAGACGATGAAATCGACGCCGGTGGAGATGAGGGGAGAGATGAGGGCGAAGCGAGTAGGGGTGGGCTGTCCGGAGATATTGGCGGAGGAAGAGACGATGGGCTTGCCGAAGGCGCGGCAAAGGGCATGGGAGAAGGGTTCACGGGTGACGCGGATGCCGAGTGAACGGTTGGAGGGCAGGAGCTGCGGGGCAAGATTTTTGGCGTGAGGGAGGACGAGGGTGAGTGGGGTGGAGGTGACGCGAAGGAGTTGGAAGGCGATGCGGGGCACGTGGTGGACATACCGGAGGAGCTTGTGCGGCGAGTCGATGAGGACAAGGAGGGGCTTGTGAGGGGGTCGCTGTTTGAGGTCATAAAGTCGTTGGACGGCGTTGGGTTGCGTGGCATCACAACCAATGCCCCAGAGGGTATCAGAGGGGTAGAGGATAAGCCCCCCTTGGTGGAGGACATGGCAAGCACTGGCGACATCGTGAGTCATGTTGGTACAGGTGAAGAAACGAAGTGCAGGACAAAGGTAGTTAGTTTGACGAAGCGAAGGCCTGGTGGACAGAGGAACGAATGGATTCGGGGAGGAAGAAAGGGAGGTGTAAGCCTTGGGTGATGGCTTGTCGGATAAAAGAGGAGGAGATGTCGAGGAGCGGGGGGTTGAGGGTGTGCAGGGAAGCGTTAGGTGGTGTCGCGAAGCGAGGAGCATCAAGATTAAGAGGGAAGCCAGGACGAGGGAAGATGAGGACGGGAAAGCGGGTGAGGAAGCGATAATAGTCTTTCCAGCGATCGAAGGTAGCCCAATTGTCAGCGCCGATGAGGAGTCGGAATTGAGTAGCAGGCTCTGCCTGGGTGAGGGCGTCAAAAGTACGGAGGGTGTAAGAGGGTCGAGGGAGGTGAAACTCCACATCACTGACAGAGAATTTGGGATAAGCGTCGATGGCATCACGTACCCAATCAAGGCGCCGTCGTTCATCAAAGAGGTCGTCGCGGTGCTTGAGAGGATTAAGGGGAGAGACGACGAAGCGTACCTCATCGACGTCACCGAACTGCGCCAGCCAATTGGCGAGCGCGAGATGCCCGATGTGGATAGGGTTGAAAGAGCCGGGAAAAACAGCAACCCTGCGGGGTTCACTCATAGGATATTGAGGACTTGCTCCTTGATCTGCTCAAGTTCGTCTTTCATCCGGACAACGATTTTCTGCATTTGCGCGTGGTTAGCTTTAGAGCCAATGGTGTTGATCTCACGTCCGATCTCCTGGGCAATGAAGCCGAGTTTGCGCCCCTGTGCGGACTCTTGCTTCATAGTATTGAGGAAATAATCGAGGTGGTTATTGAGGCGGCTCTTCTCTTCGTTGATGTCCAGCTTCTCAATGTAGAAGATGAGCTCCTGCTCGAAACGGTTCTTATCGTAGTCAGCAGAGATAGGGTTTTTCTCGAGTGTATCGGAGATACGTGATTTGATACGTTGAATACGGTCACCCTCGTAAAGGTCAATCTCCTTGAGCAAAGCGGAGATGTTGTGAATCTTCTGTGTGAGGATGTCCTCTATCATCAGACCTTCCTGTCGCCGGAAGTCGCAAAGGCGTTGGATGGCCTCCTGGACGGCGTCGGTGATCAGTGTCCATTCTTCATCATCTGGGGAGGCGAGGTCAGTTTTCACGACGTCGGGGAGTCTCAGGAGGATGGTGAGCCAGTCGACAGGCGGAGCAATACCGAGGGTATGGGCTATCTGCTGCAACTGGTGATAGTACTGGATCATGGCGTCAGGGTTGAGCCCGGCGGGAGCCGCCGCAGCAATATAGTCTATCAAGATGGTGAACTCGACCTTCCCTCTACCGAGCCGCTGGAGGAGGAGTGCCCGCAGTTCCATCTCCCTCTCACGGAGGTTATGAGGTAGCCGGGTGTAGATGTCCAGTTGTTGCTTACTATTGAGCGCCCTTAGTTCTACGGTCAACTTTTTTGTAGGGAATTCGACAGTTACTTTGCCGAAGCCGGTCATGGAGTGTATCATAGTGAACTGTGGCGGGATCGAACCGTCGACCTCTGCCCTGTCAAGGCAGCGCTCTAAACCAGCTGAGCTAACAGTTCAAAAAAAGACGGGTAGGCCAAATGTCCACGTCGGGGGGGATGACGTATTGGACATAGGCACTACCCGTCGGAGGTATCGTTTACATTACAGTTTGGGACCTGCAGCTACAAGAGCTTTCCCTGTGTCATTACCGGTAAACTTATCGAAGTTTTTGATGAACCGAGAGGCTAGATCCTTAGCTTTTTCAACCCATTGGTCGGGTTTAGCATAGGTGTCTCGAGGGTCAAGGATATGGGGGTCTACACCGGGGAGGGCGGTAGGTACGGCGAAATCAAAGAAGGGGATCTTTTTGGTAGGAGCGGAATCAATATCACCGCTGAGGATGGCGTCAATGATACCGCGAGTATCCTTGATGGAGATGCGCTTACCGGTACCGTTCCAGCCGGTATTGACCAGGTAGGCGGTGGCCCCAGAGGACTTCATTTTTTTAACTAATTCTTCACCGTATTTGGTAGGATGCAGTGAGAGGAAGGCTGCACCGAAGCAGGCGGAGAAGGTAGGGGTCGGCTCGGTGATACCGCGTTCGGTACCGGCAAGCTTAGCCGTGAAACCGGAGAGGAAGTAGTACTGTGTCTGTTCGGGGGTGAGGATAGATACGGGAGGGAGGACGCCAAAGGCATCGGCGGAGAGGAAGATGACTTTTTTTGCAGGACCGGCCTTAGAGACAGGTTTTACGATATTATGGATATGGTAGATAGGGTAAGAGACGCGGGTGTTTTCGGTGACAGACTTGTCAGTGAAATCAATCTTGCCCTTGTCATCCACTGTGACGTTTTCAAGGAGGGCATCTTTCTTGATGGCGTTGAAGATATCGGGTTCAGCCTCCTTACTGAGGTTGATCACCTTGGCGTAGCAACCGCCTTCAAAGTTAAAGACACCGTCGTCATCCCAACCGTGTTCATCGTCACCAATGAGAAGACGTTTAGGATCTGTGGAGAGGGTGGTTTTCCCTGTACCGGAGAGGCCGAAGAAAATAGCCGTATTGGAGCCGTCAATGGCGGTATTAGCGGAGCAGTGCATGGAGGCAATGCCTTGGAGGGGGAGGAGGTAGTTCATGTAGGAGAACATCCCTTTCTTCATTTCACCACCATACCAAGTATTGAGGATCACCTGAATCTTTTCCGTGAGATTGAAGACAACGGCTGTTTCGGAGTTAAGCCCCAGTTCCTTGAAGTTAGCCACTTTGGCTTTAGAGGCGTTCATGACGACGAAGTCGGGTTCTCCGTAGTTTTTCAATTCATCGGCTGTAGGCCGGATGAACATGTTCGCCACGAAATGCGCCTGCCAAGCCACTTCCATGATGAAGCGAATCTTCAGGCGAGTATTCACGTTTGCCCCACAAAAAGTATCAACCACAAAAAGGCGCTTGCCCGTAAGCTGATCAACGGCAAGTTTTTTCAGGGCTTTCCAAGTTTCGGGAGATACGGGCTTATTGTCATTCTTATAGGTGTCAGATGTCCACCAGACGGTGTTTTTAGTCGTTTCATCCAACACAAAGAACTTGTCCTTAGGCGAACGTCCGGTGTAGACACCGGTCATCACATTGACAGCACCCAGTTCGGTGACTTGTCCTTTTTCAAAACCTTCAAGTTCGGGCTTCGTTTCTTCCTTAAATAAATCATCAAACGAAGGATTGTAGACGATTTCCTTAGCACCACTAATCCCATATTTACTCAAGTCCAACTTGCTCATTTCCCAATCTTCTGTATTACAACCGTTTAACCTCATCAACCTAACTTAGCGAGACTATTCCGACTCATTTGCCTGAACCGGTGTTCCGCCTGAACCGCCGCAAAGGTAAAACTTATTTTGTATCCACATCATCTTCCTCAAAAAAAATTTTGCGTACGGTACCGGCGATTCCGTCCACATCCATGTGAAGCATGGCATACAGCTCTTCCACAGACCCGTGTTGTATAAAGGTGTCCGGTATACCGATCCGCGCCAGCTTACCTCTGTATTGGTGTGCAGTTAGATATTCTGCTACCGCGCCACCCAAGCCACCCTGAATAGCCCCATCTTCCACCGTCAGAATGACGTCAAAGGTTTGCGCGGCTTCACGGAGGATGTCCTCATCCAAAGGTTTGAGGTATCGCATATCGAAGTGTGCGGGGAGTACTCCCTCTTTCTCCAGGACATCCAGCGACCGGCACACCGTATTCCCTATGGGGCCAATGGATAGGACAGCCAGTTTTTCTCCTTTACGGAGCACCCTACCCTTGCCGATGGGGGTTGCTTCGGGGACGTTCTGCCAATCGGTACGGGTGCCCTGTCCACGGGGGTAGCGTATGATAAAGGGGCTCTGAGCAACCTGGCAAGCGGTGTACATGAGGTGGCGCAGCTCATACTCATCCATGGGCGAGGCAATGGTGAGGTTGGGAATGGGGCGAAAGCAGGCAAGGTCGAACACTCCGTGGTGGGTAGCTCCGTCCTCACCCACCAGACCGGCACGGTCCAGGCAGAGCACGACATGCAACTGCTGCAAGGCCACGTCATGGATCAGCATGTCGAACGCTCGCTGTACGAACGAGGAGTAAATCACACAGACGGGTATCATTCCACCTCGGGCAAGCCCGGCGGCAAAGGTGAGGGCGTGCCCTTCGGCGATACCCACGTCGAAGGTGCGTTCGGGGTAAGCGCGCATGAGGTAACATAGGGAGCTACCGGTGGGCATGGCGGGGGTGATCCCCACGATACGGGGATTATTTTCCGCCAGTTCGACGAGAGTATGTCCAAAGACATCTTGATAAAGCGGCACATCGGATGAGGAAATGGTGTGGGTGCGTTCACCGGCCCGCTTATTGAAGCGACCGGGCGCATGCCACGCCACCGCATTATGTTCGGCGGGTGCAAAGCCTTTGCCTTTGACAGTTTTTACATGCAATAGGGTGGGCCCACCAAAGCCTTTGATGGCGTTCAACACACGCACAAGGTGGCGCACATCATGCCCATCCACAGGGCCAAAGCAACGGATACCAAAGCCTTCAAAAAGGTTTCGACGGCCAAGCAGCAAAGCTTTGAGGCTGTTGTTAAAATGGAGTATCACCCTTCGGCTGTTTTCGGAAAGGAGGCCGGCCTTGCGTAGCAGGCAGAAGATATCGTACCGCAGGTTATTGTAAAATCGGCTGATCGTGATGTCCGTAAGATAACGGCTAAGGCCACCCACGGAAGGCTCTATACTCATATCGTTGTCATTGAGTATGACCAGCAGATTGTTCGGCGTGGAGGCGGCATTGTTCAGCCCCTCGTATGCAAGCCCACCGGTCATGGCACCATCACCGATGACCGCTATCGTTTTACGGGCTTCACCGTTCAGTTGCGACGCTACATCCAACCCCAGTGCGGCAGAGATGGAGTTGGACGCATGGCCGGCGATGAAGGTGTCATACTCACTTTCGGCAGGATTGGGGAACCCGCTGATACCTCCAAAGGAACGCAGGGTGCGGAAGGCCTCACGGCGGCCGGTGAGGATTTTATGTGAGTAGGCTTGATGACCGACATCCCACACAATACGGTCGTACGGCGTGTTAAACACGTAGTGGAGCGCCACCGTCAGCTCCACCGTACCCAAACTGGCGGCCAGATGACCGGGACGTTCTGAGAGTATATCTATAATGTATTGCCGCAGATCGGCACATACCCCCTCAAGCTCCGTCACCTTCAGCTCTCGCAGTTCTTCAGGTGTATTTATACTCTTCCCCTTTGCCTTTTTTTTCATTGCGGCGGCAAAGGTAGCAGAATGCTCCTATAAGAGCCGAAAGCGGAGGCCGACGTAGATACGCCGACCCCACAGAGGTGCCCATATTATGTATCAGATACCGGTCAGCACCCCTAAAGTCCACCAAAACATTGACTCCGACGCTTTTTCAGCCGCATTGGTTTTTTGAATATGAACAAGAACGCTATGAAATAATAGGGGAACAAAATTCAAATCGGTATTTACATTCATTTCTACATCTACTCTATTCCCTACCAACTGGGGAAACGTGCTGTTGAATGTATATCCGGCACTCGCATACGTTTTTCCTGCCTGTTTGTAAGATAAATTCTTTTTCTTTGACACGAGTAGATATTCATTCTCTTTTGACAATTGTCCGATTACTTCCGTGCCCGGAAATAGATAAACCTTTTTGCATCTTTTGGAGGCAATGACCCCAAACTTTTTTCCCATAGATGAAAAGACGAACTTCTTCTTCTCCTTCGTTACGGTGATAGGAACGTTACGGTACACAAAAAAGTCCTTTGCAAATTGAAGCACCGCATTGTTGCTTGCATCGTATACCACAATCGTATCCTGTTGAGGGCTGATCGTAAAATGATACTTTTCTGCTCCTACCGGCATTGCACCCATTAAGGTTGCCACACATACACATACTGCAAACTTTTTCATATACTCTTCCCCTTTGCTTTTTTTTCATTGCGGCGGCAAAGGTAGCAGAATGCTCCTATAAGAGCCGAAAGCGGAGGCCGACGTAGATACGCCGACCCCACAGAGGTGCCCATATTTGGGAGGCATCGAAGTTTTTGTCGAAAGGAGAGTCGAAATAAGAGATAGGGTCTTTCTGGGTGTAACCAAGTATATTTTCAACACCACCGTAGATGTCAAAGTATTTACTGTTCTTGGTCAATTGGGCAAAGTAGACAGGGTAGGAAGGGGTGAAGTGGGTTTCGGAATGATAATCGTTTGCGGAACCGGGACCATAAACATCTGCTGAGGGGAGACGTACGGGGCCGTTCAGCTGTGCCGTGAGGTCAATCACCCATTTCCTTAGCGGCGTGGCATACGATACATTCACCAGCCCCCTGTACCTTGAAATAAGGGCTTGTTCGAGGCGGACAGATTCCTGCCCATCGGTGTAGTCAATATGGTTGGTATTGTACCGGAAGGCGGCGAACACCTCCACCCCACGCAAAGGACTCAGGGTTAGGTCAGCCTGAAGGGCATCGGCGGAGGAGTGCCCGGTGTTATAGAAAAATACCGCGTGGCGGTCTCGCTCTATATCCGCCACAAAGCGGCTCTGAAAGACGGTACGGAAGTAATCCAGGCTAAGGACGGCATTGCGTTCGTCAGTCAGGGGGAGGGTGAGGGTGAGGTTGGCGCCGAAATTCCATGCGCGTTCGATGTCAAGCCGGTCAATATCCGTGAGGTCAAAACGGCGGGAGGTGGCCATCAACCCCAGATTTTCGGAGATGGCGTTTGGGGAACGGTACCCTCGTCCGGCGGAGGCGCGGAGTGCAAGGTACGGCAGGGGTACATACTTGAGATTCAGGCGGGGGGTGACGAGCCACCCGAACAGGCTGTTGTAATCGGTACGGAGACCGGCCACGAGCGTGAAGCCGGTAGGGTCTTCCCAGGTGTATTCCCCAAAGACACCGGGAACAAGCTCAGTACGATTTATAGGGGTCAGCGGTGTTTGGTTATGGAGACTGTCCTCGAAGGAGGTACGGTAGATGTCGCCCGTAAAGCTCACCCCTGCAGTGTAACGATGCACCGCTTCGGCAGGGGAGGAGAAAAGGAGGTTGGCATACCATGTATTCTGGATACCGTCGAAATGCTTATCCCCGAAACGCAATCCTTGCTCGTGGTGGGTGAAGGCACTGATGAGGGCAAGGCTCTCTATCTGATCACTCCCCACGGCGATACCGGTCTTATTTTCCACCGTGAAGTTTCGGTTCAGGATAGCCGTCTCGAACAGCTTAATACGCTGGCCATCAGGATAGTACAGTTTTTTATCGTGTTTGAGGTGACAAAGTGAATCCTGTCCCGCACGCCGGTCTTCATACAGGAACTTGATGCCCGTACGGGACTGCATCACCCCTTCGGGGTCAAGGTATATCCAACGGTTATAGAGGTTGATATACTTCGTCTTGGGCATGTCAAGAAAATCGTCCCCATTCTCGTCGTGTACTGCTTGGCCATATACTCCGCTAAGAAATAGGGCTGTCCACCAGCGGTCGTTCAGCTGCACAGCGGAGGTCAAGTTCCCTTCTATATGTTCATCGTCATCCACGTATACATTCACGTTCAGAGGCTCCGTAGATTCCGGCTTCACATATTCCAAGTTGATCTGACCCGTCACCGACTCATACCCATTCACCACCGAGGAGGCTCCCTTGGAGATATGTATCGATTCCAACCACCTTGACGGCACATGGCTCCACCCAAACGAGGCCGACAAGCCCCGCAACGTGGGGATGTTCTCCGACAGCATCCTGCTGTACACCCCTGATAGACCCAATAGCTGTATCTGTCTGGCTCCCGATACCGCATCCGTAAATCCCACCGTCACCGACGCACTATTCTCAAAACTTTCCGATAGGTTGCAGCACGCCATCTTCATCAGACCCGTGCCCGTGATGATCTCCCGTTTCCCCACCGATGACGTGGATAGTAACGTCCCGCTCTGACGAGCTCCCACATACACCTCGTCCAGCTTCACTTCCACGTCCGTCGTGTCCGCACACAACACGCCCCCATACATCAGCAATATCACCACAATCACTACCTTCATTGCTCTCCTTTCTTTACCGCAAAACTATTCTGACCTACCTATAACGGCAATACCCTATCTATGGTATACCTTACTCTATGAAATAACTTTTTACTTTTGCTCCCGAACAAATACTTATTCACTTTCAACACCGCCTTTAGCTATGCCTAACTTTTTCGGAAACCTTATCCCGCATACTTTCTTCGTCACCAAAGGCTCTGGTGATTCGGAGCTTGAGATGCACGCCGGGTCTTACCACATGGCCCTCTTCGATGCCGGTATCTCCGACTTCAACATCATGTCCTACTCCTCTGTCATACCC
Source organism: Tannerellaceae bacterium (assembly GCA_031288615.1). Next base: position 11,667 of record JAITRC010000003.1, read on the forward strand.
GCCACTGCCCACTTGGCTTCCATTGATGAAATAGACCTCCCGCCTTTCGGTTCCGAACTCAAAACCATCATGGCTGTAGCTCATGGACAGCAAGATGAGTTCGTTTCGGCCGGTGTTGTTTACGCTTGGATGTATGAAGATGAAGACTTTAATAGAAAAGTCGGCGGCTTAGTCTGTGAGGTCAGTGGACGTTACCGTATTGAGGAGCTTGAAGGAAGGCTCATTCGCGTAATCAATGACCTCCATCAGCGCACCTACAGCAAATACTTCCTCGGTGAACTCAATTTTATTACCGAAGGGATTACCATCATCAAGCGATATGGCACTGCCCTCGCCGCCCTCTGTTTTGTAGATTTTCTACATCCCCAATCTCCCATTGCTGCTGCTGACGCCCCTTCCGAATAGACACCGCTACCATGATGCCGAACATCGCTACGTACGCAGCGATCACTCCCACAAGGCTCATCCGGAACGGATACGCCGACCACGATACCCGACCGAATAACTCTGCCGTGTACACCAGATAATGCGTCAATACCTCTACTAACTGCTGGAGTATCCCCTCGCCCATAGGCAGTAACAACCAGATCAACGCCGCCGGTATCAGGATCGATGCGTATAGGATCACCGGTACATTCGTAAACAGAAACGTCAGCGAGAAATAGCCGAAATAATACGCACACAGAAACGCTGTCCCTGCTTGCGCCGCTAACGATACCGTCACCCACCCCCATGGCTTCGATAATAGGGGATTTCTCACCTCGATCAGCCTATTTAACGCCGGCTGTAGATACAGTATAAAGTACACTGATAGAAAACTTAATTGAAATCCGATATCGAAAAGGTACGCAGGATGGCACGCCAGCATACCAAATGCCGTCGCTGATAACGTATTGTAACTGTCTGTTCGCCGACGCACCATGTATTTCCCCGTCAGGTACACCGTCAGCATACACCCCGCCCGTATTGATGATGCGGCCATGCCGCTCACCATTACAAAAATCCATATCCCGCACACCATCAACACCCACCGCAATACCCGCAGCGTATAACGACCCGGTATTAGTAACCCCAGCAACATCGACACGAAACTGTACGCCACCGCTACATGAAAGCCGCTTACCGACAATATATGGGCAACCCCACTTACCGCAAATCGCTTACGCACCTCCTTCGGTATGGCTTTCTTATACCCTATCGTCAATGCCGCCAACACCCCCTTCTCCCCGTCCGTCAGATTCAACCGGTCTATCTTCTCTACCAGCCGCTGCTGCGACGCCCCCGCCACTACCATCACCACATTCGCCTCTCTCTTGGTATACTTACTGTGCGCTTCCGACAGCTCCGACACCAACAGCCCCGACAATACCACCAATACCCCATACACCCCGCCCCACTGCCAACGCTGACCATACTCCCACCTGCTGCCCCCAGCTACCTGACTCACCAACAACACCAACGACACCACCCCCAATACTACCAACACGCCCCATCCTATCCCACAAAAGTGATGGCTCACTATCCCCACCATCCACCACACCAACAGCCTTACGAATGGACGCGCTCGTAGCTCCTCGTCAATCCCCACCGCCTACATTGCTTTTAATTCCCTGATTGTCCGCAATGGATCCACCGAACCAAATATATAACTCCCCGACACCAGCACATCCGCTCCCGCCTCCACCAACCGCCGACCCGTCTCTACCGTCACGCCTCCGTCCACCTCAATCAATGCTCGACCCCCGCCCTTCGATAGAATCAGCTCCTTCAACCGCTCCACCTTCTGCAACGTCCCTTCTATAAACTTTTGACCCCCGTAGCCCGGATTCACGCTCATCAACAACACCATATCCACCTCCCCTATCATTTCCTCCAACATACTCACCGGTGTCTGAGGATTCAACGTCACCCCAGCTTGCATTCCCGCTTCCTGTATCGCCTTCACCGTCCTATGCAAATGCCTGCACGCCTCCCAATGTACGTTCATCATATACGCTCCCAACGACTTCACTTCCCCGATGAACTTCTCCGGCTCCACAATCATCAGATGCACATCCAGTGGCTTCCGGCTCACTCGACTCACCGCCTCCATCACCGGAAACCCGAACGATATATTTGGCACAAACACCCCATCCATCACATCCAGATGCAGCCAGTCCGCTTCACTCACGTTCACCAACTCCACCGACTCCTCCAAATGCAAAAAGTCCGCCGACAGCAACGACGGTGACAACAGATGGCTCTTCATTTCTTCGGCCTATGGGCAACCCGCAACAAGTCATTCACCGTCTTCACAGGATTGAACGTCTCTCCCGGTACTTCCACAAACACCGTATTCCAATCGCTCATCCCACCGTTCCATAAACCCGGCAATTCTAACGCCTTCAGCCTCCTGCCCTCCTTACTCTTCACCACAATAAACCCCGTATCCTTATCTACATATCCCCCCAAATCAAATTTCTCCCCCTTATAATCTCGCATCCCGCACACCAAATCCACAGGATTGAAATGGGTGCTCCCCTCTAACATTCCTCGCTTTGCTGCATCCGCTGTATCTATCTGTGATCGCTCCAAGATCTGCGGTGAACAGCTCCCGTCAGCATTCACCGCTATATACGGACCCCCGCCCGGCTCCCCCGTATTCCGCACCATCCCGCATACCCGCAACGGACGGTTCAGCTTATCCCGGATATACAGTATCAACTCCGCGTCTTCGAGATGCTTCATCTTCGGATTCCGGATACATAACTCGTCATGCAGAAAACGGATCATCTCCTGGATCTGCTCCCCACTATACTGACCCCCTTCTATCAGACGCAGATAACCAAATATCCTCCCTTGCAGGCTCACCAATATCCCTCCTAACGTCTTCTTGTATATAACCGTCGAGCCTCGCCTATCTTCCGGTACTACATTATCTATATTCTTGATAAACACCACATCCGCTTCCACCCCATTCAAGTTCGATAGCAGCGCCCCATGGCCCCCCGGACGAAATAGCAAACTCCCGTCCCCTTTTCGGAACGGCGCATTTGACTCATCCACCGCCAACGTGTCCGTCGATGGACTCTGTTCACTGAACCCTATACGATAACGCACCCCATAACGCCCCTCATACAACGGCAACACCTTCCGCACAAAGCCCTCAAACATCCCTCTATGCTCCGTAGATACCGTGAAATGAATACTTACACCCCCTTCCACGCCTCGACCATATTCCGCCCCTTCCACCAAGTGCTCCTCCAATGCAGTCCGGATTTCACCTCCCGCATAACGGTGAAATGGGATCAGCCCCTTCGGCAACTGACTGTAATTCATCCCCTCCTCACTTAACAATACCGACAACACCTCCTTCGAACGACCGCTCGACAACAACTCCGGCACACCCTGACCCCTTCCCTCACGGCATCGCCTATCCAGCTCCTCATAAAAGGCAAACTCCTCTATGCCCCCAAAGAATGCCTCTACACTAGCCGACAACTCTCCCCCCTTCAAATAGGCGAATAAGTCTTTGAACATCCGGCTTGCTGCTCCTGATGCCGGTACAAACTTCACCACCTTCTTCCCCGATGTCAGATAGCGATCCCATTCCGACTTATACACCTCCACCCTATCCTGCGGCACCACCCGCACTCCACACCCCACTCGCGCGCTATCCACGATCTTTAAAAAAGGAAATCCTTTTTCAAATCTCGCGATCTGTGACTCAACTTCTTGCACGGGGATCCCCCGTTTCACCAAATTCTCGTGGTCTTCGCTTTTCCACATAACCTATCCCGTGATTACTCCGCAAAGATAGTACTTTTGTGTCCCCTATACACCTGCTTCAACAGGTCTCGTAGTTCAATGGATAGAATAGAAGTTTCCTAAACTTTTGATTCGGGTTCGATTCCCGGCGAGACTACCCCTAATCCCCCCTCGTACAGATGATTTGTCTATCTCTTCAAAACTTGGATAGTTGAAAATTTTGGGCAAAGAGGTTGAATAGTTCGAGAAAAAGGCTTACCTTCGGCCTCCGAAAGTATAGGAAGAGAGTTACTGATGTGGTTATATTTTATTTAACACATGAAAGAAATGCAAGAAGTTTAAAGTGTTTACTTTTACATCTCCCTTTACTTGGGAGAAATAAATTGGTAGGTACAGTGTAGATGGAGAGGACTATTATAATAAAAGAATAGAATTTACAAGTATGAGATTAGAAGCTATCTGGACAAATAAAGGAGAGAGAATAGATGTTCCCATTCTTCAAAGGTTTGCATTGCTTGACAGTGACGTCAGACTGGAAATACAACCTCTTGCTCCTTTGTCTATGGTTAGCGAATTGCTGGATTCGTACTATAAGACGTTGAATGTTCCGGACAAAAAGATGGTATGTGGTCTCTTAGAAAATATCTTGGGTTGGCATATTGACTTGGCTGATAGGAAGAAAATCTTTAAGAAACTACACAAGAAGAGAGCTGGGAAGATGAAGAAAGAATCGGAAGAGGTTGGTGATAGAGGGTCTACTTATTTTCCTTTGTTGATGGATTTCTTTGACATCCAAGAAATCTGCCCACAAGTAACAAAGGTGGTGTTTTATGATGATCTGTGGAAAAGAGCCTATCGACGAGAAGATGCGGTCAACGGTTTCATTCAGGGAATGGAGCCTTTCCTGGACGGCTCTATCAAGAAAATCCGTAAGGAAGTGTTTGAAACCATGCGGGAAGCGTTGAAAGATGTCACCGTAATGGTCAATATCAATGGTACGAAACAGGCCGTCGGCTTTACCTCCACCGGTTTGAAAGAGGCCATTAACCAGCCGCATGAACACTTTGTCGCCAAATTGGAAGCAGTCCGGAAGATTCTTACTGTATTGAAAAAAGCGAAGTACGTTTCCTCTGCTTCTGACTACGAAGGAAGGCATTTTACTTTCCATTACCTGAAAACCAAGATTGCGGGGGAAGAGTCGTTTATCGTACTCAAAGAAGATTCAAAAGCAGGGAAGACCACTCTGTATACAATTAAAAAAGAAGGAAAGAAAAAAGAGTGACCGGGCCCACGTTTCCGGATTAACAGTCCGGAACAGAATCCTTCGCCACTCTTTTTTCTATGCCACAAAAATACATACTCTGAATAAACAAACAAGCACTCATGAAAACTTTCGACACGCGAAGCTTCGATTTGCTGTTGACAAACTTGGACAAGGTCAAAGACGACCTGCATAAATTGCAAGCCGACACTCTGCCGGTGAAGGAAGTGAACAGCCTTCTAAAAAAGTAAGGCGAAACTTCACAGCCTCGCCTTACACACACTATTAAAGACTATAAAAAACAGAGGATTATTCAGTCAGGTTATTACGCTTTAAAATCATAAGGACAGTGTCCTCTGAGATATAGAACTCATTTTTGAGGGTAACAAATATATCTTTGAATGTAAGCCCTTCGCTTACAAGGACACGGAAGCATCCCAATAACGCCTTGTCGCGCTCCTCTAACAATTGATTATCCCTTCCTTTACCCATTATGGCTTCCCGTTTACCTTTGAAGGATTACCTCCCTCAATAATTGCCTTTACTGTCCTTTTCATTGCTTCTAATTTTTATATTGTCCTCTTTGAGCAGCTCAAAGAGGACTTCCAAAACCTCCAGGACGGCCAAGAACACATCCAGCCGGAGGGTCTTCTTACCTTCCTCAAACTGCTTTAATCCCCAGTCGGAAAGGCTCTGTGAAGTGCCCCGGCGTTGAGCTACCCGTTGCACGCGGCGTCTTTTCGAGGATTCATCAACCATCCAGGCCGGTATGTGGTTCCGGATTACAGGCCGGTGGAGAGCGGAAAAGATGTGTTTGGCCAGAATGACAGACTTATACCAGAGCTTCTGTTTCTGTATTTCGACTACCTGGCGCAAGAGCTCACAGATGACCATAATGACAATGTGGTTGGGCAAGCGGAGATTGTTGCGACGGAGGAGAAAGTGAATACTACTTTATCTACGGTGATAAACAATTCGCTTGTTGAGATTGATTCAAGTGTAGATGCTGTTTATTCACGGTTGTCGGCAACAAATAGTACTTTGTCGGACATTTTAAAACAGAATAAAGAGATGAACACGAGAATGGCAACTATGACGTCTGCCCTGGTGGCGTTAACGACGTTAATCGGTGAAGGTCAAGAGATTAACAACGTCAATCTTAAGCAGATTCATAAGCAGTTAGACAAGACGTTATACGTTCTTGACCAGGATGCGGAACCGGTACCACCGCCTGATCCGGTGTACCGGTTTGAGGTGCTTGGTATGGATATTGCGGAGGACTTGGAAGCTCCGACCAACTTCTTCCTGGGACTAGATCAATTGTACCACTTTCATTTTGATTTAGTTAGCTCTCAGGATGGCCTGGTAACTGAGTTGCCAGAGCTGCAGATGGTCGGAGATTTTGTACCGTACGGTGCGTTCCTGTCGCTTCCGGATGACCCTACCGGGAACATTGTTCTGAACTTGTTCTATGACAAGGATGCGGTTCTTCCGGAGACAATCAGTTTCGGTATTCAGTTGACGCAAAAGGAAACCGGGAATGTGATCACGATGCCGGTGACGATAAAGAAATATGTGCAGAAAAATTTGTCTCTTTCTTTCCGTATTGATCTTTATCAAGAGGTGTTTTCTTATGTTGAAATCTATGAGCGTCGTCCTGATGGCTTCGATGGCTATCTTGGTCGTGCCACAAAAGGTGGATTGACTGTTTCTGTTTTAGTAGATGCTCCAATTAATTTTTATTTTAAAGTGCATACGATTGGTGTCTTTTCTGATGCTATATTTTTACGTGCTGTTTCTGCTGGTTTAGATTATCTTCTTACTTATGAATCTTCGGGTACTTTAGTTAGATATTACACCTGGAGCGTTACGGCTGAAGTCTTATCGCAAATGCTTGAGCATGATCCTCTTGTTTTGGTTTTTTCAACAGGATTAATGCCCCCTTCTTCCATCGAGCCGGTTGAAGATTTTAATGAAGAGGCGGAGGTATTCTATTATAAGCTTGATGGTGTAGAGGCTGGCAATGAGTTGCCAACCAAGCCGGGTGTATACATTAAGGTTGCAGAGAAAGGTAAAAAGGTAGAGAAGATAGTAGTGAAGTAAACAAAAAAAACAAGTGTGTATGATTGATGAGATTTTTGGGATTCCTTTTGATAGGGATGATTCCTTTGACGAGGATAATCATGATTCATTTTCTTGGGAGAATAATACTTATGATGAAGAGGATGACGGAGAGGGCGGTTATTAGAATCGATTTATCTTAGCAAATATTAAGATAAAAACAAAAGAAAAGAAGTTAGTCCCGGCGGGTCTGCGAGACACGACGGTGGGAGCGAGCACCGGGAGTGTGATTTTGTGGGTGGATAGCCCAAATCCGAGTGTAGGGCCACCGGCACCTATATTGGAGAAGTCGGGTGCGGTTGTATCCGACTTCGAAGGTAGCAATAATTGAAAGCAATTCACAACAGATTCTTGTAGGGGAAAGCTTTATAGAGGAGATTCGGGAACCCTCTAAGGAAATTCTTACAGAGTTGTGGGAAGAGGCTACGATTAAAACGGTGGTAGCGGCGGCATGGAGGGCTAAGTTGTTGAAAGAAAATGCATCTCGTTCTTATCACAGTTTCCAGAATGTAGAAATTAATTTACAGGTGTTTGTGATAACTGATTTTTACGAGTTTTTATCGTGGTGTAAGGAAAAAGGATGGTGCCACACTTCAATGGACAATATAACATACAAAGATTATAAAGGTAATATTCAAGAAAGGTTCTCCATATGGAGATAATCGGATAAGAAACCGTTAGTTGTATGTACCTATTACGATAGTGAAGGAGGTAAAAAGAGAGAGGCATTCTTTTTTTGAACATGAACAAAACAATTTCCCCAAGGGCGCAACAATAAAATATTCAGAAAATGAATATCAACAAATGATAAATGAAAATCAACTTAAATTCCAACCCTCTCTGAAAGAGACTCTATAAACTTATCAGCCCAATCCGAAAAGTCTTTATACCGCTCAACCATAAATGTGGCTTGCGATAGATAGTACGAGACTACACTTCCTGATTTATACCCCATTGCTTGGCTGATGATTTTCGTAGCCCATGCGGAATACGTCCTTCAATCAGGTTAATAGGTGAATACAACGCAATAACCACGAACACAAACATAGTGCCTCCGTATGGACTTTTCTCTTCTATCTGCACGAAGTGCTTGTACATATCTGGTATCAGGCGAACATCGGTGAAACGCGGTTCACTTGCTTCCTTTTTGAGGTCGTGTGCTGCTTTGTAGTTATCTTTAACCTCCCTTAGATACTCAATTCGCATTCGGATACTGTATGTTCCCATACAAACAAGGGCAACTATTTGTCGCCCGTGTTTGTATACCTATTGCGGTTGATTTTACCCCCCCCCCCCAGAAGTTGTGAATTGCTTTCAATTATTGCTACCTTTGAAGTTGGAGACAACTTTGCAAACTCAAATATGGTACAAGCAATGGAAAAAGGATGTTTAATATCACTGATATGTGTTTTTGCAGTTCTTGTATTAATTACGTACCAATGTCCTTCGAACACAAATTCCTCTACGGGTATTGAAAAAACTCACGATTCACCGCAAAAAAATTATTCCGTTAATGACTTATATGGGATATGGGAAACGACGTATGTTGCAGAATCAAAGGAAGAGTCTGTTAACTGGGAAGCGATAAAGGAGGACGTACGTAAAGACTTTGAC
>JAITRC010000015.1 GCA_031288615.1 Tannerellaceae bacterium
AGGCTCTTTCGACGTTTCCTGACGAGGTTGCTCCTTTAAAAAAGTAGCATTAAAAATATCTCCAAATTTTTTACTTCCGCATTCACTACAAGTGGCAGCAAATACATTTGCATAATTGATGTATACTTCCGAAAACTTTTTCTTGATAGATAACTCCTTTTCCATCAATCCTTTTTTCCATTGATTGATGGCTTTTTGATACTTTGGATTATCCTCGCATTGTGTTGCTATGTTATTTATCCATGCATGTATTGCATTATCGGAATGTTGTTTTTCAATTTCTGAGCGAGGTATTGCGTTACACCACTTTTCTATTCGATCTTTGGAATAAGCTTTTCCCTCGTCTTCAAATTTTTCTGTATTACCAATACGAATAGGGCGGACAATCTTTTTACCTTTCAAACGTTCTAACGCATTGTCAACAGCAAGATGGGTTTGAGAAGTTAGCAATATTTTCGAGTCCGGATTTTGAGACAATATTTGCCACATAATTTCTGCAATGACAGTCGTTTTCCCTGTGCCCGGAGGCCCCTGTATCAAGGCCATATCTTTTGTGATTACGGATTTCGATACCGCTTCCAATTGCTTTGGTTGGTGTTCCAATAACGGTTCATTCAAATTTTTCTTTATTCGATTTTGTTCGTTTTTTATTTCTTCTTCTGAAGGTTCCCGTGCCATTCTTGGATCAAATAAAAATTGAGGTAAATTATAGTTGGCAGGATAACCTATGGTGTACGGATATCTCTTTTTAGAAAAGAAATGTTCACTTTTTCCACCCGGATTTGTCACCTTTTCCATGGCTCGAATCATTCGGTCTATATTTACAAGCTCGCCGGGAAAGATAGGTTTAATATACCCTTTTCTTATTTCATTAATGTCGAGTCTTTCGTTTTCTTTCCCGTTCAATAAATCATCAAAACTATCCCTAATACGAAATTTCAGACGATCTCCTTTTTTACTACATAATGCTCCGATTTTTTCCCCTTTCTCAGTTGTTATATCGTTTCCTTCTCTTTCCGGATCATTAAGTATTTCGTATTCTTCCGGAGTTAAATAGATAAACATAGACCGACGGAGATTGTCGTTTATTTCTTTTTCTTTCTCACGTTCGGCTTGTTCATTTTTCTTTAATTCATAAGTCGTAGTTCCCTCATTATTTTCAATTGGATATTCTACCAGGTGTTCATATTTTGTACATACCGTTGTGACTAATTGTTTAAACTCCTCTCTCTCCGATTCTGTACAAAATTGATAAGAGAGCCTGAGTTTCGTATGCCTTTCCAGGACTTTATATTCGACTTTATCTATAGATTGTCCTATGTCATTCCTGATTTTACCTATTATACTTTGTCGATAAGGTTCAAGATCGGTTTTGCAACGTAAAAAGAAAGTGGGGCGGTAAGGTCTGGATTCTAAAATAACATTAGGGAATAAGTGTTTGATTTTGTCCACATGAGCATTGTATATTTGTGCATTCTCTGTGGTGATAGTAACTATAGAGTTGCTAATATCGAAATTGACTTCTTTCGGAATATCTATCGCTGTTTTGAAGTCTCGTTTCTGATCTATTGTTATCTTTTCTTCCTTAAATGTTACTTTTAGCTGGATATGATTATCACGTTGTAGTTCTAGTATGTCCTTAAATGTATCTTCTATGACTTTTTGAATATGAGGGAAATCCTTTTCGAGGATATCAGTACTGCCATCTTTATTGATAGTAATGAGTATTCCATAGTCATGTGCTAAAACCGTTTTGACTTGTGACAGGATTTCACCCCGTGACTGAGAGTCTGTATACTTGAATCTGATCTCTCCGTCTATACGATGCTTTGGAGAATTTTTGACGATATCGTAGCAATAGATAATAGCTAAGTCATTTAATTGATCACTACTTTCCTGATCTAATTTTCGATAGGTTTTGAATTCAATAAAAGCTAAGTCATTTTTTACACTACAATATTTTAGCTCATCTTCAAAGAGTTCTTTCAGCTCCATTTCGAAGTGCTTATCTTGATTTTCGACATGGATATCAATTAGTCGATCATTCGAATCTTTTTTTTCTACATAAGGAGAACCAATCTCTCGAATTTTCCAAACCTGCTCTTTTTGTTTTACGATTTTCTTTAGTGCCTCTACATATTTCTGCCAAATCTCCTTGTCTTTTTCTTTATTAATTTCGGATAATGGAATATTCAATGAATCGACTTCCGTATATAATTCCCGGAATGTTATATCGTTTGTGCCGATTTTGTCGGAAAAGGAAGATAAGATAATTTGGCAGACCGATTGCTTGGTATCCTCTATAGGCTCTTTAAGGAATCGTATTTCCTTTGCTTGGCAAATTGAATAAGCAAATAGCTCTGTAAATCGACCCACGTGAAAAGAATAGAAACTTCCTATTATTTCAATAGCTTTTTCCTCTCCAATAGGTATAATTATTTTGTGTTGTGATTTCCCTTTATGATCCTCACTACTCTTTTGAAAAAAACATACTCTTGCCTCTGAAGAAAGCAAATCTACCATCCCTTCGAACGAGAGACTGTTACCCTTATTTCTTTGCCAAGTAGCCAGTAAATTATCTCCGTACTTCAGAACGACTATAGAGACTTCCTCTTCTCCCGCCACAAAGAGATCTGAGACTGATTCTCTTGAAAATGTATCCATCTTGTTTCAAATAAAGTACGAAGATGTAATACTTTTTCAAAATACCCCCCCCCCGCATGTTAAATATATGAAAAACAGTGGTATTTTATTTCATTGGTACCGCTTATAATCAATTAATCGATTGATTACCAAGTGATGATATCCTAAATAACGCCTTCCCCTTCATTTTGTAAAATAGGTCACCCTTGCTAGGGCATGATAGTTTAGCTATTATTTTCTTTTTTACCGCCCCTTCTTTCTATTTTCTTTTGTACGGATGTGATCGTTTTCAGGTATGCTTTTTCGACCTCGCTCAGCGTCTTCGTATGATATTTCTTGTATTCTGATAAGGCCTTATCCATTGCTTGTTCATGACTGACTATCCCCGCATTTTGCAATAACTCTTCTCCGGTAGAAGCCAATATTTTATCTAACTGTTCGAGATAGTCTTTCATGTATAAGGGCTTGCGCCGGATTGCTTGGATTTCGGCAAAATCAAAATACCCGGAAACCAAATTATTCAAAATCTTCAACTCTTCTTCGTACAAATAATTTTTTGCAATCCCAATCTCTTTTTTAGTCGGTTGTTTCCCATTAAAAACAGTCAATCCCATAAACGGTTTATCTGCATCCGCTCGTTGATAAATCACTTCGGCGGCAGTGTGACCATGAGCTGCATAGTGTAATTTATTTTGTACAACCTTAAAGAACTCAATCGACTCAGAGGCCTGTGGATCGTAATCTATACTGGTGGCATACAAATCCAATACTTGTCTGTAAAAAACTTTTTCTGAAGAACGGATGTCACGGATACGGTTGAGAAGCTCGTGCCAATATCCACCTCCGCCCATTTGCTTCAAACGATCGTCATCCATCGTGAAGCCCTTGACGAGGTATTCTTTTAATCGTTCAGTCGCCCAAATACGAAATCTTGTGGCTGTTCGCGACTTTACTCGAAATCCCAGCGCGATTACTACATCAAGATTATAGAAGTTTACGTCATACTCTTTTCCATCTGAGGCAGTTGTTCGGAATTTCCGAACAACTGATTGTGCATCCAATTCCTCCTCTTCAAAAATATGTTTGAGGTGTTCACTGATGTTCGGCTTACTTGTTTGGAAAAGTGCAACCAAGTCCGCTTGAGACAGCCATATGGTCTCTTTTTCTAACCGGACATCTATTTTAATTCTACCATCTTCTGCCCGATAGACAATGATTTCCCCTTTTCCTTCGCTATTCACATCTTTTCTTCAAGGGGCTACTTCTATCCAGCGGACAAAGGCAAAGTCCATGCGGTGGGGCAGGGCTTCGTGTTTCGGGAAGACGCGAAACCCTATCTTCAGGCGACCTGACTCGTTCAGGACGGAATGTAGCTCGAAGTACAGTCGGCTACCTTCTTCGGACACTAACTGAAACTCACTGGTACGGACAACCTCCGGGAGGTGATTCTCCTCACCGTCGCCCCGCAAAACAACCATATCGGCACCCAGCATGGCACTTAGCTCGTGGCGGTCTATAGTCAGGCGGTGTACATATTCACAGCCGGCTATAGGCCCTTCCTCGCGGTAGAAGTCGGGGGTACAGGTGAAGGATTCTACGGTGAAGCTGTCCCAGTGAGCGACGACCTCATCTTTCCATGCCGCCAATTCTTTAGCCAGTGCATAGTTATCGGCGGTGAGCCGGCCGGAGCGGGTGGCAAGGCGTCGGTAGAAACGGTCAATATAGTCATTGAGCATGCGCTGCATGGTATAGTCGGGTGCTATCTGGGCGAAGGAATTTTTGATGTAGCCGATCCAGCGGGGAGAGTAGCCCGAGGGCCCATTGTCGAAATAGGCTGGAATGATCTCCCTTTCGAGAATGGTGTAGATTGTTGCCGCATCCAGCTGATCTTGGAACTTCTGGTCTTCATACGTCCGTTTGTCGGTAAGTGCCCATCCTGCATCGGGGCGATACCCTTCGTACCACCAACCATCAAGGACGGAAAAGTTGAGCACCCCGTTCATTTCTGCTTTTTCTCCTGATGTGCCGGAGGCTTCGAGGGGGCGGGTAGGGGTGTTGAGCCATACGTCGACCCCTGCGATGAGATGGCGGGCGAGGCGCATGTCATAGTTCTCAAGGAAAAGTATCTTACCTACAAATTCAGGGCGGCGGGAGATTTCAACGATATACTTGATCAGTCCCTGTCCACCGCCGTCGGCTGGATGCGCTTTCCCTGTGAAGATGAAGCGGACGGGATGATCGGGATCATTGACGATACGTGCAAGCCGTTCGAGGTTATCGAAAAGGAGGTGTGCGCGTTTGTAAGTAGCGAAGCGGCGTCCAAAGCCGATGAAAAGTGCCTTGGGGTCAAGTGCCTGGTGTACATCTATGGCGATAGCCGGCGTGCCCTGATTGGTGAGGCGGTTATCGCCGTATTGAATATTGATATAGTGAATAAACTTACGTTTCAGGGATTTACGGAGTTCCCAGATTTCCACGTCGGGGACATTATAGATCTCTTCCCAGTACTTTTTATCGGACTGATGGTTGAAAAAATCGTCGTCGAACTTGCCGGCGAAAAACTTCTTAGTCTCCGTAGCCGCCCAAGTAGGCATGTGTACTCCGTTGGTGACGTACCCTACATGGAGTTCGTCGGGAAAATAACCTTTCCAGACGGGGGCGAACATGCGGCGGGACACCTTACCGTGTAACCAGCTGACCCCATTGGCTTCTTGGGAGGTGTTGAGGGCAAAGACACTCATCGAGAACTTTTCATTGGAGCCTGGATTCTCCCGCCCCATGTCTATGAAATCTTGCCATGAGATACCCAGCTTCGAGGGAAAATCGCCTGTGTAACGGCGGAACAGTTCCTCTTCAAAGTAGTCGTGTCCCGCAGGGACAGGGGTATGTACGGTGTACAGTGAGGAAGCACGGACTACTTCAAGCGCTTGTGCAAAGGTCAGTCCTTCGTGGACATAGTTGGTAAGCCGTTGTACGTTGATAAGCGCCGCATGACCTTCGTTGCAATGGTATATCTGTTTATGGATACCCAATTTTTCGAGGAGAAATATACCACCGATACCGAGCATATACTCCTGTTTCATACGGTTTTCCCAGTCACCGCCGTAGAGTTGGTGAGTGATGGAGCGGTCCCAGTCACTGTTTTCGGAGATGTCGGTATCCATGAGGTAAAGAGGGACACGGCCTACATTGACCCTCCAGATATGCGCATAGACCGTACGTCCCGGAAAGGGGACTTCAAGAAGTAGTGGTCGTTTATCCTCTTCCGTGACTAAGGTGAGCGGTAAGGTATGGAACTTCTGTTCCTCATAGTTGGCCACCTGCTGCCCGTCAATGGTGAGGGACTGGGTGAAGTAACCGTAGCGGTAAAGAAATCCTACGGCGCAGAGGTCTATGTTACTATCACTGGCCTCTTTGAGGTAGTCTCCGGCGAGCACACCAAGCCCTCCGGAATAAATTTTCAGGACATTTGTAAGCCCGTATTCCATGCTGAAATACGCCACTGAGGGAGACTTGGCGCTGTCGGGTTTCTCATTTATATAGGCGCGGAACCGCGCATGTACCTTTTTCATCTCGCTCATAAGTTCCTTGTCGGCGAGAATTTCCCGAATACGGCCGTAGGTGAGTCGTTGGAGGAGGAGGACAGGATTCCCTTCCGTTTCTTTCCAGAGCGCTTTGTCCAGTTTACTGAAGAGCTTGGCACCTTCATGGTTCCATACCCACCAGAGGTTGGTTGATAGCTCGTCCAGCGGAGAGAGTTCATCGGGCAGCATGGCGTGGGAATAGACCTCTTTCCAGAGGGGACTGTTCGTTTTGATCCTTCCTTTCATGATGTATAGGCGTTTGATACGGCGCAAATGTAAAAGAAAAATTGTTTCCTTTGGATTATGAAAGTGTAGGGTGATTTCGCCTATATTTTTAGTATGAAAAATGAAAATTTTTGAGAGATGAAGATATTTGCAGCGGCGATGAACTATCCTTCTTCCTGCCCTCCACGTGAGCCGGTGATCTTTACCAAACCCGATACTGCCTTTCTCCGGAGTGGGCATCCTTTCTTCTTACCGGATTTTTCCGGAGAGATAGCTTTTGAAACAGAGGTGGTGGTCAAGATCAATCGTTTGGGGAAGAACATTGAAGAAAAGTTTGCCCATAGGTATTATGACCAAGTGACGGTGGGGATAGATTTTACGGCGCAGGACTTGCTCCGGAGGTATCGTGCCGAAGGGTTGCCTTGGGAAATGAGTAAGGCTTTTGACGCTTCGGCCGCTGCCGGTACATTCATTCCCTTGTCGGAGGCGGGAGGTATCAATGAGCTATCTTTTCACCTTGAGATCAATGGTACGAAGGTACAGGAGGGGACAACCGCAGACATGGTTTATTCAACCGATGCACTCATCGCTTATATCAGCCGTTTTTTCACCCTCAAGACAGGCGATCTCCTTTACACTGGTACCCCTACAGGCGTCGCTCCCGTCAAACAGAATGACCACCTGGTGGCTTATCTGGGCGACAGGCCGTTACTGGACTTCTTTATCCGTTAAATAGCCCTTCTTCAAAAGAAAATAATACCTAACATTGTGCCCAATAGAAGCACGTGAAATACACAGAGTTCCATAGAATAATCCGGCGGAATGGCTGGCGGTTCTTACATGCAAGAGGGAGCCATTACCATTACGAAAAGGATGGGCGCGTTGAGGTTGCCCCTTTTCACGGGGCTGATGAGATGCGTGAAGCTTTGAGGAAAACATTGGTCAAACGGATGGGATTAAAATAGACTGCAGTATGGAAAAGGTAAAGATAAATGTAGGAGCAGCGAGCAGTAACTTTTTTGATGCATTTGCGGAGGATTATCCTATCTACGGTGCAGGGCCTTCCATAGAAGCGGTTTTGGAAGATATGCGAGTAGCTGCCGGTATGGTTGGCGAGCTCCCGGGGAACACTTTGCCGGAATCTATTCGGACAGGTGATTATGAGTTTGTTGTCAAATATGATTGGAAGAGTATCCGTAAGCACTGCCCTCATTTGCTTGAAGAGTTAGGTTACCCCTTTCCCCGTTTCACTGCTTGGCTTCGCCACCGCAAGCTGCAATCTCACCCTTTGACGGAGTTATCTCCTAAGACGGTATAAATCTTCCCTATGCAAGCCGGCTTCATTGACGTCAGGGCTATCCTCCGCACCAAGGTGCCGCATATCGAACGTCGTCTCCCCACCTTTCTCATCAATTACCTTATCCGCATTGTGCATCAGGATGAGATCAATCACGTCCTGCGCCTTTACGAGACCCAAGACGGCGTTGATTTCATGTGCTCGCTCCTTGACTATTTTGACATTCACCTTGACCTGTGCGGAGAGGAGCATATCCCTCCCGAAGGCCGTTTCATCTTCGCCTCCAACCACCCCCTTGGCGGTATGGACGGTATCTGCCTTTCTGCCGTTATTGGCCGTCGTTTCGACGGTAAGATTCGCTACCCTGTCAATGACCTCCTTCTGGCGCTCCCCAACCTCCGCAGTATTTTTGTTCCTATCAACAAGCTCGGGTTGCAAGACCGCCACGCTGCGTGTCAAATGGAAGACGCCTATATTTCTGATAATCAGATTGTTACTTTTCCTGCCGGCAAATGTTCTCGCCGCCGGCACGGTCGTATTATGGATGTCGAATGGCAGAAGTCTTTTGTCCGTAAGGCCATTGAGCATAGGAGGGACGTCATTCCCGTGCATTTCTCCGGCTGTAATTCCGATTTCTTTTATCGCCTTGCTAATATCCGTACTGCTTTAGGGATTCCCCTCAATCTGGAGATGCTCTTTTTGGCTGACGAACTGTTTCGCGCCAAGCATAGCCGGTTTGCCATTCGCTTCGCGCCACCCGTCTCTTGGGAGACGCTTGACCGCTCACGCACCTTATCTCAATGGGCTGCTTATATTCGCTCCCTTTCATATAGCATGGAATAGAAAAGTATACCAATTTTTTTCTTCCTTTGTCGCCCGTATGCAATCCGGTATGCTACAATCAATAATATCTCCTGTGCCTGTCAGGTTAGTGAAGGCTGAACTGACTTCCGCGAAGCGGATGCGCTCTACCAATAAGTCAAAGAATGAGCTCTATGTCATCACCGCTGCCGACTCTCCCAACGTGATGCGGGAGATTGGACGCCTTCGGGAGACTGCTTTCCGCGCTTACGGCGGGGGGACAGGCCTGGCGGTAGACATTGACGAGTATGACACGATGCCCAACGCTTACCGCCAGCTCATTGTCTGGTCGCCTGAGGAGGAGCGGATTCTCGGCGGGTACCGTTTCCTTTGTGGGTCTGACGTACGTTTTGCCCCTGATGGGCAGCCTTGTTTAGCCACTTCGCACCTCTACCGTTTCTCCCGTCGTTTTATTGACTGTTATCTTCCGCATACTGTGGAGCTGGGGCGCTCTTTTGTGGCGCTTGACAAGCAGGTCACCGGCTCTGCTCCTGATGCTCGGAAAGGAATCTTCATCCTTGATAATCTTTGGGATGGGCTGGGGGCGCTTTCCGTCATTGACCCTTCTTTGAAGTATTTTTTTGGCAAGGCCACCATGTACGCTTCCTATCCTCGTCCTGCGCGTGACCTGCTCATTCATTTCCTCTACCTCCATTTTCCTGATCCCGACAACCTCATTACACCTCATGCCCCCGTTCCCGTCGACATCTCCGATCCCCGTTTCACCGATTCCTTTCCTTATAATAATTACAAGGACAACTATCGGGTCTTGAATGGCCGGACACGTGAGTACGGCATCAATGTGCCTCCGCTCATCAACGCTTACATGAGTCTTTCCCCCAAGATGCGTGTTTGTGGAACGACTTTCAACGAAAGTTTCGGTGGTGTGGAGGAGACCGCCATTCTTATTCCCATTGACGAGATTCTTGAGGAGAAGAAGTGCCGGCACGTTGATTCTTACCTTGAGAAGGAGAGGTGCTCCGCCAGCCTTTTACATCAGGGGTGAGAAGAGGCGGAAGAAGGATTCGGCTATGCGGTCTTTGCGGGGGCGGCGCAGCCATTCTTGGGGCGAGGGTTGACGGCTTGACTGCATATCATCCTCAAACAGCTTCCGCAACCTGAGTGCAAACTCTTCCCCGTAGATATAGGCGTTGATCTCGAAGTTGTGTTCAAAGGACCGGAAGTCCATGTTTGCTGAGCCTACGCACGACAGCATATCATCCGCCACAATGACTTTGGCATGGAGAAACCCCTTTTCATAGAAGTAGATCTTCACTCCTGCGCGTACCAAGTCATCCAGGTAGGAGCGTCCTGCCAGGTGCGCTGACAGTGTATCTGAGCGCTGGGGCAGCATCAGCCGCACATCCACCCCGCTCAGTGCCGCTATCTGCAACGCTTGGTTCAGGCTTTCCGTCGGCAGGAAGTATGGCGTCTGGATATACACATACCGGCGGGCGGAGCTAATCAGCCATATTGTCGCTTGGAGAAGGATACGCCAATGGCCTGTCGGCCCACCTGTGGCTATCTGCATCACATTACCTTTCTCCATCCCTTCACTGGCCGGCGGTTCGCTGGAGATGACCGACAGCTGTTCTTTGCTGGCTACATACCAGTCGACCGCGAACGCCCACTGGAGTGCTTTGACTGCATCGCCTGTGATGCGCAGGTGGGTATCTCGCCAGGTACCCCACGACAGTCCTGTCCGGTAGCGGTCTGCTATATTCATCCCACCTATATACCCTATACGCCCGTCTATCACAGCTATTTTACGGTGGTTCCGGTAATTCACTTTGCTGTAGAACAGCGGAAACGTGACATGCAGGAACGCATGCACACGGATACCTGCCTGTTTCATCTCTCGAAAGAATCGCCTGTCGGCCGACCAACTTCCCACGCCGTCGTACAGTATCCGCACCGACACACCTTCATTCGCCTTCCTGATCAGTGCTTCCTTAACGATTTGACCGATGTGGTCATCTTCAAAGACGTAGTATTCCAGGTGGATATGATGTGATGCTTGGGCTATATCGGCCATCAACGCATCGAATTTGTCATATCCTGAGGAATAGATGCGTATATCCGACGTCCCCAGCAGGGGCGATCCTGATGTCTTTTGGAGCAGTTTCTCCAGACCGTATTTTGAGCCTTTGGTTTTGCGAGGCACCGATGGCGTCAGGAACGTGATGCCGCGTGTGATGCGACGGTAGGTGCGGCGGGAGATGATACGTTGTTTGCGGCTATCCTGTCCGAACAGGAAGTAAGCCAGCAGACCTATGCCGGGTGTTAGGATCAGCACCAGTATCCATGCAATGGACTTCAGCGGGTTACGGTTCTCCGCGATAACCACCAATGCCACACCGACCACCGTCACGCTATAAAGCGCGATGAACAAGGCGCTGACTATGGCGTGAATATTCACACTTTAACCCTTAGCTAATGCACCGTAAACTTCTGTACTACATCCCGTAGGGGGTATGTATATAGAATGTACACCCCTGTCGGCAGGGCAAGGGGACGGATGTCTACCGACACACCTACGGCGAATGAGGCCAGTGGACTACCGGTCAATCTGGTGATCATAACCTTACGTCCTTCAAAATTGACGAGGGTCAATTGGCCTTCGGCATAGTGCACACTTCGTGTCACCACCGACACCGGCGTCACTCCCTGCTTCTGGTCGTCTGCCAGAGGCGCTATAGGTTTCACCGGCTTCCCTGTAGAGGATTCTTCTTCACCTTCACCTTCACCTTTACCTTCACCCCCTTCTGCTCCTTCTCCCTCTCCTTCTGTACCTTCTCCTTCTCCCGTACCTTCACCCTCTCCCGTATCGCCTTCACCTTCACCTTCACCCTCTCCTTCGTCGGAAGCAGGTGGTTGCACCGGACGACTTACCCCTTTCTTCGGCGTATCCTTTGAACCGCTTTCCTCATTTTCTTCTTCTCCTCCTTGACTTGACTCCTCACCCCCTTGACCTTCTTCTCCCCCTTGACCTGACTCTTCCCCTCCTTGACCTGACTCTTCTCCTTCTTCTTCACCGCCCTCCGGCGTCTCACCGCCCTCCGTCGGTAGGGTAGGGTAGGGGTTGATTCGAGGCAGCACCTCTACCGTAAATCCTCCGTGAGGCTGGTCTTCCTCCGGCCTGCCGGACAGCCACCTTCGGTACACCTCCACCGTTACATGCACCGACGCCGTATCCACGCGGTAGTGCACCGACTTATACAGTGACAGCGTATCCTGATAGATACATGTCAAGCCTTTCCCTGCCTTCCACACAAACGGTTCTGTCGCGTCCAAGCCCCCTTCCTGACCCGCATGGGGTTCTATTACCATAAACTTCAGTGTATCCCCTGGATTGGCCTTCCCCACTACCCCGTAGGCATCCACCCGCAGCACCTCTAGCTCCGATTCCGGCACCGTAATCGTATAGTGGCTAATCATCTTCTTGCCGCTTATCACGTCCTCCGTCTCAGCCGAGACTACCGCCGATACGTTTGGACGCAACACCCGCACCGTCCGTACTGCACCCTCTATATTCCCGTCCGTGAATGTGACTGCCGCACCTATACCCGGGCTTATTGTCCATTTGACGGGTAGCCCGGTTATTACTTGTGGCTGATCGCCACACACCGCCCTCAGCGTGATGTCCTTTACCTTAAAGGCTTTCCCTGCTGCACCTGGCGTATACGCCTTCCCCCCTTCGTTGTCTATCAAATCAATCGCCTCCGGCACCACCAGTATCCGGTAGTACGCCGATACACTACTCCCGTCCACCGGATTTGCCTCCACCGTGATCTCCTGACCGTTCCCTCCCGGCAGTAGCTTCACCGTCCTGATGCTGTCGCCGTCTTTCGCTTGCGGTGTAAGGAACTCCGCTCCCGCGACACCGCCTCCGGAAGTCTTGATTGACCACACTATACCTCTATCCTCCACTTCAAACGGATACGCATGCGCTTGCAGCCGGAACGTCTGACCCGCAGTGTAGTACACCATCGTATCCGCTTTCCCGTCTGACTTGTGCGTCACCAACTTCCCCGCACCTGCCCCTTCGTAGAGCGTCATCGACTCCACAGACGCTCGCCGTACGCTCACCGTCAGCTCATCCGTCAGAGTACCCCCTCCGTGCAAAGTGGCCGATGCGCTCACGTACGTAGACCCGTACGCTTTCGATTTCAGTGACGAACCGTTCAGCGTAGCTACACCATTGTCGTTGAACGACCACACCACGTTGCTCAACCGTGCTGAGTCCGGTGTAAATACCGGCACCAGATTGACGGCTTCTCCCTGAAGGGACAGGTTGACATGGTCATACGACAACACCCTACCGTCTTGGTGGCGGATGGCTATCTGTAAGCCCGTCGGCTCTACGTGTTTCTTGGCAAAGAAGATGCCGTCAAACTCCAGCAAATCGCCTTCTTTTTCCCCCATAGGGATTATCGTCAGTGCCGCACCGTCATCCGGTAAGGATACCGGTGACCCTACATGCAACGAGCTTACGGGAATGTAGAAAAACTGCCAGCTCCCGTTATGGTAAAAGTCCCTATCGGGTAGCTCTCCACCTGCTCCTCGGCAATTACCTATCGTGTATGACCACGTCTTCCCTCCCGACCCGCTCTCGCGAAGGACTATCGTATACGACACACTCGCCGTCGTTTTCAATGCAATATGGAAGTACCAGTCCTCTGCTTTTCCCGCTAAGCGTGGCATCGGGTAATTGAACTTGATTGCCGACCCTTCCGCTTTCGCCTCCGTGCGCCGGATTAACCGCAACGGCCGGCCGTTCGCTGTCCCAAACGCCGACGGTGTCATCGTCGAGACCACCGGCATATAGTCGCTCGGAAGTTGAAGGCCTGTCTCGGTCGGACGTAAGTCTTCACATGAACCCGTCACCGACACCTCCCCGTACGTCCCCTCGTCCATCCATAGTGCTCGGAACGAGTGACCGTCACGCCCCTCCGGACTTTTCCCCCGTGGGATTACCTTCACCGTGCCCGTCGTCGACACGCTCCCCACACCCTCCACCTCCGGTAGGCTCACCGTGAACTCCTTAGTTACATCACTCCCCAGCTCCACCGGATAACCGCACGTGCTCAGCAGACCTTTATATAACGAAAGCAACTGACCCCTATCATAGTAGCTCTCCACCTGCACCAACTCATCCACCGGAGACGTTGCATACGGTAGCTTGCTCACTATCCTGATATCCCCCAATACATCCCCTTGCACCACCGGATTGTTCCACGACGGTAACTCTATCTCCTTCACCAGATAGTCGTACGTGTAAAAAAACAGCGAGTCCAGCTCTACCGTCCCCGCCACATGAAAACCGAGTAGTGTACCCCACACCACATCCCCCTCTTCCCATAGAGAGGTACTTGACCTGAAGTTGCTGAATCCCGCACTTCCCTGCAGATCCCGTAAGGGTACATCCACCGTATGCCACAACCCGTCGTTCGACACATCAACAGTCAGCAGATTGTACTTCTCCCCACTTCCTTCATTATAACAAAATAGCTCTACCCAGCTCCCCACTTGCGCCGTCCGGTATGAAAAACGAAGAAAGTACACATCCAGCGTATGGCCATCCAGCATATTGCCGTATTTCTCCATATACGGCGGATAGCCCAACCCCTTATAACTCACGTGACGCAGCTCCGAGTACTTATTATGTAGGCTTCGATCGTCTTCGGCCGGTGACGTGCTCAAATACACTCCCAACACCTGATCCGCCCGAAATGGCGACGTTCCCGATTTAAACGTGCTCACCCCTCCCGATACTTCCGGCGGTGCCGACACCAGCACATTGCGCATCTTCTCCCAACTCTGCGCACTCGCCTCGTGGCTTAGCCCGCACAGCCCCATACACGCCCACACCAGCACCCATATCACCCCCGCTCTGCGTCTCTTGTTCACACCCAGCACCCCCGCTCTGCGTCTCTTGCTCACGCCCATTGATTTGGCTTTTTTTCTTGCTTGACGCAAAGATAACGTTTTTCCTCTTTTACCACACCCTCTTTTCCCGCAATTTTATGCACCTTTGCGTGGTGAATAATTTTTGCAGTATGACCAAAATACTCAGGCTTTTGCTTATCCTCATCCTTGCCGCTTCGCCGGTTGAGGCCAGGAATTTGTTTATCAGTACCTATGGCTCACCCACTGCCGACGGGACTAACCCTGCTTTGCCCACTACCCTCCGCAACGCCATTGATAACCTGGAGGAAGATGACCACCTCTTCCTCCAAGAAGGTACTTACACCACCGGTGAGGACGGTACACCTTTTATCATCAAACACGGTTGCCACATCATCGGCGGTTGCGACCCATACTTCTCCCCCAAACCGCAGGCTTTCTCTACCATCACCAAACATGCCGACATCACCGTCAGCAGATTGTTTGTCGTCTCCAAAACGCACTTCGGCCCCCCTTCGCTCGGCGAAGGAAATGTCATCTTCCGCAATATAACCTTCCTTGATGCGACTGCCCTTTATGAATCCGAAGAAAGCCCGTATTATTACCATAACTACGGCGCCGCGCTTTACATCGACAGTGCCGCCGTCTTCCTCAACAAGGTCACCTTCCGGAATAACCGTGCCCTCAGGGGAGGTGCCATCTATCTGGGGCCTGGTGCTTCCCTCCAGCTTGAAGAAGTAGCGCAAGACATCCGCTTTGAGCAAAACTCCGCACAACTCGGCGGCGCTATTTTTATCGATACCGCCACCTATTGCTCCCTCAGAGATGTCGCTTTGCTTGACAACAAAGCTTCTCAAGCCGGTGGCGCTTTATTCTCTCTTGGCGGAGACATCTCCCTCCGTAACGCCACCGTCGAAAATAATTCCGCCACTGTACGGGGGGGTGCTTTTGCGCACCATAACGGACGCCTCACACTCTACGCCTCTTCTGTGGCGCACAACTCCGCCTTGCAGCTTGGAGGTGCCGTTTATCTCTCCGGTAATGGCGATAACCCCTCCACCTTCATCGTCGATGGAGCTTCGGTCTTCCACGATAACTTCGCCGGGGGACTTGCCTCCAATACCCCCTTCGCCTATGGCGGCGCTCTCTATGCCGGCGTATTTGGCAATGACCTCGATGTACCAACCGCTACCAATATCAACATCGACCTCCGGACTGCCTCCTTTTATCACAACACCGCCTCCCTCATCTCCCCGCTCTCCGGCAAAACGATCCTCGACTTGTCCAAAGGCGGTGCATTCTTCATTGAACCTGGCGTCAAGCAGGTATCGCTTGCCGCGCAAGATAAGCTACACATCCTTGATAACTACACCTCTATAGATGACACCTTCGCCTTCGACCTCGCAAGTAACATCTTCCCCGTCGGCGCTTACTCCTGGCAGGTCGCCTTTTCTACCGCCAACGTCCCTGGTAAAACCCCTTCCCGTAAACAGACTCACCTCGTTGACTTCCCCAAAGGACAACCCATCTCCATCTCCAAAAACCCTGTCTTCCCCCCCGCCGAAAACCCCGAATACCTCTTTGATAAACTCATCGTCACCTCCCATATCTTGCCCGCCGCCCGTATCGATACGTTCATCCCCATCTTTGACGCCTATACCCTCAATCCCACTTCTCACTTCAGCGTCAAGTTGCCTCCCTCCTTCATCGAAACGCTGCTCCCCAACCATATCTGTGTGGCCCCTGACGCCGACGACCCCAATGCCTCAGGGGCATCCTGGAATGACCCCCTCTCCTTAACCCTCGCCCTTGATTTCGCCAAAGATGGCGACACCCTCCTCCTCAAGGAAGGCACCTATACATACATCGAACAAACTAACACCTTCTCCATCATTGATAAGTCCATCACACTGCGCGGCGGCTTCTCCGGCGACGGACTTTCCCGTTCCTCCAATCCTGCAAACACCATCATCAGTGCGAACGGTCAATGCAGAACCCTCTACATCCAATCCTCTCCCAGCCGCCCTACACCCATCAATGTCACCCTACAGGGTCTTACCCTCACACAAGGTTCCATCGACGCTTCTCCCACGATTGATACCGTCTGGGGTGGCGCTAACCTACTGATTTCCAAAGCACACGTCACTCTCCTTGATTGCCGCGTCACCGATGGACACACCACCTTCCAACGTTCCGTCCGCGAAACAACGGGTTGGCAAAACAGGATTTATCCCTTCGGCGCGGGCATCTCTGTCATTGACAATGCCAAGCTCTCACTCGGTAAAGTCACCATCTCCGCCAATGTCGTCGTAGAACAAGGATCCCAATTCTCCAGTCAGGAGGAGTCTAATAGGTGGAACGAGTTCCGGCGACACTGGCCTAACTATGGCCCCGCCATCTATTTCCACCTCGGTACCACCTTTGAAGCCTTGAACCCTCTTGACATTAATATATGGGATAACCTTGCTATCTCCTTAATCGGAGGGATCACGGACTACCTGGATTACTCTTCCAATAACTATTTCTCAAACCCATCCCGTGTCTGCAATTTCGGGGAACCCTTGTTCTATCCCGTCGTGCTGGACTGGTATAGTTTCCAACCCTATTTCCCTCGCGTGTACGATGAAGTAGCAAATTCTGAGTATTCTACCGGGAATTCGACGACCAGAGGACGCACCTATTCCGTCCCACGCGGTACACCCTTCCGCTTCCAACCCGCTTTCCCCAATGGGATCCTCAGGCATCCCGGACGCATCTTCAACGATCCCCGGTACCTCAACGCCTTCGCGTACACCGGTGACCCCGATGCATCCGGTACCGCCATTGACGTCCCACTCCTACCTGGCGAATCCTCCATCCGCATCTCTGCCAATCCCGCCTTCCGCCTCACTCATTTCTATGCCCTCCCCAAAGGTGTCGGCGTAGACCTCTACATACCCACCGACTATCTTTCCTATGCCGACGGCTCCAAACCTTCCCTCGCACTTCCCCCCAACGAACTCTTCACCAAAAGCCTGCTACACTCCGCCGATACCGTCCTTTTCGCCCCCATGCCCTATCAATGCTCCACCCCATCTTCCCTCGATTCCATCACCTTCCTCGGCAAGGCCTTCCGGGTACCCCAATCCTTCTGGACCACCCGTGACCCACACCATAACCTCACCTCCATCGAGCCTTCGCTTACCGCAAATTCCCAAATCTCCCCTTACCCCATCCTCTCTCTCCGGAATAACTGCTTCTTCAAGGCCGTCGACATTACTTTCCGTGGTGCTCGGGTCGCCCTCTCGCACCTACCCACCGAAATCTTCGGCGGAGGCGCTCTCTTTATCGGCGAGAACGCCGAAGCGGTACTACACTCCGTCTCTTTTGAAGACAACGTCGCCCTCGACTTCGAACAGGCTAACCGGTACGGAACGGCTGTGAATTTCAATCATGCACGTGGCGGTGCTATCTACCTGCGTAAGGGGGCTACCCTACGACTTAAAGACGTCTCCTTTACCCATAACGCCGCTCTCGACACCACCTTCCCCCTCGCTCCCAACTTACCTATCCCCCTCAGTAGGTATAACGCTGCCTACGGCGGTGCACTCTTTGTCGAGCCTGACGGCAACACCTCCATCGAAACCTCCGGATTCCTCTACTTCAACGGCAACCGGGCTATTCGACCCGCCCCCACTACTACCTCCACCCCTTACGCTTACGGCTATGGCGGTGCCATCGCCTTCGGCACCTCTGACGCCCAAGACGCCGTCACTTCAATCACCCCCCGTTTCGCCAATTCCTTCCCGCATGGCGACAGCCTCTCCATTTACAACAACCACGCCGACCATTGCCCCAATGTCTTCCCTTACGGCCCCACACATTCCTTCACCCTCTTACCCCCTGCTCACCCTAACCTTGCTCACATCGAAGCTTCCCTCCCCTACGGCTACACCTTTGACCTCCGCACCGATGACTACCTTACCCTCCATCACTCCGATCCGCTTCCCTCCGACGCCGCCTATATTATTGACTCCACCCGGATACACGCCCTTGTCGGTGACTCCCTCCATTATATTCCCGCTTTTGGCGACACCCTACACCTCTCTATCTTCAACGCCTCCGTCGACCTCACCTCTCTCCCGCAAGGCGCCTCACGCACCTCCACCGGCTTTGCACTTTCTGCTTCCGGACTTCGACCGCTTTCTGGCGAACGCAAGCGTTTCTTCTGGGAAGTCCTTGACCCCGAACTCCTCCTCACTTCTCCACGACTTCCTGACTCACAAGGAGGCAACATTGAGTTTATGTCCGCCCTCAAAGCCGGCTCTGCCCGCATCAAGTTCACCTACCAAAGTTTTGTCGATACCCTCCTTGTCTCCATCTTGGCTCCCGCCGACCCACTTTCTTTGCCTCTCTCTTCCAACTTCTTCCCACTCCACCTCGACCCGCCCGCCTTCCAAAAACTTTCCCCCTTCCTCATTCAAGACCTCAGACCCGCCTCCACTCCTGTCCTACCCACTCCTCCCATCGGATCCTCCACCAAGTCTGAGACACTTCGTGTCACCCTTGACAACGACGTCGCTTCACTCTATAGGCTCAGAACACACGCTTCGGACTTCGCCTTCCACCTCGCCTTCCTGACGCCCTCCTCCAACGAAGCCGGCTACACCTACCAATACACCCTCCGCTTCTCCAATGGCACCGGCCATTACGACTTCACCTTATCCTCCTCCATCCCCAGAGAACACACCGATAACTACCTCACCCACCTCTATTTCCCGCCCGATGACTCTTGGCATCTCATTGACATCCCCCTCAAAGACCACCCCGACCTCTGCCAGCTCTTCCCGCAACTGGGCTCCACCCTCCCCAAGGGCACGCCTATCTTGGCTATCTCTAATGCGGACGGTACACCCATCCCTGTGCTCGGTGTTGCCGATCACACCAAAAAAGCTAACTTTGCTGAACTATACTTTTACACCCCCGAAGCGACCCCCTCTAAGCTGGCTTTTGTGGCTTGCCCGCTGGATGGCGGGGCGCCTTCGGGGAGTGTAACCCCTTCTTACGACGGTGGCGCCGATGTCTCTTCTAACATCGGCAATGTCTCTCTCTTCTCTGTCAAGGCCGAGCCTACCGACCTCATCTTCCCGCTTTCTCCTTCCGCGCGATGGACGGCACAAGAGCTCATCTCCCGCTTCCATGTCGATACTTTCCCTGCCTACATGAGCGACCTCTCTTCTCCGGCACAAAATAAAAAACTCTACATCTCCCTTTCTGCCAGGAAGCCTTCGGACAAAATGGGAACTATTCAGGATCTCTTCACCTTAAACGATTACGGAAAGCAGATCTCCCTCACCAACTACAACACCCCTTCCGCCACCTTCCCTTTCCCTTCCGACTCCGACCCTCTCCACGCTGCCGGCTTCTTCCCGCTTTTCCTCGACCAAGCCTCTTTCAACTTCCTTAACCAACTCCCTGGTGAGGGTACCATCCTTGGCGACCTTCGACCCGACGACGTTCGTTTCTCCCTTGACCTCAATGACTTCACCAGCTACCTCCCCGCTGATCCTCGTAACGCCTTCGGCTTCACCCACCCCTTCCTTGCTTTCTCCTCGCCTCAACCCCTCGCCGCTCTCTCTTTCCACCGCACCTCAGACTATGCCGACCTTCCCATCTCCCTTCACCCCATCCACCAGCTTTCCGGCAACCGCGGTGCTTTGCACATCGCCTTCCGCTCTCCTCTCCCCGACGCCTCCTATTCCCTCACCTTCACCGTCGCCGATCCCGACGGCAATCTCCGCGACACCACCATTGCCTTCGGCAATCTCTTCGACGTCAACCACCGTTCTCCTTCCTTTGACTTCCTCCATGACGACGCTTGGCACGCCTATTCCCTACCCATCTCCTCCACCTTTGGTAATTTCTTCAAAGACGCCTTCCTCCCTACCGGGACACTAACCCCTTACCTCTCCATCGCCGCTCAAGGACTCCCCAACGCCATCCTCAACCTTGACGCCCTCTTCTTCTACAAACCCGACGTCCCCGATATCACAGGCATTAGCTTCTCCCTCACCTCCCAATCCGGTAGCGACATCCCTCTGAACGGAGGAAGTGCCGTGGATCTACACGTCGGTGACATCGCCTTCTTGCATACCAAAACCCTCCCCGATTTCTCCTTCGCCCTTCTCTCCTTCGAAACTTCACCTCTCGGTGCCGTGACCCCCTGTGACTTCGATCCCGTCTCCGGACGCATCTTCGCACATACACCCGGTTCTC
Organism: Tannerellaceae bacterium; assembly: GCA_031288615.1. The sequence goes on from JAITRC010000015.1 coordinate 20,773, forward strand.
TCATACTCTATTGCAAAGCCTCCGGTAATGCCGATAATATCGAAGGCTTTATGAATACCTTGATAGTCAAGGTCTTACCTTACGACCCCTCCAAAAACGACTTCTTTATCGAAGCACTCAACGGCAACCGACAGGCTTCGCCCTATTTCTCCGACTCCCTCACCCTCACCGCACGGCCTGACTTCCCCGACGGCGTGACTCTCCTTGAGCACCGCTGGTCGGCCAAGCCCACCCATGGCAACCTCTCCTCCAACCGACCCCTCACCTTCCGCAACCTCGACCCTCAAGGGCGCTCCGTCTCCCTTTACGGCTTCACCCCTGGTACTTCCCTCCAAGTCTGGGATTCTATCTTCTTCACCTACCAAAACGCCAACCTCGCCACCGTCCACGACGTCATCGTCGCCGGTCCTTTCCCCATCGACGTCCCGCAGCACGACGTCTCCCTACGCATCTCCTCCACCCTCACCGCTCCCACCTGGCCTGCCCTCTTCCCCTCCGCCCACTACCAAACCCCTTTCTACATCGCCCTCTCTTTCTCTCCACCCTCTTTCACCGACGAGGCCATTGCCGCCGGTTTCTCCTTCCAAACCAATGGCCTTGCTGACTGCATCCCTGATCCCGACGGAGATCCTCTTGCTTTCCGCATCACCCCCACCGTCGGCGACACCCTTGTCTCTGTTTATGTAAACGAAACCCTCTTCTCCTTTAGCGTACCGCCCCTCCCCATTTCCTCCATTGACATCACCGACAACCAGGCCAACCAACAGGCTTTCCTCTCTTACGAAGACCAACTACCCCTCCGTGCTCGGACTATTCCTCTCGATGCCAATCAGTTCGGCATCGCCTGGTCTGTCCTTCCGCAGGGCGCTGCCGCGCTCACCCCTATTCCCGGCATCCCCGGCGATTCTTGCCGACTACTGACCGTCCTCTCACGAGACTCCCTCATCCGCGTCATCGCCCGACCTCGCTACGCCACCTCTGACCAGGTCGCTGACACCTTCCGCATCAAGGTCGATTCTTTGCGCTTGGCCGCCGTGAATGCCTCCCAAACCTCCGGCTCTTCCCTCGCGCTTCCACACGATTCCATCCTTGAGTTCGCCTTCCACACCTCCCCCTTGTTCGCCACCACACCCGCCCTCCAATGGACTTTATCCTCTGCTGCTGCCGAGTTCGTAGACGCCAATGGCCTCACCATTCCCGGCCTTTCCCTTTCCGACACCTACGTCCGTATTCGTGCCTCGAGGCCTATCCAAGCCAACCAATGGCTTTCCCTCACCGTCGCCGCGCCTGCTCCTCTTCCTCCTGCCACCCGACCCGCCTCAGCCTCCTTCAATCTCTTCGTCCCGCCCGTCCTCCCTGATTCCCTCCGACTTCTCGATGCCTCCGGCAGCACCGCCCTCGCCTCCATCCTCCCTGGCTCCACCTTCCGCCTCTCCGCCAACTTCTGGCCTCGCGATGTCTCTGACAAACGCCTCTCCTGGACTCATAACGCACCACAGGGCGTCCTCACACACCTCTCCTCACACCCACTCGCCTCCGACACCGCCGCCTTCTTCGCCATCGCCGCCTCCACCCTGCCCACCACCTTCACCATCTCCGCCACCGCCCTCACTCCCAACCCCGACCTACCCCTTTCCCAATCCCAAGCCGACTTCAACGTCTCCGTCCTCAACGTCCCCGTCTCGCAACTTTCCCTCTCTGCTTCTGCCCCCTCCGTCGAGATCTACACCTCCCTCACCCTCGAGGCGCACCTCGCTCCGATCAATGCCTCCAATCCCTCCATCCTTTGGACTATCTCCGATCCCTCCATCGCCGCCTTCGTCGGCGAGACCCAAACCTCCACCCACTCCGATGGCTATCTCGTCTTCCGACGCACCCTCCAAACCTCCAAAACCGGTGCCTTCACCGTCTCCGTCTCAGCCCAAGACCAACCCGGTTTCACCGCCTCTTCCCTCATCACCTGCACCTCCAGACCCTTCCGCTCCGTCTCCCTCCAATTCTCCGACGATGTCCCTTCACCTCAGATTCTCCCTTACGACCCCCAAGCCTCTCGTGGCATCCGTGCCGTCTTTGATCCTCCCGAGATCGGCAACCAATCCCTCGCCTGGAGACTTTCCCCTTCCATTTACGCCTCTTTCCTCCCTCAGAACGGCGCTCCTGACAACCAGCGCAGGGTCGCTCCCCTCAGGGCTGGCGTCTCCTTCTATGTCATCATCATTTCCCCGCTGACTCCCAAAGAAGACTCCATCCTCATCACCGTCCCACCCATCACTCCTCAACACATCATCCTCCACGATCAACGTGGCCCTCAACACTCTTCCATCACCCTCGACCACGGACAGACCGTCTCCCTTTCCGCCGAACTTTCCGCTGATTCACCTTTCCCCGTCACCCTCAACGAGGTTGACTGGACTATCGACCCACCCACCGCCGCCGCTTTTCTCTCTACCTCCTCCCCACTTGAGCTCTCCCGCTCCGTCAGGCTCCACGCCTCCTCTGTCCCTTATATCCCCGTCACCGTCACCGCCTCCACCCGTGACGGCTCCAATCTCTCCGCTTCCTACACCATCCACACCACCTCCTACCCCCTCCAGCTCATCCTCCATGATGTCAGGCACCTCGACTCCGTCTCCATCTCCCTCCTCCCCCTCCAAGACGTCATCCTCACTGCCTCCATACTCGGTAATGCCGCCCCTTTCACCACCAAATCCATCTCCTGGGCTGTCGATCCCCCCGACGCCGTCAAGTTCCTCGCCGCCTCTTCTCAAGAACAGGCCATCTCGCGTGTCGTCCGACTCGCCGAAGATGCCGATCCCGATGTCCCCATCGCCGTCTCTCTCTCACTCACTTCCAATGAAGGTGGCTCCCTTTCCGCTCAATACACCATCTTCCCCCTTGTCCCTACTCCGCCCACCTCCATCTTCCCCCCGCAACCAAATCCTGCACCCGCACGCACGACCCTCCTCTCCGCCTCCGGACGTGTCCTTGCTGCCTTCCCCTGCGCCCCTGATTTACGTGATTTACCCCCACTACCCGCCGGCATCTACTTCCTTGTCTCCGATGCCGGCACCGCTATCAAGTTCCTTGTCCCTTAATCCCGCCCCTTAGAACCGCGCCAGGCTGCGCACCTGATCCCCCTTTAGCATCCCCGCTACTCGCTTCCGCGACGACGACGCCTTCACCAACGGGTACGTGTAGCAGATATAGTTCCCTATGCACCGTGTCATCACCCGGTCATCGTGACTCCCCACCCGTGCCTCCATCTTCCCCCCATTCAGCTCAAACACCTCAAACTCATCCAACGCCTCCTCGTTCCGCTCTATGTACCCGCCCTCGCGCAACAACTTCACCTGATGATTCACTATCAACGGCTTCGTGTTCGTATTCGTATGGAATCCCCACCGACGAGCATATCCCGACTTGATCTCTTGCGACGACGTCCTGCTATACAGGTTCGGGTAATAGCGCACGATCTCATCCAGTATCGACTCAAACGGGTTCCCCCCCAGCTTCTTACTCTCCGCCGTATTACTCTCTATCACCAGCAGCCCATCCCAATACAGCTTCCCGATTTGCGCCGCCTTCCACGCCATCATATCCGGGTCTATATGACCATGCCATTCTGCCACCACCTCCGGACGACCTTCACTCCCTTTCTCCAGCAGCTCCACCCTATCCAATACCAGTATGTCCGTCGGATCCGACTCTGACATCCGCCCACCTATATCCACCGTGATGATATACCTATCCCTGAAATTATCCTCATATCGACAGGGCATCGTCCATATCAATAGCTTGTTCTCTTGCGTCCCATCCTCTTCTCCTAACTCCAGCGTCAGGTCTTGCAACGCCTCCGTCCCTGTCTCCGTCCTACCCCTTATATTCCCTTGCCACTCCGGCTCTCGGCATGTCCGTCTGCACTTCAACAGATCGCCTTGACTAAACACCTGGTTCCCTCCCGACTCAAACGCGTCCTCCCATTTACTCGGATATTCCGACCGCATCCGCCAATCCTCCATCCCCGGACTACTCGCCTTCGCCCTATACCACTTGATCCCTTCCAACGAAGCCCCCAACTTCCATAGCTCCCACTCATACGGCAGCATCGTCGCAATAAACGGCTCATACTCATCCTCCGACATCGCCTCACTATACTGCTCCGTCTCATACCACCCCACAAACACCGCCCGAAATTTCGTCCCCCCATGTAACGATGACTCCCACGTCTGCTGAAAGTAGCTCCCCGACCCTTTCCCCGTACTCTCCAACACCACCACCGTATCCGCCGCCTCTTGGATCGATCCCATCACCGACTGCACCACATCCTCCGGCCCTTTCTGTGACGTCTCTTGCCACAGACCCACCTCCGTCAGATGGGCCATCGATATATCCGAGCTTCTTATCGTATCCGGCTGCACCGACGAGCTTATATAGATCGTGCTCTTTCGACCTGGTATTCGCTTGTGCTTTGACGAGCCTTCGAACGGTTTCAACTCCAGACCCTTCTCTTTCCCACTCGGGTAATTCTCCAATGCCGTCCGTACGATCGACAGTATATTCGTCGACTGTACCTCCGTCGTCCCACAGATCACGCTATTCCAATTCTCCTTGTGCATCAACTGGATCCACAACATATACACCTGCACCACCGTCGAGCCCCCCCATTGACGCGCCTTCAGCAACACCACCCGTATGGGACGACCGTTCCGCCGCATCTCCTCCAACTCCTTCACCAACTTACGTTGCGCTTGATTCAGCTTGAACGGTATATCTTCCCCCTTCCCTTTGCCCCGTATCTTTATCCGCTTATACGCCCAGTACTCAAAGTCATGACGCATCCGCGCCTCCTCCATCTCCTCCTTCGTACAGCTTCCTTTCTCGTACTCCTCATACGTACTCATGAAATCTATCGGCAGACGCATCCCCCCATCTACTTCTTTACGTGGCACGTAATCACCCCCTACGCCCGCCTCCGGATCATACGACGCGCGCAGCTTCGAGATCCGACGCTTATTCTCCGCTATAATGGACGATGACTCCATTTTCCCCCTTTAAAACGACGCGCGCAACGAAACGCCCAACGATCGCGTCGTCCCCGACGTCGATTTCCCTGTAAACACCTGGCTCCACCATGTCGTCCCCGACGTCGATTCCGGATCGTATCCCGACTTGTTCTTGTACAGGTAGCATAAGTTCCGACCGAATAACGATACCCGAATCCCCGAGCACCCTACCCCAGACGTCACCCGCTTCGGCATATCCCATCCTATTGACACCTCCCGCAACTTCATGTATGTGTTGTCGAACACCGAGTTCGCATAGTACACCGATCCGCCTGTCCCTACTCCATACACTCCCTTGTAGTACCTGTCGCTCGGTACGATAATATCGTTCTTCTTCCCGTCCGACGCCTTACGGCCACTCAATATCATCCCGTTATGATACACCTTCTCCCCCTTCTCCGTATACCCACGCGACACGTCGCTCGTCCCCGCTTTCACCGCCCGAGACCCTTCGTCATTCTCCGGAAAGTAGTAGCTTATCCCACCATGGTCTGTATCTCGGTACGACAAGCTCCCCGGATTGATCCCGCTGCCCATCGTATATTGATACCCTTCGCTCACCACCGCTCCTCCTAACTGGAAGTCTATCAACCCATCTATATACACCTGACCTATGCGCAGCGTCGTCCCTATTCCCCCCACTCCCCACGGAATCGCGTTCCCCGCCTTCTTCAGATTCTCTTTCCCATACTTCACCACATACAGACCATCTTCCCCTACCAACGGACGACCCCGCTTATCCGTCTCCGGTGCGTACGTCATGATGTCTCCCACCTGACCGCCCACCTTCGACCACACCTTCACGCCCCCCTGCGTGCCCCCCTGCGTGCCGTTCTGCATTGCGCTGTGCTCCAGCACTTCCACCCCTTCTCCCAGCCATTCCACCTTGTTCCGGTTCACTCCATAATTCCCCACTATGTCCCACGTCACTCCGCGCGTGGCTAACGCACGCACCCGCAACCCTATCTCTAACCCCTCATTCGTCAGCCTCCCTATATTCTCCAGCCTCCACGGGATTACCGACGACAACGGTGTCAACACCTCCACCGGCACTACCGCATCCTCCACCCTATTCCTGTAGTACGACACATCTATCCACACCCTGTCCCCTCCAAATCCCTGCTCCATCCCAAACTCCCATTCATACTTCGTCTCCCCGCGCAGATCCTCCCCAGCTAACCACCCCCCGCCTACTATATTCCCCGACACCCCGTACGACGCTCGCACCTTCCCGTAATTCGAATATACAACACTCCCGCTCACCGACGGATACACTGCCCGAGTAGACTTCGGCAACCACCCTCGCACCTCTTCCTGACGCAACGACCCATCCACATACACCGTCCGCCACAGCGACAACCCTGCCGTCCCCACCCACGAACGCTTCTCCAGCGTCTCCTTGTACCTGTCCGCCTTCACTCGGCTCTCCTGCACCCCCGTACTCGCCCGTACATCCACCACCCGTGACACTGACCTGTCCAGCAGCAACAGCACCTCCCCGTAGTATAAGTCGTATTTATCTCGCCACAACAACTCGCTATGCTTCTTCTCGATTTCCGCCGCCGTCTTGTCCGTCGACACGCGGCCTCGCAGTTTCAGACCCTCCGTGATCGTCCACACCGGCGTTACACTCGCCAACAACCTACTGCTCGTCTCATACTCCTCTCTCCCCAAAATCTCCTCATAATACCCCTTCGCGCTCGTCGGGTTCGCGTAGATAAACGAACCCCCTGTCTTCCGCACCAGATTCACATCCTCCAGCGAATGCAACTGACCGCCCACGCTCCCCGTCACCTTGCTTAACGTATACGCCCGGTTCTTTATCGATTGATAAAGGTACGATCCCCTATACCCCACCTCCAGCTTCTCGTGCAACTTCAACACCCCTGACCCCTCAAATTGGTGCTTCTGGTAGTTACTATTGTACTGGTTCGGCAACTCATCTACGTACGTGTACGACAATCGTCCCGACATCCCTTCGCTTCCCTTCGACACCCCTACATGGTAGCGCTGCGTGAACCCCGTCCGGTACAGGTCGCGCAACGGTGACTCACTCACCCCCTCATACCGCCGTACACTCCCGTCCCAATACAGTATCTGACGCCCGTCATATTTCGGCCCAAAATGATCATTGCTTCCCAACACCGGATACAAGTACACATCCCCCTTATAATCTTTAAATTCCAGCTCCGGACCATACTCCGTCTGCACCTTCGGCATATCCGACACCCAATTCCCTGTCACCGTCGCTCCAAATTCCACCCCTATGCCTCCCGCTGACTTCCCTTTCTTTGTCGTCACCATGATCACCCCGTTCGAGCCTTCCGATCCATACAACGACGTCGCGCCCACCCCTTTCAAGATCGACACCTCTTCTATTTCCTCTACATTCAGGTCTACTATCCCGTTACTGTATATCCGGTTCGCATTCGTCCATTCTCCCGTATTCGCGTCCCCGTTCCGCACCGGAACCCCGTCCACCACCAACAGCGGCTGCGTACTCCCCACCAACGAACTTAACCCCCGAATACTCACCGACACCGACCCCGTACTTCCCCCCGTTGACGACTGTACCCGCACACCCGACGCCTTCCCGTACAGCGCCGACCCCACGTTCGGGCTCCCTCCTTTTACCAAATCCTCCCACGACACCTTACTCACCCCATACCCCAATGACCGCTTTTCTTTCGCTATCCCTAACGCCGTCGTTACCGCTTCTCCTAACCCCGTCGTTACCGCTTCTCCTGGCTCCGCCGACGCCTCCTTCATCTGCACCACCACCCACTGACGACCCAACTCCCCCAACTCCACTTCCCCCTGTCCCTTATCTCCTGCCTCCGGCACTCCCTGCACCAGCTCCTGCGCTCCCAACAGCCCCACCCATACCAACAGCCCCACTACCAGCCCTACCTGCTTTCCCATATCTTCTTTCTCTTCCTATCTACTTCCTATCTACTACCTATCTACTTCTCTGACACAAAAGCGTCCTTAGGACGCTTAACTCCCTAACACCACGATCTCCCTCCCCCCACTCACCTTCTCCGTCCTTCGCCACTGCTTCTTCTTCCAACTCAGCTTCGCATGCCTGTCGAACACCAACAGCCACCCCCGCTTACTCCCCAATACGTCCATATAACGCTCCGTCTGCTCCAATCCCTCCTTGATGATCGTCTCCAGCTTATCCTGCTCCCGGCATACCTTCAGCTCTATCGGATACTTCTGCCCCCCATACACCACACCAATATCCAGCCTCCCCTTCCCCGTCGCCATCTCTCGCATGATCTGGCCACCTCCATTGATCACCCGCTGCAAAAACGCGAACAACACCAAATGCGGCGCCGACTCCTTATACTCGAACCGCTCCTCCCAGATCTCACTATTCTCCCGCCAGAACACCCTGAACTCCTCCAACAAATAATCCATATCCAACACACCCGCCTTGATAAACTTGGTGGATTGCGCCGGCGAATTCTCTGCCCCCAATGCCATCTGCGCCTGTGACGACAAAAATCGACCTATCACCTCCCCATAAATCGCATTCCCAGGCTCCAATCGCTTCCCTATCCCCTCTTTCACCAACCCCAAATCCCGTACATATAAATAGTCCTCGTCACTCTGGTCCATTCTATTCTCCCCCAGTATCACCGGCTCCAGCACCCGACGCACTCGCGCCTCCTTCAGACGCT